>NZ_CP019630.1:3944866-4259799 GCF_001999245.1 Roseibium algicola | reverse complement strand
CTTTTCAGTTTGGCCTTGCCGTTTGTATCAATTGTATCATGTCGCAAGCGTCGAGGGCCCGCAAACCGGCACGGAACATTGCCCGTTGTCCGGCCCGGCTGATCCATTTGGGACCTTCCGCACCCTTCCTTGAGGCCTGAAAATGGCTGGAGCCGGCAAGCTCAAACCATGGGCTGTCTATATCAGGTCGGGAGAAACGCAGGCTTGGGATGAATGGGGCGGAGCGGCAACGTGATGCGGGTACCGATCCCCCATGTCGCGATGGCCGTTCCCTCCACCACAGCTGAACAAAGACGACATTGAACAGACGTTTCAGTTTACCCCACCAGGCGCGAGTGCAGAAAATCTGTACCGCGTTGTGCAATCTGCTCCTGTCTATCGAGCGGTTTTCGCTTCTCAAGCCATTACGTCTATGGCCGCTTGGCGGAAGGCCGCTACCTGCTCTTCAGTTGCTGCCCTGTTTGTCACAAGCCTGCCGATCTCTCCGGCCTCCAAGGCCTGAACCCTGCTGGTTTTTCCAAGCTTGCTCTGGTCGGCCAGAATAACCGTCTGCTGCGCCTGTGCCGCCATGGCTTTGGAGATTTCGGCTTCCTGAAGGTCGTAGAAGAACGCACCCTTGGTCGGATGCACCCCAACCGGAGCCGAAAAGCACAGGTCGACACGGAAACGGCGGATTTCAGACAGGGTGAGTTCGCCGACTGTCGAAGGGACGTCGGCCGCCATCCGCCCACCGAGCAGCAGCACGTCCTTGCCCGCCCCTTGCAGCGTGGTGGCAATATCAATCGAGTTGGTGATCACCGACAGATCCGACAGCTTGGCCAGTTCACGGGCAAACAGGGCTGTAGTGGTGCCCGCGTCCACAAGGATCGTCTGTCCGGGCTGGATCAGTCCGGCAGCCTTGCGGGCAATCTCCGACTTTGCCCGGATCTGCGTCGTCATCCGTTGTCGGAAGGGCTCCTCGGAACGCGGCTCGGGCAAGACCGCGCCGCCATGGACGCGGCTGACCTGTCCAGACTCTTCGAGGTCCAGCAAATCGCGGCGCACCGTCTCGCGAGAGACGTTCAGCATCTGCGCAAGATCGTTGGCGCTCACCTGCTGGCTCGCGCTCAGCATGGAGAGGATGAGCCGGTGACGTTCTTTCGCCCACATCAGGTCCGCACCTTGCTCCGGTTACCTCGTCCCATCAGCACCAGCGTTCCCTTCATGCTCAAAAGCGCAATACACACGACTGCCATCACGCAGGTGGAAAAGGCTGCCGCCTGCGAAGTCAGACCGGCATCGTCCAGCCGCATGATGGTGACAGCCGCCACGCTCAGGTCAGGCGTGGTGAGGAAGACGACTGCCGACAGGGTTACCATGGACCGCATGAACAGGAAAAAGAACACCGAAACGAGCATTGGGGCAATGAACGGCGCGATGATATCGACGGCCGTCCTTGCCATTCCAGCTCCAAGACTGTCTGCGGCTTCCTCGAGCGCCCGGGGCAACTGGCGAAAACCGGTCATCACCGTCAGAAAACCCTGCGTGTGGTAGTGGTAGAAGTTGATGATCGCGATGAGGGCCGCCGTCCCATAGAGAAGGTAGAGCGGCGTCGCGGTTGAATTGAAAGTCAGGATATAGGCAAGCCCCAGAACCATCCCGGGCACTGCGGCCGGCATGGCGGCCAGCATCTGGATGGGCTGGGCCACGCTGCGCGGAAGGCGGCGCAGCCCAAGGCACAGGAGGAAGACGGCAAGCGTGCCTCCCGACGCCGCCATGAGCGATATCACGATGGTCATCCAGAGCGAGGAATACCCCCCAGCCAATGTGATGTCGTAGTGCTTGAACGACAGCGCCATGTTGTAAGGCCACAGGGTGACAAAGCTTGCGTAGACGACAATGCCGATAACCGCGACGATGCCGGTGCAGACCAGAAGCGACAGGAACGCCATGACCGGGTCGCGCACGGGTGCGAAGGAGGGCCGATACGGCACCTGGCCGGCCATCTGTCCGACCTGTTGCCGCTTCATTGCCTGACGCTCGATCGCATAGGAAACCACCGTCGGCAACAACAGCATGATGCCGACGACAGCTCCCATGTTGAAATTCCGCTGGCCAACCACTTGGGAGTAGATTTCGGTCGCCAGAACCGAGTAGTCCCCGCCGATCACCGCCGCGTTGCCGAAATCGGTGATCGTGATTGTGAAGCAGACGAAAGCCGCGTTGAGTATCCCGAAGCGCGCCGCGGGCAAGGTCAGGTCGCGAAACTGGCGTGACGGCGAAGCGCCCATGACTTCCGCAGCTTCGTAAACACGCGCGTCCAGCAGGACCAGCGCCGCGCCGATAATCATCACCGCCTGCGGCAAGGCATAAAGAGTGTTGGCGATCAACAGCCCCCAGAAGCCGTAGATTTCGATCTCGACACCCAGGGCACGGCTGATGACGCCGTTGCGTCCCAGAAGGAAGATCAGCCCGAGCGCCTGCACAAGAGAAGGGGCGAGCAGCGGCAGAACGATCACGCCGCGGATCAGCCACTTGCCCCGGAAAGCGCAGCGATAGAGCCCATGCGCGATGATGAAACCAAGGAAGACGCTGAGAACTGTGGTGGCAGCCCCCATGATCAGGGAATGTTCGGTCGCACGCCAGAACCCCGTCGACCCCAGAACCCTTGTGTAGTTGGCAAACCCGTAACCATCGTCAACCGTCAGGGAACGCAGGAACACGATCACCATCGGGTAGAGAAAGAAGAGGACGAGCCCAATCAGTGGCAGCCCAACGCAAACAAGTGTCAGCAGCCGGTCCGCATCCAGTTGCCTGCGCGCAGGCGTGGTCATCGTTTCCACACCGCTCATGCGGCGGTCTCGGCAGGCTTGTGGGTGATGTCGTCAGCCACCCAGGTGCAGGCTTCCGGTGGAATGCTCAGGTTCACGCGTTCGCCCTCGTGACAGGAATTATACCCGTGTGTCTCGACGACCAGCGGACCGATCGCGCTCTCGACCTCAAGCCGTCTGAGATTGCCAAGGAAACTGATGCTGCGCACCGTGGCGTTGCCGTCCTGCGCCGGGGTCAGACCGATCTGTTCCGGGCGAATGCAGGCAACATGCTCCGTCCCCGCTCCCCCCGGCCACTTTGCCATAAGATCCGGGAATTCACGCCGGATCGGGGCGGCAGAAACGAGATTGCTGATCCCCATGAAGTCCGCCACAAAGCGCGTCGCCGGTCGATGGTAGAGGTCTTCCGGCGTGCCGGCCTGCACCACGACACCATGGTTCATGCAGATGATCTTGTCCGCCAGCGCCAGCGCCTCTTCCTGGTCATGTGTCACCATCAAGGTTGGAATCCCGAGCGAACGCTGAACATGGCGGATTTCGTCTCGCAGTTCGGCCCGGACCTTCGCGTCGAGCGCCGAAAGCGGTTCGTCCAGCAGCAAGACGCGCGGGTCGACGGCGATTGCCCGGGCCAATGCGATTCGCTGCTGCTGTCCGCCGGACAGTTGACCGGGGAACTTGCCTGCGACTTGCGGCAATTTCACCAGCTCCAGAAGTTCCGTCACACGCCGTGAAATCTCCGACCGCGGCGTGCCACGGATCTTCTGCCCGTAACCGATGTTTTCGGCCACTGTCATGTTGGGAAAGAGCGAGTAGGACTGGAACACGATCCCGAAGCCCCGCTTGCGTGCGGGAAGGTTCGAAAGCGCCGTCCCCTCCAGAAGGATTTCGCCGCTGTTCAGCTCCGTCAGGCCGGCGATCAGCCGCAGGAGTGTCGTCTTGCCACAGCCGGAGGGACCCAGCAGGCAAACGAATTCCCGTCGATCGATCTCGATCGAGACATTGTCGAGCGCTTTGAAGGACCCGAAGGTCTTGGTGGCGTTACGGACGGTCAAGTACACGGCGGATCGGTCTCCTGTCAAAGGTGCGCGGGCCTCCAGTAAAGCCCCGCGCGCTTCTGGCGGCAGCCGAAGCTGCCGCGGGCACGATCAGCGGCCCAGCTTTTCTTTCCAGGTTTCCTTCACGGCCGTCTGGTTCTTGGCCGCTGTGACGAAATCGATTTTCGCCAGGACGGTCGAAATATCAGCCGGCAGGCCCGCTTTTTCAGCTGCTTGCGAAGCATCGACACCCGGAACCGTGATCAGCGCCTTGTACTGCTGGTAGAGACCGATTGCCTCGTCAGACATCGTCCAGTCGAGGAAGGCTTTTGCCGCATCCTTGTTGTCGGAGCTTTCCATCAGGCCGGATGCTTCCAGTTCATATCCAACGCCTTCCTCTGGGAAGACCATTGCCAGAGGATAACCTTCCTCGATGGACTGCATCGCGGTGAATGCCAGAGAGATACCAACGGTGTATTCGCCAACGCGTGCGGACTTGCAGGGTTTGGAACCGGATGAAGTATATTGTGCCATGTTCGGATCGACGGCTTCGAGCTGTGCCCAGCCGGCCTCGTCACCCATGGTTTGCAGAACCGCATTGACGTGGAGGTATCCGGTCCCGGAAGAATTCGGGTCCGGCATCAGGATCTCGCCCTTGAAGTCCGGGTTCTCGAGATCCTTCCAGCTCTTGGGCATTGGCAGGCCCTTTTCCTCAAGCCGTGCCGTGTTCACGCAAAACGCGCCCATGTAGCCGATCGGAGCAAACCATTTGCCGTCTTCACCACGGAAGGAGGCAGGCAGAACATCGACGCCCTTGGCTGCGTAGGGTTCCAGCATCTCCAGGATCTGGGGATCCATCATGGCGCTGACGGCCCATCCCCAGATCACGTCGGCCTGCGGGTTGCCCGCTTCTGCCAGAAGACGCGCGCCCAGCTTGCCGGTGGACAGGCGCAGCACATTGATCTCGGTATCGGGCATCGCCTTCTGGGCGGCCTCGACATAGGCCGCGATCTCTTCTTCCTCAAGCGCAGTGTAGACGGTGATTTCGTCGGCAGAGGCTGTTGCCGTCATGCCGACGGCAAACAGCGAAGCCAAGGTGAATTTCGTCCAGGTCTTCATTGTCGTCTCTCCTTGTTGATCCACGTGTTCGTGTGCCAGTGCCTGCCCCGGATCGGATCCTCCCGAGACCCTTTGTTATTGCCGCGTCCTCTGTTCGCGGTTCTGGGGATATTTGTGTAGTCTTGCATTTTTGTGGATTTTGTCTAGAGTTAATTTGCCGGCTGACCATCGTTGCCAGCTTCCCCGCAGACAAGGAAAACCCATGCAAAGCTCCACGACGCCGCCCGAAACGGAGATGCTGGCGCGTTTTGCCGACGGGCTCGCCAACGTGGCCGACGCCATGGCGATGACCTACTTCCGCAAGCCATTGGACGTGGAACAAAAGGCCGACCTTTCCCCGGTCACGCAGGCTGACCGCGCCATCGAGGCCGCGATGCGTGAAAGCATCCTCAAAGAGTTCCCGGCCCATGGCATTCTTGGCGAAGAGCACGAGGACGCACGTCTGGATGCCCAATACCTCTGGGTGCTCGACCCGATTGACGGGACGAAGAGTTTTGTTTCCGGGATGCCGACCTTCGGCACGCTCATTGCCTGCCTTTTCAACGGGACACCGGAACTCGGCATCATCTCGATACCGCCGACAGGCGAACGCTGGATGGGGCGGCGCGGTGAACCGTCAACATTCAATGGTGGACCTTGCCGCACCAGTGGCAGGCACCGACTGGCCGACGCGATCCTTTACACGACCACGCCCGACACGTTCGACACCGAGGGACGCGCGCAGTTCGAGGCACTCTCAAGCAAGGTCGCCATGCGACGCTTCGGGGGCGACTGCTACGGATACGGACTGCTGGCTTCAGGCCACATTGATCTGGTGTTCGAAATGAATCTGCATCCCTACGATTACATGGCCCTCATTCCGGTTATCGAGGGTGCGGGAGGCGTGATTACCGACTGGAAAGGTGAAAGGCTGGGCCTGCACTCCGAAGGTCAGGTTCTCGCCGCGGCCAACGCCGCACTGCACGCAGAAGCCCTGGCCGCCTTGTCCTGACCCGCCTTCGACAGTGCCCTGGGCTGTCGCCCCCGCGCCGTCCCAATTCAGATTCTGTGCCCGTGCCGGCGTCGTCAGCCCGGGAGACATGATGAGGCTGCCTGTCAACGCCGTTGCCAGAAACAGGGCATTCCGACGCTGGAGGGATGGTGCACGGCCATGTGCAAAGTTCGGCAACCAGGGCGCGGAAAACGACGGCATCGCGGCACCAAGCGTCCACTCGGCAAGGCGGTGTCAGGGAATTGCCATCAGCGGGTCGGCCATGATCGTGCCGGCGGCAAGCGCCGCGCCTTCGGCATTCAGATGCGCATCCGGCGCATAAAGGCCCAGCGGCGAGGGATAGTCGCGAAAGGTCGGGGTCAGGTCGATCATGCCCAGCCCTGCGCTCTCGGCTGCGCGCGCCACATTCTCGCGTAGCGGAGCGCTGAGAAAGCCATGCGGGAACACCCCACCGAACTGGTCGAGAGCGGGGATATAGACCACCACCACCCGCCCCTGCCAGCCATCTGCGATCTGCTTCATGCGATGCAGGATCTGCTCGAAAACCGGGTTGTCGCTGGCCGCCTTGGGGTAGTGCAGGCCCAGGATGCTGGCGGTTTCCTGAAGGGCGAGGAAATTGCGCAAATAGGCCCGGCGGCTCAGATATTCCTCCAAAGTGGCAGCAGTGCCCTGCCACCAGCCGGCAATGATCCGGGCCGCGTCCGCGCGCCGCGCCGCATCCAACTCGATCGGGCCGAAATCAGCCTCCGGCGCCAGGGCCTCGTGCAGCCACGGCTGTTCTGTTTCAACGGACAGGTTTTCCCAGTCGTTCCCCTCGAAAAAGGCCAGAACGGTGATGCGGGGGCGAAAATGCGGGCCATAGCGGCCAAGGACCGCCAGTTCATACAAGGGGCCTGCGCCCCGGCTGGCAGTGTTCAGGATCGAAGCCCCGCCCGCACGCATCTGGTCGACGAAATGCTGGCCATCGTCGAGGCAAATCCCCTCGGCAAAGGAATCGCCGAGGATCATCAGATCGACCGGTGCGGCAGTTTCCGGCTGCGGATTGCGAAAACCGTAACTGTCGATCCGTGTCGTGACCGGCACGCCCATACGGCTGCACAGCAGCATCTCGGCTCCGGGCGTCCCGGCCAGCACCGCCTCGGCCAGAGTTTCGGTCCCCAACTTGGCATTCAGCGCCTTGATCGTATAGGCCGGAGGCATGGCGCCGCCATAGCGCTCCAGATCGGTTCCGCCATCGACGATCCCGGCCAGCCCCATCCGCTGCGGCAGGTTATGCCAGCGCATGTACCCCTCGAACATGAACATCCCGGCCAGGATCGAGCAGGCTGTAATCCCCATCGTCAGCGCGTTGTCGGGCGACAGCAGCCAGGCGCAGCCAACCAGCAGCGCGGCAATTGCCAGCGGCCCCAGGACATAACGCAGCAGCCTGGGCAGGTCTGAGGCGAAATCGTCAAAATGCACCAGCGCAAAGATCGCGGTCAGCAGGAAGTAACCCGCCGGGATCAGGCACAAGATGGTAGCGATCCGGCGATGGCGGCCGAAGATGTGCAAGGGCTCCTCCGGTCAGTCCAGTTCGTACATGTTTTCGTAATTCTCGTGCAGTGAGGCGTCCTGCGCCTCTTTCTCCAGCAGGCAATTGCCGGCGACCAGCATCTCGATCCCGGTGCCCATGAAGCAGCGGAAGGCGTCGGTCGGAGTGCAGACGATCGGTTCTCCGCGCACGTTGAACGAGGTATTGACCAGCAGCGGGCAGCCGGTCAGGTCGTGAAAGGCGGAGATCAGCGCGTGATATTTCGGGTTGGTGTCGCGATGCACGGTCTGCACGCGGGCCGAATAATCGACATGGGTCACGGCGGGGATGTCCGAGCGGCGGATGTTCAGCTTGTCGATGCCGAAAAGAGCCTGCTCCTCGGACGTCATCTGGCGCCGGATACGTTCGGCAACATCGGCGACCAGCAGCATGTAAGGGCTGTCCCCGTCCAGATCGAACCACTCGCTGACATGCTCGCGCAGGACAGAGGGCGCGAAGGGCCGGAAGCTCTCGCGGTATTTCACCTTGAGGTTCAGCAACTTCTGCATGGAGCCCGAGCGCGGGTCGCCAAGGATAGATCGGTTGCCAAGGGCGCGCGGCCCGAATTCCATCCGTCCCTGAAACCAGCCCACGGCCTTGCCATCCGCCAGCGCCTGTGCGCTGCGGGCCAGGATCTCACCCTCGTCCAGCCGGGTAAAGCTGGCCCCCGCCGCTGTCAGATCCGCCGCGATCCGGTCGTCGTCGAAGGCTGGACCCAGATAGGCGCCCCGCATGGCATCGCCGGGCTTTGCCTGTCGGGGCTGGCCCAGTTCCATATGCCACGCGGCCTGCGCCGCCCCGAGCGCGCCCCCGGCATCGCCCGCCGCCGGCTGCACCCAGATGTCGCGAAAGGCACCGTCGCGCAGGATCTTGCCATTGGCCACGCAGTTCAGCGCCACCCCGCCGGCAAGGCACAGCGAGGGAATCCCGTATTCCTGCGCCAGCGCGCGGGTCATGCGCAGCAGGATCTCCTCGGTCACGGCCTGAACAGAGGCGGCGATATCCATGTGGAACTGTGTCAGCGGTTCCGTCTCGGGCTGGCGCACGGGGTGGCCGAACAGGTCCTCCATGGCCTTGCTGGTCATGGTCAGACCCGCCGCGTAGTTGAAGTAGCGCTGATCCAGCCGGAACGAGCCGTCCGGCTTTACGTCGACGATCCGATCCAGCATAAGGTCGCGAAATCGCGGCTGCCCATAGGGGGCCAGACCCATCACCTTGTATTCGCCGGAATTCACCTTGAAGCCGGTGTAATAGGTGAAGGCGGAATAGAGCAGGCCCAGCGAATGCGGAAAATGCAGTTCGCGCTGAATTTCCAGATCCTTGCCGCGTCCGATCGCAACCGTGGTCGTCGCCCATTCCCCCACCCCGTCGATGGTCAGCACCACCGCCTCTTCGAAGGGTGACGAGTAGAAGGCACTGGCGGCATGGCTGATGTGATGTTCGGCGAACAGCAGCTTGTCCACGGAGAAGCCCGGGTCGAAAAGGCTCAATTCTCGCTTCAGCAGGTCCTTCAGGAACAGCTTCTCGCGCAGCCAGACCGGCATCGCCATCCGAAACGAATTGAAACCACGCGGGGCATAGGCCAGATAGGACTCAAGCAAGCGCTCGAACTTCAGGAAAGGCTTGTCGTAGAACGCAACGTGATCGACGCTGGCAAGGTCCAGCCCGCCCTCGTCCAGCACATAGGCGATGGCATGGGCGGGAAAGCCCGCATCGTGCTTGCGCCGGGTAAAGCGCTCCTCCTGCGCGGCGGCCACAATCCGGCCATCGACCAGCAGTGCAGCGGCGCTGTCGTGATACAGCGCCGAGATCCCCAGGATCGCGGTCACTGGTCTAGAACAGCGCATAGATGAAGGGGGCGACCGCCGAGCCCTGGCTGAGCACGATCAGCGCTCCGAAAATCGCCAGTACAATGAAAACTGGCAAAAGCCAGAATTTCCGCCTATCACGCAGAAAACCCCACAATTCGGCGATCATCGACATAGAGGCAATTCCTTGCTTTGTCTGGGAACCGTGCCGGTATTTTTGTCCTAATATTGCAGTTTCATGGACTTCGGCTGGTCGGTTCTGGGAATCCAATAAGATTTTTCATTCGGATCCACTTTCCTTGAAAGCGGATCCTTCCCGCTGGCTCGCATCGCAAGACCGATGGGAATGAAGATTAAAAGAAAGACAACCGCCATCGCCACCGGCGCCATCACGGCACCAAGCAGCAGACCCAGTTTGAACCACAACCTGTTGGGTAGGCGCAGGCTCTGCGGCGCAAACATGGCAAGGGCAATAAAAACAGCCGCAAGGGATAGCAAAATCCATCGCGGCGCGGCGCCACCAGTGACCGGCCACAGCCCGATCAGCAAAAAGACCGCAGCGAAGACCAGCCCGAAATTCCGTTCGGAGCCCATCCTGACCGAGGTATTGAACTGATGATCACTCATTTGGAACCACACAGGTAAACAACCTGTACTATATATATCAAAATCGACGGGGTTAGTCCCCAGTTAATATTCGCGTAAAAATTAAGCACATGATGCGGTTTTGCACAAATCGAAAGAGGGATCCACTGCGTAAACCCGGATTGATAACCTGGGAGGCATGAGCCATAGGGCTCAAGCGAAGTACAAAGCCGCGAACCGGGCTGCTTGCAAGGAGGCGTTGAAGCAACGCAGGTCGGGGACTGTGGATGCTGCTGCCGGGTGGGAAACGTGCTCGCCAGCCTAGCTGCAACGATGCCGGGATCCGTTACATCACCTTTCGTGAGCAGCCATCCTTTCAGATTTGTCTCGCAGACACTGCATGCTATTCGAGCATTTCGGCATGTTGAATGCCCCCAAACGCGGGATCAGGCCGTATGGCATGGCCTCGGCATGCTCCCGCAAACCGGCATGTGACATTGGCCGCAATCTGACCCTTCTGATCCAGTTAGGACTTTCACACCCGCCCCTCAGGCATGGGATGAAACGATGATCAGACCGGTTGCGGATTGCGTTCCGGGAATGCGCGTTGGTGCCAATACGGATAGGGAACGGGAGTGGTGCTGGCTTCGTCAAGCAGACGCATATGTTCGGCATCCATCTCCCAGCCGGTGGCCTCCATGTTGTTGCGCAACTGAGCTTCGCTGCTAACGCCGATGATGAGGCTAGCCACGGTCGGCCGCTGCAGAAGCCAGTTCAGTGCGACCTGGGCTTCGCTTTTGCCTGTGTCACGAGCCACCTCCCCCAACGCTGCAAGTACGCGCTCCAGAAGGGTTTCGTCGTAAAGAGGCGGTGCATAGTCCGGGGTTGCGTCCTTGTGCCGGCCTGCTGAAGCGTGCTTCCCGCCACCCTTCAGGCGCCCCCACCCAAGCGGGCTCCACACCAGGGCTGAAACGCCTTGATCCAGGCCCAGTGGCATCAATTCCAATTCGTAATCGCGGCCGATGAGCGAATAATACACCTGGTGCGCCACCAGCGGCTGCCAACCGTTGTATCGTGCCGCAGCCTGAGACTTCATCAACTGCCAGCCGGCATAGTTCGAGACACCCAGGTGCCGAACCTTCCCCGCTTTCACCAGGTCATCCAGCACCTCCATGGTCTCTTCGACCGGTGTCATTGCGTCAAACGCATGGAGCTGGAACAGGTCAATATAGTCGGTGCGCAGACGGCTCAGCATTCCCTCGACAGCAGTCAGCAGGTGGCCGCGTGAACTGCCCACGTCATGTTCGCCCGCCCCGGTCCGCAAACCCGCCTTCGTGGAGATGATCACCTTGTCCCGGCGCCCGTTGAGTGCCTGTCCGAGCACCATTTCGGCATTTCCGCCGGCATAGACGTCCGCGGTGTCGAACATGTTCAGCCCCTCCTCGAGACAGATGTCGACAAGACGCCGGGCTGCACCCGCATCATTGCCAGACCATGGCCCGGACGTGAAACTCGCCGTCCCCAAGCTGAGAACGGGCACAGACAGGGCACGATCGCCCAGCCAACGACGGTCCAATGCGTGTCTCCTTCCACGATTGATTGAACTGACCTTGATCAGGTACTTTTCTGGTAAGACGTCGGGATTGGATCAGGTGTTCCGATCCGGTTTCAGGCTTTGCTCCAGTCCATCACTACCCCCTCCCCCTGCGGTCACGCCTGTCCGCCGGAAAGCGGTGCCCTGCCCCGAAGCTTGAGCAGGCGCCTGCCACTGGTGATCGCCTGACCGAAGTCCTTCTGCACCGCCAGCAGAGCCGGCACCAGAAGGATGACAAGGAACAGCCCGACGCCCAGCCCGTAGGCCAGCGTGATGACTGTCGGCAGCAGGAACTGGGCCTGGCGACTGGTTTCGAACAGGAGCGGCGCCAGGCCGAACACTGTCGTTGCAGTCGTCAGCACGACCGCCCGCAACCGGTCGCAAACACCGTTGACCACTGCCTGCCGGAATGGGTGGTCCTTGGCGTATTCGTCGATAGTGGTCACCAGCACGATGCTGTCGTTGATGATGATGCCCGCCATGCCGATGAAACCGACCACGGAGAACATCGACAGCGGAATGCCGTGCAGGTAGTGGCCCCAGATCATGCCGACACAGCCGAAGGGAATGATGATCATGATCATCAGCGGCCGGGTCCAGGATTCGAAGATCCAGCACAGCACCAGGTAGATGCCGGCCAGACACATGGCAAAGCCGATCAGTGCATCGGAGAGGAACGAGCGTTCCTGCTCCGCCAGCCCGCTCATCTCGCTTTCGACGTCATAGTCGGCGGCAAGCTGTGGCAGAAGCTCGTTCTGCAGCATGTCGGTCACTCGGGCAGCGGCTGCCGGATTGTCCTCCGATACATCCCCGAAGACCCGCAGCGTGCGCAGCCCGTCGCTGCGGCGGACCGAGGCAAAGCCGTAGGTGCTGTCGATGCTCACAATCTCGCTCAGGGAAACATAGGTGCCGGCATCGGTGCGCACCCGCGTTGAATAGAGGAACGCGGCATCCGTTTCCTCATCCGGCAACAGCACTTTCACCGTTGCCGTTCGCCTGCCGATCGGAAACTCGGCAACCTCGATGCCCTCCAGCCGGTTGCGCAGAATGCGGGCGATTTCCTCCGTGGTGAAGCCAAGGGCTTCGCCGCGTGGTGTCAGCGTCAGGTTCAGCTCCGGCTTGTCATAGGCCAGCGTATCCTCCAGCGCGCTGACGCCTTCCATAGGCGCCAGAGACTGCTTCAGGCTTTCGGCAGCAGCTTTCAGGTTTTCCGTGGAGTTGCCGTAGAGCTTGATGTCGATCGCGTCGCCCCCCGGGCCTGAGCGCTCGCCGCGCAGGGCCAGCGTTTCCAGAAGCGGCGGATTTATGATCTCCTCGCGCCAGTCGCCGATGAACTGAAAGGCCGAATAGGGCCGAAGGTCGGGGTCGAGCAGTTCTATGGAAATCCCGCCAAGCTGGTCGGCATCCTTGGTATCTGCCCCCATGAGGCCGCGCCCCGCCGTCGCACCGACGGTGGAGAGCGCAAAGACCACCGGTTCGGCACCATATTGCTCGCCGTACCGCTGGTTGACCACGTCAAGCGCGCGTTCCATCTCCGCAATCATCGCCTTGGTGTCATCGCGTTTTGCCCCGGGCATCATGGCAATGCTGGCGGAAACCACCGCCTGTTCCGGCGCATTGAAGAACCGCCAGCGAACCGACTTGTCGAAAACCAAGGTGAGCGACAGCGCCAGGACCATCAGCGCAAAGCCGATAGCCGGATACCGCACGGCGAGAACCCAGCCGACAAACCGGCGAAACAGCTTTTCCCGGAACCAGACGAAGCCCCGGTTGAACAGGCGGTTGGGCAGGTCGAACCAGTGTTTCTTCTTGCTGGCCTTCAGCGCGTGGTTCATGTGGGCCGGCAGGATGAGGAAGGATTCCACCAGGCTGGCAATCAGCACCACCGACACCGTAAAGGGAATATCGGCCACAAGACTGCCGAAGCGCCCACCGATGGCAACCAGCCCGACAAAGGCAATCAGCGTGGTGATGGAGGCGCAGAAGACCGGTGCCGTCATGCGCCTTGCCGCAAGACTGGCGGCTTCCGCTGGCGAATAGCCGCGCCTGTGCAGGAAGTCGGCATGCTCGCCGACCACGATGGCGTCATCCACGACGATGCCGAGACAGATGATCAGCGCGAACACGGAGATCATGTTCAGCGTGATCCCGAAGACATACATCAGGCCGATCGTGGCGGCCATCGCCACCGGAATTCCGGCGGCCACCCAGAAGGCCGTTCTGGCTGAAAGAAACAGGAACAGGAACAACAGCACCAGGGCCAGCCCGAAGATGCCGTTTTCAACCAGGATGTCCAGTCGGTCGATGATCGCCTGCGAGCGGGTGTTGGTCAGCTGAACGACAACACCTTCTGGAAGGGTGTGCTGGAAGTCCGTCGTGATCCGTTCTACGGCCCGCTGGATCTCGATGGTGTCTCCCTGGGCGCTGCGGCTGACCCGCAGAACCACCGCCGGCATGCCCTTGTGATAATAGGCCCGGCCGCTTTCCACCCCTTCGGTGACAATGTCCGCAACGGACCGCAGCTCAAGCTTTTCCCCCTGCGAGGGCGCTTTCAGAACGATCTCTCCCAGCTCCTGCTCGCTGCGCCGGGTCTGGCCGGTACGCAGCCGGGCGGAACTGCCGGCGACATCGCCCGCGGGCGTCGTTTCCATCTCCGCCGAAACAACGTCAGCGATTTCGGCAAGCGTCAGACCATGCCGCACCAGCATGTTCTCGCCGACATTCACCCGGATGATCGGGTCTTCCAGTCCTCGAATGGTGACCCGCGTGACGCCCTGGCGGAAAAAGACGGTCTGGAGATCTTCGGCAAAGCGGGCAAGCTGGTCGATATCGACCGGCCCATACATGACGACATCTGTCACCCGGTCGGAATAGACGCTGCGGGTGACCACCGGTTCGTCAATGCCTTCGGGAAGGCTGGAGCGGGCCTGATCGACGGCGGCCTTCACCTCGTCGGTTGCCTGGCCCATGTCCCAGCCGTCCTCGAACTCCAGTTCGATGCTGGCCCGGCCCTCGCGCGCAACGGATGTGGCTTCGTCGACACCGTTGATGGCAAGCAGTTGCGGCCCCAGGATTTCGACAACGGCCCGGTCGAGATCCTCGGGCCCCGCGCCCGACCAATTGACGACGACGTCCACTTCCTCGCGGACAAAATCGGGAAAGAACTGCGTCCGGATCTGCGTCGAGGCCGCGAACCCGCTGATCAGCATCATGGCCAATAGCAGGTTCGCCGCTGTGCGGTGCCGGACCATGTAGTCCAGCAGCGAGGCAAATTGCGATCCGCCAGGAGAACGCATGTCGGGACACTCCAATCAGAATATCAGGTCGGATGTGACAGGGTTTGCAGCGGTGTTCAGCCGCTGTTGCCGCCGCCATGCTCCAGCCGTTCGATCAGCTCTTTCGGCACCATCGGCTTGTTCAGAAGGGCAAGCAGCCTGGCCTTGCGGTTTTCCGGCATGTCGGACCTGTTCAACTGATCGATCAGCGCCGCGCGTCGTTCAGGTTCCAGCGCCACCAGGTCGCCGGAGAGACGCGCTTCGCCTGCCTCCAGCGCTTGCGCCGTCGCTGGCTCGCCAGGTTGCGGGTCATCCTGCCCCCCGGTGTTGCGCCGAGGAGTAACCTTCAGACCGGTGCCAAGCTGCGGCAAGCGCTCACGCACGTAATCAGCGCCAAAGGGGACATTGGCCACGATGACTTCATTGCCCATCCGGCGCAGGATCGTCGCCTTGATTTCCTCGATCCGATCCCCTTCGCCAACGATCAGCATGCGGCCGTTTTCCGTGAGCGCCGCCGAAGGCACCTTCGCGACACGGGTCAGCTCCGGTTCAAGCACATTCACCTTCACGAAGTCGCCCGGCCGCAGCACCGTACCCGGCTCCAGATCCAGCGTCGCAAACAGCGTTCGCCCCGCTTCGCCTTCAGAGACCACGGCCGCGGCCCTGTCAATGGTACCTGGAACCTCGATCGACCGGCCTCCCAGCTGCAGGACTGCTGTGACGGGTGCCTTCACCAGACTTCCGCTGGTATCCAGCAGCCGGGAAAATTCGTCGGTCGACAGCGAGAAACGAACTTCCAGCGCCGCCGGATCGATCAACAGGGCCAGCGTCTCCGAAGAGCTGACGCGGCGCCCCAGCGTGGCGTTGACCTCAGAAAGGTAGCCTGTGAAGGGGGCCGTCAGAGTGACTTCCTCCAGGGTACGCCTGGCATCGTCCAGAGCGAGCCGGGCTCGCTTGACCGTCAGATCCATCCGCTCGATGCGCTTGCGTGCAGTGATGACCGATTGCAGGCGATTGCTGAGCGATTGTTCGAGGGAGGCGACGGCCAGTTCTTCGGTCTCGACCTGTACGGCCGTGGAATAACCCTTGTCCCTCAGCTGCTGCTGGCGCTCCAGCGCCTGCTTGCGCAAGTCCAGCTGGCGCCGGGCTGCTTCCAGTTCCTGCTCGGCACCGACAATGGCTTCCGCGGCTTCCGCCTTCTGGGCCTCGGCATCGGCAAGGGCCGCTTCCGCGTCCAGCACCTGGAATTCCGCATTGGCCGGATCGATCCTCAGCAGCAGTTCGCCCTTTGCGACGGCGGCACCGTCGCGAAACTTGGAGGCAACCTCGACAAGCCTGCCTTCCGAGCTGGCCCTGAGTTCCAGCGTCCGCCAGCTTTCCACCTGGCCGTAGGCAGTCGTGACAGGCGCGACGGTTTGCGATGTCAGCTCGGCGACATTGACCGAATAGCTGCGTTCGCGGGCAGGACGTCGCTGCGCGGTCTCTTCTGCCGTCATGGCAGTATACAGACGGTAGCCGCCAAAACCGGCAAACCCGATCATGATCGCCATCAATGCCAGACCGACAAGTCCGCGCATCAGAAACCGCATTCGCCTCTCCACCTGAAGGGCCGGACTAGCGGGGTGTAAGGAAGTCACCCGGGCACCGGCACTTAACGTCAGGTCCCTTAAGTAACACGGTACTGGGGCGAAATTCTGAAAAGCTTGTAACGACTTGTATCGTCTTGTATACGCCGGCCGCCTGTTCGCCCGTCAGCCGCTTCTCTTTGCCGCAGCCGGCCGAAGACACCCGGAAAGCAGACAAGAAAAAACCCGGCACCTTGCGGTACCGGGTTTTCCGTATCGGCCGGGAGGCTGGCTTAGAACTTGTAGCCAATACCCATGCGAACCTGCGAATTGTTGAAATCCGAGCTCACGCCGGTTCCGTTCAGGTTGAAATCCTGTTCGCCGAAATCCTGGTAGACGTATTCCAGCTTGGCGCTGATGTTGTTGGTGATGGCTGCTTCGCCACCTGCGCCAAGGGTCCAGCCCAGGGCGGTCTTGCTGTCCGTGTCGCCATTGCCGGAAACTTCCAGGTCGGCAATCGCCAGACCGCCGGCGCCATAGACCATGTAACGGTCGAAGGCGTAACCGACACGGCCACGGAAGTTGGAGTTCCAGTCAGACTTGGACCGCAGGGTCAGGCCACCGTTGGACTTGGACTTTTCCAGGTCGGTCAGGCTGAAGTCCGCTTCCGCGCCGACCACGATGTTCGGCGTCACCTGGAAATTGTAACCGGTGTAAAGACCGCCGGCGATGCCGTTGGCATCCACTCCAAGCCCGGTGTTGTTGCCGGCCTTGTTGTCGAACTGGCCGAAAGCCCATCCGAGATTGCCACCGACATAAAGGCCGGTCCAATCGATGCTCTGTTGCGGAGCCGGAACCGCCTCATAGGCCGGTGCCGGCGACTGCGGCAAATCCGCAGCCAGGACAGGCGCCGATGCGACCGTCGCGGCTGTCAGGGCCATGCCAGCAAGTGCAAGACGTTTCATTTGAGTACTCCAGATCCACTTTATCCATTAGTGCGTTGGCCGGAAACTGCCGGCCAGTTGCGAGTTGGACGGGTATACAGCCGCGTCCTCACTCTCCCCCAGTGACAAGATATGGAGATCGTTTGTGGCGGATCAGGATTGAGAATGGGGAGTTTTGATGACAAATGGAGGCAACATTCTGACAGGATGAAAGACCCGTAAAGACAATTGCAATTTGCATTCAGGAACCCCATTTGGCCGGTAGAAAGATCCTTGTCCGCGGCTTTCCCCTCACCGATCTATTGCGTATAAGGCGCCAAGTTGAACATTGGCGCTGCCACATTGAAGCCGCCTTCGAAGATTGAAACTGACCCGAACCGGAAATTCGTAAATGCTCTTTGACTACATCAGCCTCGCAGGCGGACTTGTTGTTCTGATTATCGCAGGCGATGTCTTGGTCAGGGGTTCGGTCGGTATTGCGCAGCGTCTGGGCATTCCCA
This sequence comes from Roseibium algicola, assembly GCF_001999245.1. Classification (NCBI taxonomy): domain Bacteria; kingdom Pseudomonadati; phylum Pseudomonadota; class Alphaproteobacteria; order Hyphomicrobiales; family Stappiaceae; genus Roseibium; species Roseibium algicola. The sequence goes on along the minus strand of NZ_CP019630.1, from coordinate 4,242,004 downwards.
ATCTGGTCATCGGTCTGACCATCGTCGCCTTCGGCACCTCTGCTCCCGAACTGGTCATTTCCCTGAAAGCCGCGCTGGAAGGCGCCGGCGGCATCGCCATCGGCAATGTGGTCGGTTCCAACATCGCCAACGTGCTTCTGGTTCTGGGCATGCCCGCGCTAATTGCGGCAACCCCGTGTGGTGAAACCGGCGCAACGCGCAATGCGCTGTTTATGGTCGCAGTCACCATTGTTTTCATGGCGCTCTGTTTCTTCACGCCCATCGGCCTGACCGCCGGCCTCATTCTTCTGGCACTGCTCGGTGTCTTCCTTGCAGCCTCCACCATGATGGCGCAGAAGCACAGGAAAGAGCAGAAAGCCATCGCCGCCGCATCCGCGGGCGCCGCCGCTGCCGATATCCCGATGGAAGACGATGATGGCCTGGACGAGGTTGAGGATGTTCCCGATTCCGTCTGGATCGCGCTTGCCTATATTCTTCTCGGTCTGGTCGGTCTGCCGCTCGGTGCGCATTTCACCATCAGTGGAGCAACGTCGATCGCAACCTCCTGGGGCGTCAGCGAAGCCGTCATCGGCCTGACCGTCATCGCCCTCGGCACCTCCTTGCCCGAACTTGCCACCACGGTCATGGCCGCCATTCGCCAGCATGGTGCCGTCGCCATTGGCAACGTCATCGGCTCCAACGTCTTCAATCTGCTTGCCATCATCGGCATCACCGCCGTCATCGTGCCGATCGACGTGCCGCAGGAAGTCCTCAAGCTGGATATCTGGGTGATGCTGGCCTGTGCGATCCTGCTGACAATCCTGGCTGGAATGCGCATCTGTCTCGGCCGTATATCCGGCGCAGTCATGACGGCGGCCTATTGCGCCTATATCGCCACCGTCTATGTGCTGGGTCACACCTCCTGAAGACATTTTTGGCCGCCGGTTGGCAGCAGAGCACCGCTTCGCCGCACCCGCCTCTTTCCCTATTGCCTTGCGCGGCTTAAATGTCTGGCATGCAGGACGATACTGATTCTGGAAAAAGCGCCGTATCCGCGCCGGAGACCGGCAATGCCCCCGCACGCAAGGGTGTCGAGGTCATTGCCGACGAGGTCAAGCGCCTGCCCAACGGGCCGGGCGTCTACCGGATGCTGGACGAAAACGGCGAGGTTCTCTACGTCGGCAAGGCCCGCAGCCTCAAGAAACGGGTCACCAGCTACACGCGTCTGCAGGGCCAGTCCAACCGGATCATGCGCATGATCCTGGCGACGGCGTCGATGGAATTCGTCGTCACCCAGACAGAGCCGGAAGCCTTGCTTCTGGAAGCCAACCTGATCAAGCGCCTTCGGCCACGGTTCAACGTGCTGCTGCGCGACGACAAGTCCTTTCCCTATATCCTGGTGACCGGTGACCATGAATCCCCCGCGATCGTCAAGCATCGCGGTGCCCGCAAGCGCAAGGGCGAGTACTTCGGACCCTTTGCCTCGGCAGGCGCGGTCGACCGCACCATCAATGCGCTTCAGAAAGCCTTTCTGATCCGGACCTGCTCGGACAGCTATTACGAAAACCGCTCCCGGCCCTGCCTGCAGTATCAGATCAAGCGTTGTGCAGGCCCCTGCACCGGGGAAATCGATCCGGCGGATTATGCCGGCCTGGTGTCGGAGGCCAAGGCCTTCCTTTCCGGCCGCAGCCAGTTGATCAAGACTCAGCTTGCAAAGCAGATGGAAGCCGCGTCCGCCGATCTGGAGTTCGAGCGCGCCGCCATCTACCGCGACCGCCTGTCGGCATTGTCGCACATTCAGGCGCATCAGGGCATCAATCCGCAGTCGGTCGAGGAAGCCGACGTTTTCGCCATCCACCAGGAAGGCGGCCAGACCTGCGTGCAGGTGTTCTTTTTCCGCACCGGACAGAACTGGGGCAACCGGGCCTACTTTCCCAAGGCCGACAAGTCCTTCGAGGAAGCCGATATTCTGGAAAGCTTCCTGGCGCAGTTCTATGACGACAAACCGGCTCCACGGCAGATCCTGCTCTCCCACGAACTGAGCGAACAGGACCTTCTCGCGCAGGCGCTCTCCGAACGCACAGGCCGAAAAGTCGACGTCGCCTGCCCCAAACGCGGGGAAAAGAAGGAGCTGGTCGACCACGCACTGACCAATGCACGCGAGGCGCTCGGCCGCAGACTTGCGGAAACCTCCAGCCAGGCCCGTTTGCTGAAAGGCGTCGCGGAAGCTTTCGACCTGCCCCAAGCGCCGCGCCGGATCGAGGTCTACGACAACTCCCACATCATGGGCACCAATGCGGTGGGCGGCATGATCGTTGCCGGCCTGGAAGGCTTCGCCAAGGGCCAGTACCGCAAGTTCAACATCAAGTCGGAGGATCTCGTCCCGGGCGACGACTACGGCATGATGCGCGAAGTGCTGACGCGGCGCTTCTCCCGTTTGTTGAAGGAACATGCCCGCGAAGACAGCAAACCGGAGGCGGTCGACCCAGCCCTCCAGGATACCGATGAGGGCGAAGAGGAAACGGCCCCTGCCGATACCGGCGTACCGGCCTGGCCGGAACTGGTCCTGATCGACGGTGGCCAGGGCCAGCTGACAGCGGCCCGCGAGACTCTGGAAAGCCTCGGCATCACCGATGTCCCGCTCGTCGGCATCGCCAAGGGGCCCGACCGGGATGCCGGACGGGAGAAATTCTTCATCCCCGGCCGGCAGTCCTTCATGCTGCCCGAGCGCGACCCCGTCCTCTATTTCGTGCAGCGCCTGCGCGACGAAGCGCACCGCTTTGCCATCGGTAGCCACCGGGCCCGCCGCAAGAAGGACATCACCAGGAACCCGCTGGATGAGATCGCGGGTGTTGGTCCGACGCGGAAGAAGGCCCTGCTGCGCCACTTCGGCACGGCCAAGGCCGTCTCCAAGGCAGGGGTCGACGACTTGGCCGCCGTGCCCGGCATTTCCGAGGCGATTGCCAAACTGGTCTATGACCATTTTCATGAATAGGACGTCCGGCCGGCGTTTCCTCCCGGCCAATGATTTTGCCAAAGCCAAGGAATTCTGAGAGTGTCAAACCCGTTGGAAGCCGCGCTTCGGTGCATCGACGCAAAGGATTACGGCATGGCGCTGGAGATCCTGACCGATCTCAATGCAGCCAATCCGCGCGATCCTCAGGTCAATCACTGGCTTGGTGTCATCTATCTGACCCACGGTCACGCATCCCGGGCAATCGAACATCTACAAGCTGCCGCGAAGGTCGCGAAGAAGGAAGCCGTCATCTTCGCAACACTTGCGGATGCCCTCACCCTCGACAACCGTTTCGAGGAGGCCCTGCCATATGCGCGCAAGGCAGTCGCTCTCGACGCCAAGTCCGAATTCGCCCACCGCACCCTGGGTGAGATCTACGCAAGACTGCGGCGGCCCGTCATGGCCGAACATGCCTTTCAAAACGCGCTTGCCATCAACGAGGCATCGGCGATCGCGCATCTGGCGCTCTCGCGGCTGAAAGTCTCGCTCGGCAAGATGGACGAGGCCGAAACCCATTTCCGGCGGGCGCTGGAACTGGCTCCCGAGGAACCCTCGGTGCTCATCAGTGCAAGGGACCTCTCCGACCTTTCACTGAAGAAAGAGGCGCTGGAAAAGATCGAGCCCCTGCTGAACGATGCGGACCGGCCGATGGCGAAGGTCGAGCGGGCAAGGCTTGCCTTCACAGCCGGCAAGATCTGCGACGACACCGGCGACATTCCCAAGGCCTTCCATTACCTCGGCCTGCATCGAGACGACCTTTACGGTCACTATGATGCCGACCGGCAGGAACGCCACGTCGAAACCTGCCGGGAAGTCTTCTCGAAACAGTTTTTCGAAGACCGCAAGGATTTTGCCCTCACCAACGACAGACCCATCTTCGTCTTCGGCATGCCGCGATCAGGCACCTCGCTGGTGGAGGCCATCCTGTCCGCTCATCCCAAGGCGACTGCCGCAGGTGAATTGAGCTTCTTTGACGAACAGATTGATGGCCTGACGGCAGGCCACACCGGTGACAACGCCTTCTTCGACGCCGCCCTGGCCCTCGACCGCAAGAGCGCCCAGCGCATCGGCCGCAAGTACCTGACCCTGCTCGACGGTTTCAGCAAGAAAAGTGCCCGCGTGATTGACAAGATGCCGCAGAATTTCGAGCACCTCTGGCTGATCGCCCTCCTGTTCCCAAACGCGCATTTCTGCCATGTCAGCCGCAACCCGGCCGACACCTGCGTCTCCATCTACATGACGCCCCTGCCCGGCAAGCACGGTTACTGTGAAAGCCAGCAATCGCTCGCCCATTATTATCGCCAGTACAGAAAGCTGATGACGCACTGGAGCACGGTGCTGCCGGTTGAGATCCGCAATCAGTCCTACGAAACCCTTGTGAGCGATCCGGATACGGAGCGCCCCGCACTGATTAGTCACGCCGGGTTGGCATGGGACGAGGCTTGCCGCCATCACGAAAGCAATGAGGCGCAGGTCTTCACCTTCTCCATGGCCCAGGTCAGGCAACCCATTCATACTGGGGCCGTGAACCGTTTCGAAAAGTACCGGGATCACATTGGCCCGCTGCTCGAAGGACTTGCAGAGATCGAAACCTGACACCGGAGGGTTGCATCTTCAGGCCGGTTTATCACAAGCTGTAGCGACAAACCGGCACCCGGCGCATCTTTCGCGCCTTTTTTGGAAACGGGTGTGTTCGCGAGACCAGCCGCTTGTGCGGTGCAGACCACCGGACAAAGATGCACCCAGATCCGACCGAACAAGCTTTCGCTCTTCTTCAAGCAGGACAATTCGACCGCGCTCAGACGCTTCTGGAGGCAGTGCTCCAGAACGATCCGCGCAATGCCCGCGCACGGTATGGCCTGGGCATCGCCTGCCTTTCCTTCGGCCGGACCGCGCAGGCGATCCCGCATCTGGAAGAGGCCGCAAAAGGCGCGAAAAAGGAAGCAGTGGTTCACACCACACTCGCAAGCGCGCTCAACATCGAGAGGCGCAGCGAAGACGCACTGCCTCATGCGCGCAAGGGGGCGTCGCTCGCACCGGGGTCTGAATACGCGCAACGCGTCCTTGGTGAAGTCTACGCCGATCTCCGGCGCTCCGGACTTGCCCGGCAGGCCTTCGAGCAGGCTCTGAAGGCCGATCCGCAGTCGCCACGTGCTCATCTGGGCCTCTTCGAACTGGAAATGACACTCGGCAATCGGGACCTTGCTGAAAACCATATTCACATCGCTTTCACAGAGGCCCCTTCCGATCCCGCAATCCTGACCGCGGCCGCCGAAGCTCAGGACGAAACTCTCAAGGTGAGTGTCCTTGACGGAATTGAACGGCACCTTGCGAACCTGCCACAAGGCGCCGCAACCGCCGAAGTCACCCGTCTTGCGTTTGCCGCAGGCAAGATCTGCGACGCCGCAGGCGACACCGGCAAGGCATTTTCCTTTTTCGACGGATACCGGACGGGCCTTTACCCCGCCCACGATCCGGGCGTGCAGAAAGCCTTCGTGGAAAGCTGCAAGGCCGCCTTTGACCGGGAGTTTTTCGAACAGCGGAAGAACTGGGCGCTTTCAAGTGACAGGCCGGTTTTCGTTTTCGGCATGCCTCGTTCCGGCACGACCCTGGTCGAGCGGATCATCGGCCGGCACCCTGCCGCACGGGCTGCGGGGGAGCTTCAGTTCATCCCCGATCGGATTCATGATCTGGCGTCCGGCCGGATACACGACCCGCGCCTCTTTGAGGCAGCCCGTCAGATGACACGGCAGGAGGCTCAGCGCATCGGCCGCCGCTATCTCTCCCATCTGGAGGTTATCGACAAGAGAGCACACCGTGTAATCGACAAGATGCCTCACAATTTCGAAAACCTCTGGCTTCTCGCCCTTCTTTTTCCCAACGCCAGTTTCGTGCATGTGACGCGGACCGCGGAAGACACCTGTCTTTCGATCTACATGACGCCGCTACCGCCGCATCATTCCTACAACGAGAGCCAGGCTTCACTCGGTCGCTATTTCAATCTCTACCGTGATCTGATGGCCCACTGGTCAGAGGTTCTGCCGGTTGCCTTGAGGCATCAGTCCTATGAAAGCCTTGTCAGCGACAATGAGACGGAAAGTCGGGCCCTGCTCGCCCATACCGGCCTGGACTGGGACGACGATTGCCTGAAGCCCCCTGACGAGACCACCCAGATCTTCACCTTCAGCCGCGAGCAGGCACGTCGACCTGTCTATGGCTCGTCCGTCGGGCGCTGGAAGGCTTATCAAGCGCATATTCAGCCGCTGCTGGCAGCGCTCGAGGCAAAGGCGAACTGACTTTGCGGCAAAACAGGTCGCACCTTCCGCGCAGTCCGTGCTAAGCACAGCCGCCTTCTCATGAAATCGGACCCAGGCTGCCATGTTTCGAAAGCCCCAGGCTAAACCGCGTTCCCTGATCCATAGCGTATTATCCCTGATTGGTTGGTGTGGCAGCCTTGGTGCCATTGCAGTCAGTGTGCTCGGCCTGCTTGCCTTTCTGGCGCCGGACGTCTGGCTTGCGGACAACATGAGCTTCTTCCTGAGACAGTTTCTGGCCGCTGGCCTGGCGGGGTGTCTTGGCGGTGCGGCCGGTTTCCTCGTTCGGCACCGGCTTCGTCTGATGTACCGGTTGACCTGGTTCGTGGCCGTGATCGCCTTTCTCAGCCTGGCCGGGTTCACCGGAGCTCGCACGCTTGCCAACACCAAGCCCCTTGGTCCCGCCGCGCCAGGAGATCGTCCGCTCAAGATCGTCTCCATCAACCTTGAACACCTGTTTCTGGGGGACAAGGTGTTGCAGGCCTTTCTGGAAAAGGAGCAGCCTGATGTCGTGGTGTTTCAGGAAGTGCTGTGGTGGCTTCAGGAACGCCGCTGGCAACGCTTGGGGCTGCCGGCTGGCGGTGCCGGCAAGAACGGATTTCCCGAATACCTGAAGGTCGGAGACCTGGGAGGCCTGGCGGTCTACTCCCGCTTTCCGCTGACGTCGGAGGAAACCCGTGTCATCTCTGGCGACGTCCCTCCCGGGGCAAATGTCTATTACGATGGCGACAGGGAACTGCTGTCTCTCTCCGTCGACACCGGTTCGGCTCCGCTGCATCTCCTGGTCATTCATCCCGACAGCCCGCGTTCGAAGATCCGCTGGGAGAACAAGCGCCGATATTTCGACGAGGCCGATAGCGTCATCGATACCTTGAAGGCCGACAACGGCAGCAACATTCTGGCAATCGGCGACTGGAACAGTTCACCCTGGTCTGCCCGGTTCCAGCAGACACTCACACGAAACGGGTTGAAAACGGCCTATCCGGACGGATGGCCGCAGACGACGCGCTTCTTCTTCGATTACAGCCTGCACTGGATCCTCGGCGCGCCTGTCGACCAGTTCGCCGTCTCCAGGGACATCCAGATCGTCAACGTTTCGCTTGGCCCCGATATCGGTTCCGATCATTTGCCGCTGATCGTGGAGATCGCCCAGACGCCGACCAACTGACTTCGGCGATCTGCGCCCGGCACCTGAAAATTGCGACATTGGCTGTGACTTCAACCGGAAAGTGTTTGAGGCTTCGGGTGGTTTCCTGAAAACTGCCCGCAACTTCAAGACCGATTCCCAAAGTTCCGCATGGCCAAACTCTATTTCAACTACTCCTCGATGAACGCCGGCAAGTCGACAGTGCTGTTGCAGGCCGCCTATAACTACGAGGAGCGCGGGATGAACACGCTGCTCCTGATCGCCGCCTTCGACGACCGCGGTGGCAAGGGTCGGATCGCATCGCGTATCGGGTTGGGAGCGGATGCCGATGTCTTCAACTCGGCTGACAACGTCTTTGATCACATACTGCGCGCCGACGAAGCGAAGAAGGTCGACGCGGTCTTCGTCGATGAAGCCCAGTTTCTGACGGAAGATCAGGTCTGGCAGCTCGCCCGCGTGGCCGACACGCTGCGCATTCCTGTGATGTGCTTCGGCCTCAGAACGGATTTCCAGGGAAAGCTCTTCCCCGGCAGCGCCGCCTTGCTGGCGCTTGCGGATAATCTGAAGGAAATCAAGACCATCTGCTGGTGCGGACGCAAGGCAACCATGGTTGCCCGGTTGGATGCGGACGGCAAGATCGTCGAGGAAGGCGACCAGGTCGTTATTGGTGGCAATGACAAGTACGTCTCGCTCTGCCGCCGTCACTGGAGCGAGCGGAAGCTGGGCTGATCGCCACTTTCCGTTCGGAACCTTTCAGAACCGCACCTCGGACTGGTCGCAGTGCCCTCACTTTGTGATGGACAAAGCCTCCCAGAGCAGGATTATCAGTTTTTCTGACAAGAAGCCCCGCCGCAGCCCAATTCGTTGAAGGTGCTACCGCGCGCACTCTGGTCAGCGATCCGAAGACTTTTGGGGTATGCATATGATCAAGGAATTTCGGGATTTTATCGCCAAGGGCAACGTCATGGACCTTGCCGTCGGCATCATCATCGGCGCAGCATTCACCGCCATCGTCACCAGCCTGGTCAATGACCTGATCAACCCGATTATCGGGCTCATCATCGGCGGCATCGACTTCACCTCGATGTATGTCGTTCTGTCCGGGGAGGTTCCTGCCGGCACCGGTCTTGCCGCTGCTCGTGAAAGCGGAGCCGCCGTTTTCGCCTATGGCGCCTTTCTGACGTCCTGCATCAACTTCATGATCATCGCATTTGTCGTCTTCATGCTTGTGAAGTCGGTCAATCGGATCAAGTCCATGGCTGAAAAGCCGGACGACGTAGAGCCTGAGGTCAAGACCGGCCCGTCGGAAATCGACGTCCTGATCGAAATCCGCGACGAGCTTAAGTCAGCCAAGGCCTCTGCCTGATTTCACCTTCGCGGGACCCTTTACCGCGATTACTCTTCCTCGCCCCGGTACTGCCGGGGCGAACGGCCAAAAGCCTTGCGAAACAGTGTCGAGAAATGCTGCAGATTGTTGTACCCGCAGCGCATCGCGATTTCACTGATCGACATCGCTGCAAATCTCGGGTCATGCAGCGCCGCTGCAACGACCTCCAGCCGTTTCTGCCGGATTTCGCCTGCGATCGAAGACCCTTCGCACTGGAAGATCGCGTTGAGACGCCGTACCGACAGTCCGGTGGCCGACGCCACCTGGTTCCGGTCCAGCTCCGGATCGTGAATGCGGCGCGCAATGCAGCTGCGCGCCCTGAGCAGGATCTGACGATCGAACGAGGAAAGCGCCAGCTCGCTCTTGCGGCTGCCCGCCAGCCCGGTCGCCACAAGGTCCAGAAGTGTTTCCTGAAGCGTTGAGGCAAACACCGGAGAGCCGCTGTTCAGGTGGGCTGAAAACGCCAGGATGCTCTCCCGCACAAGACGGCCGATGTCGCTTTGCCCGTCGATCCAGGTTCCGCCGAGCGTCTCGGCAAATGGCAATCGGGAGAGCAGACTTGCCTTCGAAAACTGCAGGACCGTTTGCGAGAAGGGTTCCGTCAGATCCAGACAATAGGGCTGGGTGCTGTCATAGACCACCATGTCGCCGGGACGCAGCACCGATGTTTTTCCGAATTGGGTCAGACGCGAGGAGTTTGCGGTCTGCAGGCTGACGAGGAAATCGGCTTCCGACGCCGACCGGATGTCGCTGGGGCGCCGCACCACCCTGTGGGCTGTCCCGGACACTCTGGAAACGGACAGGGCCGAATGGCGCTCGATATCCAGACTGCCGACGAAACCGGGGCCCTCGCCCGCTTCACAGCCCAGCTGGACATAAGAGTCACAAACCGCTTCCCGCCAATAGGCGAAGCGATCGCGCGGTGCGATGTCCACTGTGCTGTATGAGGCCTGGCCGCTCATATCCGTTTCCGTTTTCGACTGGTCGATTTTCGGCAGTCTGCCCAAAAACGCAAGTTTTTTGGCTCAGGGACAAAAGTAATCTCGTCGTCACTCCGGCAGGCTGGGAGGCCTAGGAGGACATCACATGACCAAGCAATTCAAAGTCGCAGCCGTCCAGGCTGCCCCCTGTTTTCTCGATCTTGATGCCGGCATCGACAAGGCCGTCCGCCTGATCGAGGAAGCTGCATCAGCCGGAGCCAGACTGGTCGCCTTCAGCGAAACCTGGCTGCCCGGTTATCCAAACTACATCTGGCTCGGCCCCGTCGCCTGGCAGATGCAGTTTGCCGGACGCTATTTCGAAAATTCCATCGTAGCCGGTTCGGACCATGAAAAGCGCCTGGCCGACGCCTGCCGGAAAAACAACATCCAGCTTTCCATGGGCTGCTCGGAACGTGACGGCGGCTCGCTTTATATAGCCCAATGGCATTTCGACGAGACCGGCACGGTCGTGAACCGCCGGCGCAAGCTGAAACCCACCCACGTGGAACGCACGGTCTATGGCGAAGGCGACGGCTCTGATCTTGCCGTGGTCGAAACCTCCCTCGGCCGCATCGGCCAGCTGGCCTGCTGGGAACACCTGCAACCGCTGTCGAAATACGCCATGTATGCCCAGAACGAGCAGATCCATTGCGCCGCCTGGCCCAATCTCCACCTCTACAAGGGCACGGCCTACGCCCTTGGCCACGAAGTCAACAACGCGGCGTCGATGATCTACGCGGTTGAAGGCGGTTGTTTCGTGCTTGCACCCTGCTCGCTGGTCACCAGGGACATCCAGGACGAGCTCTGCCAGGGCGATCCGGAAAAGGAAGCACTATGCCCGCTCGGCGGCGGCTATACCCGCATTTACGCCCCGGACGGACAGGAAATCGGCACTCAGATCGCTCAGGACGAAGAAGGCCTCGTCTTTGCGGACATCGACCTCGGCATGATCGCCTTCGCCAAGGCAGCTGCCGATCCGGCGGGTCATTATGCCAAGCGGGACGCCACCAGACTGTTGCTCAACCGGAAGAAACAGCGCCCCGTTGTCGCCTTCGACGATGCCCCCGGCTGGGAGGATGCAAGCGAGCTTGCCACAGTGCGGCAGAGCCCAATGGAAGAGGCTGCCGAGTAGACCAAACAAGCCGGTGCGCGGTACCTGCGCACCGGTCCGGGATTGCCCCGGTGCACTGTACGCTGCGCCAATCCGTTGGCGCTGACCTCACCGGCACACTTGGACAAACCCTCGGAACCGAAATTTGCGCCTTGTCCAGGCGTGGCCGGCAGGGTCAATATCGGCGCATGAGAGACGAAGACAGCAGTCCCCGGTTCCGCATCCGCCTCGTGTTCGGCCCGGACGAAATGATGGGCCCCGGCAAGGCCGAGTTGCTGGAACGCATTCAGCGCACCGGATCGATAGCGGCCGCGGGTCGTGAGATGGGCATGAGCTACAAGCGGGCCTGGCAACTTGTGGAAACCCTCAATGCCATGTTCCGCTCCCCCCTCGTGGAACGCAGCCGCGGCGGTGCAAAAGGCGGTGGGGCGCAGATTACCGAGACCGGCCTCGCCGTTCTCGAGGAGTATCGCGCGATTGAACTGAAGGCGCGTGCCGCCGGAGACCCGCACATCGAAAAACTGAAAACCCTGCTGAGCGATATTCCCGACGGAATATAACGCTTGCCTTTTGGCAGCTTCGCCTGCGATATTCCCGAAGAAACATATCGCAATTTTGAGGAACCAGCTGCATGTCCAATTCCAGTCTCTTCGCCTGCTTGCGCTCTCTGGCTGGTGCGGCCTTTCTTGCAGGCCTTGCGGCTCAGCCAACCACTGCGGCAGCAGGGGAAGTCACTGTTTTTGCCGCAGCAAGCCTGGCGGACGCCCTGGAAGAGATCGAACAGCGTTTCGAAGCAGCCACCGGACATGATCTGGTGATATCACTTGCTGGCTCTTCGGCGCTTGCACGGCAGATCCAGCAGGGAGCACCGGCGGACATCTTCATCTCGGCGAATCCGGACTGGATGGATGTTCTGGAAAAGGACGAGCTGCTGGAGGCCGGCACCCGGTTCGACCTGTTGAACAATTCCCTCGTCCTGATTGCACACGGCCGTGAAGCAAAGCCGCTCGATATTTCGGCCGATCTGAACCTCCCCGAAATCCTGGGCGACAACCGTCTTGCCATGGCTTTGGTCGACGCGGTGCCCGCAGGCATTTACGGCAAGGCAGCCCTGCAAAGCCTCGGGCTGTGGGACGATGCGGAACCACGTGTAGCGCAGTCGGACAATGTTCGTTCCGCGCTTGCGCTGGTGGCAACGGGTGAAGCGCCCTACGGCATTGTCTATGCCACGGACGCCGTGGCAGAGGACAATGTGACTGTCGTTGGAACCTTTCCGGCAGAGAGCCATCCGCCGATTGTGTATCCGGTGGCGGATCTGGCCAATCGGGACACACCTGCGGAAGAAGAGTTTCTAGCCTATCTCCAGGGCCCCGACGCGCGCGAAGCCTTCGAACGTCAGGGTTTCGTCGTGCTCGATCGCTAGGTCTTCAAGCCAGACAACGCAAGAACCTCAAATCGCCGAACAGGTGAGCAGGCCGGACGAGACGCCTCTGCGCCATCACCTTGCGCTGAAGAATGCAAATTCCCGCAAGCTTCTCCGGCCTCTCCCCTTGAAGCCCTTCCCCGCCCCTCGTAAAAGGGGGCAAATGAAACGGATTGAGGCCTCAGATGCTCGGCAAGATGTTCAAATCCCTTTTCGGCTCTTCCGGAGACGGCAACAAAGGCGCCTCGAAGGCAACGACGGTGGACTATGACGGTTACCTGATCGTCGCTCAGCCCCAGCTGTCGAACGGCCAATGGCAGGTCAGCGGCCGGATTGAAAAGCAGGTTGGCGAGACAACCAAGGTGCATACCTTCATTCGTGCAGACACGCTGCCGGACGAGGAAGCTGCGGCCAACGAGATGATCCGCAAGGCCAAATTGATGATTGACCAGGTCGGCGATAGCATATTCGATTGAGCCAGGACCGGATCTTCACCGGAAATGAATAGTCATGGCGCTGCCGGGAACCCGTATCCCGGACCGATAGCGCCGGGTTCAGCCCGAAATCCGAAAGCCGACATGAAACGAAATATTGTCCTGAGCCTGCCCAATCTCCTAACCTATGGGCGCATATTGGCGGTTCCTGCGGTTGCGGTCTGTTTTTATTTTGAAGGCAACACAGCTCGCTGGGTTGCGCTTGCGCTGTTCGTTCTGGCAGCGATCACCGATTTCTTCGATGGCTACCTGGCGCGGGCCTGGCAACAGCAGTCCGCGCTCGGGCGCATGCTCGACCCGATTGCAGACAAGCTGCTGGTGTCCGTCAGCCTGCTGATGCTGGCCGGTGACGGAACCATCTACGGCTGGACCATGATCGCGGCAATCATCATCCTGTGCCGGGAAATCCTGGTCTCGGGACTGCGCGAATTTCTGGCTGAACTGCAGGTCAGCGTTCCCGTTACCAAGCTTGCCAAGTGGAAGACCACCGTCCAGTTGATCGCTGTCGCCTTTCTGCTTGCTGGCCCGGCGGGCGACACCGTGTTCGCCTATACGACGCAAACAGGCCTCGTGGCACTCTGGCTCGCCGCCCTGCTTACCCTATATACGGGGTACGATTATTTCCGGGCCGGCATCGGCCATCTGATAACGGAATAGGTGCCTTCATTCCCGCCCTGACCGCACACCACCTGGAGGTTTCATGAACATCCGCTATTTCGCCTGGGTCCGTGAACGGGTCGGCGTCGAAGAGGAAACCATCGAGGTTCCGGCATCGGTTGCGACAGTTGCTGATCTGATCTCGCATCTGAAGACACTCGACGACAATCACGCCGCCGCGTTCGAGGAAGAAGACGCCATTCGCGTCGCACTTGACCAGATGCATGTGGAAACCGACGCTGCGCTTGGCGATGCCCGGGAAGTTGCTTTCTTTCCGCCCATGACAGGCGGCTGAACGATGGCCACAACCCCGCTTGTCCGCGTCCAGGCAGAAGACTTCGACCTGCAGGCCGAAAGCCTTCGTCTTACAGAAGGACGCAAGGACGTCGGTGCGCTGGTGACCTTCACAGGTCTGTGCCGGGATGAAGCCGGAACCCTGGCGGCACTGGAACTGGAACACTATCCCGGCATGGCCGAAGCCGAATTGACCCGGATTGCCGGAGAAGCGGCAGAGCGCTGGCCGCTGACGGGCCTTACCGTGATCCACCGCTTCGGCAAGATCGCACCTGGGCATAACATCGTTCTGGTGATCGCCGCCTCTTCCCACCGCCGGGCCGCGTTCGAGGCTGCCGACTTCCTGATGGACTACCTGAAGACCCGCGCCCCCTTCTGGAAGAAGGAACACCCTGCGGAAGGCGGCACCGGAGCCTGGGTGGAAGCGAAAACCGAAGACGACACGGACGCCGCACGCTGGACCTGAGCTGCACAAGCGAATAGTCTGCTATTGATTCAAGGCCGCTCTGCCGCTTCTTTCCCATTCTCAAGCTTTGCGGCTGCCCCGGCAGCCCACCCATTTGAATTGGTCCGACCCCGTGAAACACGACAGTGAACCCTCCGGCACAGCCGCCGCATCGCCGGCGGCAGAAAAGGGTGCTTCAGGCTCTTCTTCCGAAGTTCTGCGCGAGCCAGGCATTCCCTTTGCCGAGTTTGTCGCCATCATCGCCATGATCATGGCACTGAATGCCATGGCCATCGACGTCATGCTGCCGGCCCTGCCCGCGATTGGCGATGCGCTCAACATCGTTGAGGAGAACAACCGCCAGCTTGTGCTCCTGTCCTATCTGGTGGGTTTTGGCGGAGCACAGCTCTTCTTCGGCCCGGTAACAGATGCACTGGGGCGGCGCGGCATCCTCGTCGGCGGCCTTGCGCTTTACAGCCTTGCCAGTATCGGCGCCATCTTCGCGATGGATCTCGACACGCTTTTGATCGCGCGCGTCCTTCAGGGCATCGGCTGTGCGGCTGCCCGCGTCACGGCGCTTTCCGTCGTGCGCGATTGCTACACCGGCAGGCGCATGGGCAAGGTCATGTCACTGGTGATGATGGTCTTCATGGCCGTTCCCGTGGTCGCGCCCTCCATCGGCCAGGCCGTTCTCCTGATTGCCGGCTGGCACTGGATCTTCGCGCTTCTGCTCATTTACGGCGTCGCGATGATGATCTGGTCCGCCCTCAGGATGCCGGAAACCCTGGCGGTCGAAAACCGCCGCCCGATGGAGGTCTCCACCATCGTCAGTGCCTATATGACAGCTCTGACCACCCGCGTAAGCCTTGGATACACCGTCGGCACTGCCTTCATTTTCGGCGGCCTGTTCTCGTTCCTGGCCATGTCGCAGCAGATCTTTGTCGACATTTTCGGCCTTGGGACGCTGTTCCCGATCGTCTTCGCTGCCATTGCCATCACCATGGCCGGTGCGTCCTTCACCAACGCGCAGCTGGTGGAAGCCATCGGCATGCGGCGGCTCTCCCATGGGGCCGCGGTCGTCTACACCGCGCTCGGATTTGTCGTATGGATTCTGGCGTTGCTGGGCCTGGAGAACTTCTGGGCGTTCATGATATTGGCGACGCTGATCATGACCAGCTTCGGCTTCCTGGGCGCGAATTTCAATGCCATGGCCATGGAACCGCTCGGCGCCATCGCCGGAACCGCTTCCTCCGTCATCGGCACCATTTCGACGCTTGGCGGCGCGATCCTGGGGTACATCATGGGGCAGCTTTTCGATGGCACGACCCAGCCCCTTGGCCTCGCTTACACAGTCTATGGACTTTGTGCCATCGGCTGCATTCTCTACGCCGAGCGCGGCCGCATGTTCCACGCCATGCACGACAAGCAGTCCCTGGACTGAGAATGAGATGTTGATGTCGGCGCCTCACGCGCCGACATCAATCGCGATTTTTCCGATGAAGGCTTTTTCCAGGAACTTTTCCTGCGCGACACGCAGCTTACGCAAGGGATAGGTTTCAGCAACCACCGGCCGGATCTCGTCCGCTTCGATGTAGCTCACCAGATCCTGAAACACGTTGTCCGGCTGATAGGTGCTTCCAAGAAGCGTCAGATCACGCAGGTAGAGCGTCCGAAGATCCAGTTCGACAATCGGCCCGGCTATCGCACCCGATGTGACGTAGCGCCCTCTGTTGCAAAGCGCATCGATCAGCTTGCCCCAGGAAGGGCCGCCAACGAGATCCAGCACAACGTCAAAGGACTGTTCGGGCGGAACCGCGTCCCGATCCAGTGTTTCGTCGGCTCCAAGAAGCCGCAAGTCGGCTGCTTTTTCCCCGCTGGTAACCGCCGTGACATGCGCTCCCCGGCGCTTGGCAAGCTGGATCGCCGCAGAGCCGACCCCGCCGGACGCTCCTGTGATCAGCACACGCTCAGCCTTGACACCAGCACGTTGCATCATTCCTTCAGCCGTGGAAAAGGCGCAGGGAAACGAAGCCAGTTCGACGTCACTCAGATGGGAGTTTATCGCAAGCGCATCGTGAGATCTTGCCGTTGCGTATTGTGCAAATCCACCGTTTGTCTCTGACCCGAAGGTCCAGATTGCAGGTTCCTGGCCATCTGCTTCGACAGTTTGGAGCGCCCGCACCAGAACCCGTTCGCCGATCCGGCTCGCCGGGACGCCGTCGCCAACCGCAACGATTTCACCACAACAATCGGCGCCCTGAATATGCGGGAAGGTCAAAGGCTTGCCGGACCAACTGCCATCCGCTCCGGTGTCGGCCAAATATCCGTCAGCCGCGCCGGAGGCGGTGTCGCCACGCACGGCCTTGGAGTACCACCCTGTTCGGGTGTTCACGTCGGTATTATTGACCGAAGACGCTCCGACACGGATCAGAACCTCGTTCTTCCCGGCCACGGGAACTGGCAGGTCCGTCCGCCAGACCAACTTCTCAAGTCCGCCGTGCCCCGTCAGCACGACACCGCTCATCTTTTCGGGGATCGCCATACGCTTTCCTTTGGTAGAATGATCGTTCTACTTGCCACGTGTAGAACGATCATTCTACATAGTCAAGCATGACCGACACCATGACCAGGATCGCTTCGGGACTTGAGCGGGCATTTGCCGAAAACGGCTTTGCCTCGCCAAGCGTGGGAGATTTGAGAGATGCGGCGGGCGTAAGCCTTCGCACGCTGTACAAATACGTGCCGTCGCGGGAAGACATGGTCTACGCGGCCCTGGAGCATCGGCACCGGCGCTACCTGAAACTTGTGTTTGGCGACTTGCCGGCCGATCCGGAACAAGCTCTTGGAGAAATCCTCGATCGGATCGCCAACTGGATGGAAACCGAAACTACAAGGGGCTGCCTGTTCCATGCCGCTGTGGCATCTGCTCCCCATGACGAGAAGCTGTTTGATCTCCTGAAAGAACACAAGACACAGGTGGCCGGCCTCGCCGCCAGCGCAACGGGACTTGCGGGCTGTGAGATCGAACTCTCGCTTCTTCTGGAAGGTTTGACACAGACCTGGCCGCTTCATGGCGACCGGTCGGTGGAACGCGCCAAGTTATTCGGCAAACTTCTTATGACGGCGCATTCCGACATCACCGCAAAATAAAAGGCGGGCCAATGCCCGCCTTTCCGATTATTGCCGTGCGGCTGTTCTGTCAGCCTGCTGCGGCCTGCAGGGCCGGGGTTTGCGGACGCACAGCGGCATCATAGTCCTGCATCAGGGTCTTGATGATGTCGCCGACCTGATAGGTATTTCCGGCAATCTCGGAAACCGGCGTCACTTCAGCGGCCGTTCCGGTAACGAAGCACTGTTCGAATTCCGGCAGTTCTTCCGGCATGATCACGCGCTCGACAACCTCGATACCGCGGTCGCGTGCCAGACCGATCACCGTCTGGCGGGTAATGCCGTTCAGGAAGCAGTCAGGCGTCGGCGTATGGATCTTGCCGTCCTTGACGAAGAACACGTTGGCGCCGGTTGCCTCGGCCACCTGGCCGCGCCAGTCCAGCATCAGCGCATCGGTGTAGCCCTTGGCTTCCGCGGCATGCTTGGAGATGGTGCAGATCATGTAGAGACCGGCGGCCTTCGCCTTGAACGGAGCCGTTGCAGGCGCCGGACGGCGATATTCGGCCATATCGAGGCGAATGCCCTTCAGGCGCTCTTCCGGCTTGAAATAGCTCGGCCATTCCCAGGTGGCGATCGCCAGGTGAATGGTGTTGTGCTGAGCCGAAATACCCATCATCTCGCTGCCGCGCCAGGCGACGGGGCGAATATAGGCATCGGTCAGGTTCATGCGCGCCAGGGTTTCTTCCTTGGCAGCGTTGATTTGTTCAGCAGTGTACGGGATCTCGAAACCGAGCATGCGCGCCGATGCAAGCAGGCGCTCCGTATGCTCTTCGGACTTGAAGATCCGGCCGCCATAAGCACGCTCGCCTTCGAACACGCTGCTGCCGTAGTGAAGCCCGTGGCTGAGAACATGCAGTTTGGCTTCCGACCAAGGCACGAATGTGCCGTCGTACCAGATATCACCACTGAGCTGATCAAAAGGCGTTCCAGCCATTTTTCATCTCCCGCTCGCTCTATGAGCGTTGTTTTGTTTTCTCTTTAACAGAGGCAAATGACGCCAAAGACTTGCGCCTTTTTTACCGCTGTATTTTTTGCACAGCACGCCAACTATCGGTATCCTGATGGCCGCGGCGACGATGATAGGATTCGTTTATCATCTGATGCGTGAAAATGCATCAAAAAGACCGATCATTTCGTTCGCGACCGAATAGAAGTAACAATCGACCAGAATTAAGTCAATATGACTGACGTAAATTTCAAACCGGACCAACCGCCCCTCAGACGGGATACGGACGAGGTTCGGCCCAGGCAGCCCGAAGGGGACGATACGGATGGCGCCGACGCGCTGTCCTACGACCTTATCGAGCTTCTTTTTTTCGCATATCGCGACTTCACCGGTGATCCGGACGACGTACTGGCCAAGTATGAGTTCGGCCGCGCACACCACCGTGTTCTGCATTTTGTGGACCGCAATCCCGGGATCATGGTCACTGACCTGCTCGGCATTCTCCGGATCACGAAGCAGAGCCTTGGCCGGGTGCTCAAGCAACTGGTGGACGCCGGCATCATCGAGCAGCGCGAAGGCCATCATGACAGGCGGCAGAGACTGCTCTATACCACCGAACGCGGACACGCCCTTGCTGTGGACCTCACCAGCCTGCAGCAAAAGCGCCTTGAACGCGCCCTAATTGGATTGCCAGATGGCAGCGACGAAATTATCCGCAGGTTTCTGCTCCGAATGATCGACCCCGAAGCGCGGCCCCAGATCCTGCAGCTGATACGCAGTCTCTACGATCTGAAGGATTGACCGGCAGAGGTCACAAAAGGACGACAAAGCCGACATGAATGCCCAGGTGCCTGACGACAACGCCAACCACATTCTCCTGGTCGACGACGACAAGCGCATCAGGGACCTTCTGTCCAGGTTGCTCAAGGAGAACGGCTATCGTGTGACCGCCGCCGCCCATGCGGCCGAAGCCCGCACGTGTCTGTCCGGGCTGGAGTTCGACCTGATCATCCTCGATGTCATGATGCCGGGCGAGACCGGTCTGGAACTTGCCGTTTCCCTGCGTGAGGACTCTTCCGTCCCGATCCTGATGCTCACCGCGCGCTCCGAGGCCCCGGACCGGATCGCCGGACTGGAAGCCGGCGTTGATGATTACCTTTCCAAGCCGTTCGAACCGCGGGAACTGATGCTGCGCATTGCCGCGATCCTGCGCCGTGGCAACCAGCAGCCGGTCATTGTCAGCGAAGAAATCCGCTTCGGCCCGTTTTCGTTCAATTCTGCCCGGGGTGAACTCAAGAACGGCGAGGCCATGGTGCGCCTGACCGACAGGGAAAAGCAGATCCTGTCGATTTTCGCCGAGCAACCGGGCGCGACCGTTCCTCGCCACAAGATCGTCGGTGATGATAGCGGCCTGGGCGAACGGACGGTCGACGTCCAGATCAACCGGCTGCGCCGCAAGATCGAAACGGATCCGGGGAACCCGATCTACCTGCAGACGGTGCGCGGCATCGGATACAGGCTCGCGTGCGACTGAGCCGGAAACAAATGGCGAGACTCGACAGCTTCTTCCGGCGCGTGCCCCTGACGGTTCCCCTGAAACCGCTGATGGCGGTCTATCGTCAGGTCGCCAGGCTCATGTACCGGGTCATGCCGAAGGGCCTGTTCACCCGGACCTTCCTGATTATTGTCGCCCCCATCGTGATCCTGCAGTCGGTGCTCGTCTTCGTGTTCATGGAGCGGCACTACCAGTTGGTCTCGCGCAGGATGTCGGAAGCCGTGGTGCGCGAGATTGCGGCCGTGGTCTATGTTCTGGAGAACTATCCGCAGGACCCGGACTACGCCAACATCGAGGAGCTCGCCTCGCGGGCACTCGGCATGTCCATGACCGTGACACCACTTGAGCCCTTGCCGCCTCCCACGCCCAAGCCGTTTTTCGACGTCATCGACCAGGAACTGAGCCAGGCGATCGGACAGCGCATCGGCAAGCCGTTCTGGATCGACACGGTCGGCAGGTCCCGCTTCGTCGAAATTCGCATCCAGTTGAAGGATTCCATCCTGCGCGTCTTCACAAGGCGCAGCCAGACCTACGCCTCCAATTCGCACATCTTCCTGGTCTGGATGTTCTCCACGTCGCTGGTTCTGGTGATCATCGCCCTGTTGTTCCTGCGCAATCAGATCCGCCCGATCGTGCGCCTGGCCAATGCGGCGGAAGCCTTCGGCAGAGGCCGTCCGGTAGAGAATTTTCGGGCCAGCGGCGCACGCGAAGTTCGCCAGGCTAGCCTTGCCTTCATTGACATGCGACGGCGCATCGAGCGGCAGATCGAGCAGCGCACCACCATGCTTGCAGGTGTCAGCCACGATCTCAGGACCATTCTGACGCGTCTCAGGCTGCAACTCGCGTTCCTCGGCGGCTCGCAGGAAAGCGAGGCGATGCGCAAGGATGTCGACGAAATGAGCCACATGCTCGAGGATTATCTGGCCTTTGCCAGCGGCGATGGCGATGAGGACATCCAGAAGACCGACCTTTCGCTTCTGCTGGAGGAACTGGAAGAAGAAGCGGAGATCTCGGGCCACGATGTAAGGACCCGGTTCGAAGGCTCCCCGGAAGTCGAGATCCGGCGCCTGTCGATGAAACGCTGCCTCTCCAACCTGGTCACCAACGGCTGCAAATACGGAAACCGGGTCGAGGTACTCGGCCGGGTCGACAGAGGCTGGATCACCATCACCGTCGACGACGACGGCCCGGGCATTCCCGAAGACCAGCGCGAGATCGCCTTCAGGGCCTTCCACCGGCTGGATCTTGCTCGCAACATGGATGAAACCGGCAGCGGTCTCGGCCTTGCCATCGCCCGTGACATTGCCCGTGCCCATGGTGGCGACCTCTATCTCGAAGACAGCCCAATGGGCGGCTTGCGGGCACGGCTGCGTATCCCGGCATAGGAAAACTTTACTCTCCAGGTAGGAATTCGCCGCCAATCTGGCCGAGAGACTTGCCTTTTCAGCCACCAATTTGTTTCATTTGAAAGTCTTTCAAGGTGATTGAACACAATCGCCACCCAATTTCCGGTTGACTGGGCAAACATCAATTTTCTACCAAATGGCTTGCTGGTTCTTGCCCCCGTTTTCCACCAGCCGAGCGCATTCCGATGAGACGGGGACTTGAGGAATGCACCATGCCTGAAATTCTCCTGAAAAATGCCGACGCCGTCCTCACGATGGATGACGACCGCCGGGAACTGTCGGCCGTCGACATTCGTCTGCGTGATGGCGTGATTGCGGAAATCGGCAAAGATCTGGAGACCTCCGGCGAAACGCTGTCCGCTCGTGGCTGCGTCGTGACACCCGGCCTTGTGAACACGCACCATCATCTTTACCAGAGTTTGACCAGAGCCGTCCCCGGTGGCCAGGACGCCCTGCTTTTCGGCTGGCTGCAGACCCTGTACCCGATCTGGTCCCGCTTCGGCCCGGAGGAAATGTTCGTTTCCGCGCAGACCGGACTTGCCGAACTGGCACTTTCCGGATGCACGCTCAGCTCCGATCATCTCTACCTCTATCCCAACGGATCGCGGCTTGATGACACCATCGCCGCCGCAAGAGAGATCGGCCTTCGCTTTCACCCGACCCGCGGCGCCATGAGTATCGGCGAAAGCGACGGCGGCCTTCCGCCCGACAGTCTTGTTGAACGCGAAGCCAGCATTCTGGAAGATTCCATTCGCGTCGTGGATGCCTTTCACGACCCGTCAGAAGGCGCGATGGTTCGTGTCGGCCTTGCCCCTTGCTCGCCCTTCTCGGTCAGCCGGGACCTGATGCGCGATGCGGCTCTGTTAGCCCGCGACAAGAAGGTTATGCTTCATACCCATCTTGCGGAAAACGATGAGGACATTTCCTACTCGCAGGAAAAATTCGGCTGCCGACCGGGTCAATACGCCGAGGATCTCGGCTGGACCGGGCCGGATGTCTGGCACGCGCATTGCGTCAAGCTGGATGATCGGGAAATCCGGCTGTTCGCCGGCAGCGGCACCGGCGTTGCCCATTGCCCCTGCTCCAACTGCCGGCTTGGCAGCGGCATTGCCCCTGTACGCGCAATGCGCGACGCCCGGGTGAAGGTTGGCCTTGGTGTTGACGGTTCGGCCAGCAACGATGCCGGCAACCTGGTCCTGGAAGCGCGCCAGTCGATGCTGCTGCAACGGGTGGCCAACGGTGCGGATGCCATGTCTGCCCGCGAAGCCCTGGAAATCGCTACCCGTGGCGGCGCCGATGTGCTGAACCGGCCGGATTGCGGCCGGCTCGCCCTCGGCAAACGTGCCGATATCGCACTGTGGGATGTTTCCGGCCTAGAAAGCGCGGGCAGCTGGGATCCGGCGGCGCTGCTGCTCGCCGGTCCGACACGCGTCAAACACCTGTTCGTGGAAGGTCGTCAGGTCGTCAACGACGGCCAGATCACAACGATTGACCTGCCGAGGGTGATCGAACGCCAGAACCGGCTTGCGCGAAATCTGCAACCCTGAAACGAGCTTGCCCCTGGAGACGGGGCCAGGTGCGCAGGATCAGTAAAGCCGACCGCCGATCGGAACGTCCTTGGTCGGCGACAACAGCACCACTTCGCCATCAGCATCCGGAACGCCGAGCGTCAGCACTTCGGACATGACGGGGCCAATCTGGCGCGGCGGGAAGTTGACCACCGCCATAACCAGCTTTCCGACCAGGGTTTCCGGTGTGTAGTGTTTGGTGATCTGTGCAGAGGTTTTCTTGATGCCGATTTCCGGACCGAAATCGATCTGCATCTTGTAGGCGGGCTTGCGTGCTTCGGGAAATTCCTCGGCCTTGATAACCCGGCCGACACGCACATCCACTTTCAGGAAATCGTCAAAACTGATCTGATCGCTCACGAAAACATTCCTTTTGTTCCGCGAGCGACCATGGACGGTCAGATGACTGTTCGCAAGGCCCGGGCAGCGCTCAGGCGCCTGCCGGGGCCTCTCCGCCGAGGTCTGTGTCTTCCCGGCCACTTTCCGCGCTGTCACCGCGGCGGCCAGAGCGTTCCGATGCCTTGCGGAAGAACGAGCGGATGCCCTTCGCGACGCCGTCCAGCTTGTTCAGCCGCTTCATGAAGGACGTGCCCTTGTCCAGTTCCTTGTCGAGGCGCGCCATCGTGCGCGGCATGCCTTCGTCTTCCTCGTCCAGCCAAACGCCGATGACACGGGCAAAGGCAACGGAGAGACCCTGGGCAACGACGGTTGCCTTGACCCCGGAAACATCGATCCCGGCAGCGATCAGCATCCATTTCTGCGAGCGCACTTCAAGGGCGTTGAAGTCAAGCGCAAGGGCGGCATCCTTTCGCGCCGCCTTGTGGAGCGCACGCACGGTTTCCTTGTGTTCGGCCATGGCGTCGATGCGGCTCATCAGGATGTCGAACAGGCGATCGCGCGCGGGTTGGTCGCCCATATCCTCGTCGCGTTCGTCCAGAACAGCGGTGTCGATCTGTTCCAGGAAGGCGGCAACCAGCTTCAGCTTGGAGGCATAGGCGCTGCGCATCTCGGAAAGCTTGACCTTGGACGTCTCGGCGATCAATGGCAGCGAGACGTCTTCATAAGGATGTTCCGACAACAGATCGAGAAAGGTCTTCAGGATCTTCTGCTTGGTCTTCGCGGTCGCCATTGCTGGCCCTCCTGTGTGTTTTCTGCCCTCAACATAGGATCGCAGATGCTTTCAGAAAAGGGCGGCCCGCTGCCGCAGGCTATCGGAGCGCCCCTCCAGGAACGCGGGTCTCAGGCAAATGCAGGCACCGAATAGGAACCAAACCGACTGGCACGGCGTTTCCTGAACTGACGGGCCTGAGACTGTGTACGGAGTGTCCGGAAGGACTCCCGGTCACCTTTCTCATGGCCTGTTCCGCCCGAGCGATCGGTTCCCCCACGCGAAGCCCCGTTGAGACGGAGCGTCGCGCCGATCGTCTCCGGGTGGCTTTGACAGACCTTTGCCGAGCCCCGCCCCGGGCCAAGCGCATCTTGTGAAAGGACGCCCCATGAAAACGCTTGCCGATGCTTTCGAGCATACGCTTCAGGACATCTACTACGCCGAAAAAACCATGACCAAGACCATGCCGAAACTGCAGGAAGCTGCAAACGGCAAGAAACTGAAGGATGCGATCGGTGAGCATCTGGAAGAAACGAAATCTCAGGTCAAGGTTCTGGAACAGGTCTTCAAGTCGCTCGGAAAGAAGCCGGAAGGCGAGAAGTGCGATGCCATTGAAGGCCTTATCAAGGAAACCGACGGCATCATCAGCGAGGCGAGCGGCGCGGCCAAGAACGCAGCATTGCTGGCTGCCTGCCAGGCGGTCGAGCATTATGAGATCGCCCGCTACGGGACGCTGCGCGAATGGGCGAAGGTCCTCGGCCACGATGAGGCCCACGACTTGCTGACCGGCATTCTCGATCAGGAAAAGGCGGCAAACAGCAAGCTGACCAATCTTGCCGTTTCGACCATCAACGCGCAGTAACCGCGCCATCCTGCTCGAAGACCCTTCGGCTTTCGGGCCAGGTAATCAAAAGGCCGCCGGAGTTCCGGCGGCCTTTTGTCTGATTAAACCCGTGTTGCCGGGATGACTTCAGCCGGCCAGTTCGCGCGCGCGTTTGACGGCGGCGGCAACCGCCTCGCTCATAACCGGCTGCAATCCTTCGGCGTGCATCAGCACGTCAAGCGCAGCAGCCGTCGTGCCGTTCGGGCTGGTAACGTTCTGGCGCAGGATGGAGGGATGTTCACCGGACTGGTGCATCAGCTCCCCTGCCCCGCACACCGTGGCAACGGCCAGCTCATGAGCTATCTCTTCGGGAAGCCCGGCCTGCTTGCCCGCTTCGCTCAAGGCTTCTGCGAGGAAGAAAACATAGGCTGGGCCCGATCCACTGACACCGGTCACCAGATCGATCTGGTCTTCGCTGTCGAGCCAGACCACCTTTCCGACCGCCGACAGAAGCTTGGTGACATCTTCGCGGGAAGAAGCGGAAACTGCCTCAGTCGGATACACCGCCGTGATGCCGCGCTTGACCATGGCCGGTGTGTTCGGCATGCAGCGGCAGATCGGCACCTTGCCGAAGTATTCCTCGAATTTGGCAACCGGAGTACCCGCCGCAATCGACAGCACGAGCGTGTCGGCAGCAACGGCAGACTTCAGCCCGGGAAGGACCTGGTCCATGAGCTGTGGCTTGATCGCCACCAGCACGATGCCAGCCGTAAGGTCATCCGGGACCGAAGTCACATGGCGGATGCCGTGTTTCTTGAGGAGGGCGTCCATCTCTTCGGAAAGACGCGGGTCGCTGACCACGATGGCGGCGGGATCGATCCCTTCCGCCATCCAGCCTGATAACATTGCCCCGCCCATCTTGCCGGCTCCGACAAGAAGGAAAGGCCGTTCCTTTGAAAAGCTCATGCTTCTCCTGCGGTTTCAAACAAGGCCGTATTCAACGCCTCGGCTGCCGAGTGACCGGCCCAGACGACGAATTGAAAGGCTTGATAGAAACGTTCGCAGTTTTCAAGGGCATTTGTCAGCATTCCCTCGATCTGTGCCGAGGAGGCCTCCGCACCGCCCGCAAGAAGCAGCGACTGCCGGAACATCACCACGTTCTCCTTGTTCCAGAGATCGAAGTGGCCCATCCAGAGCTGTTCATTGACCAGTGCGAGCAGACGGACAACTTCCGTCTTGCGCAATTCGGTGACCTTGAGGTCAAAAGCGCAGGCAAGATGAAGGGCTTCGACTTCCTCCATCCACGAGAAGGAGACGTGGTAATCACACCAGCTCCCCTCCAGGGATATGGTGATCTCGTCTTCGTCCGACCTTTCGAACGTCCAGTCGTTCAACGCGGCGAACGTCTCGATGGTGTCAACGGGATTACCAGGTCGCTCGAGTTCAAGCTCGATGAGGCTCATGTGCCTACTCCCCTTCTGAGCCGGGGGCCTGGAACCCGATCACGATAACCGGGCGGGCCGCCGGGAAAAGTCCCATGCCGGAGGAGCAAAACGCGTCCTGTTACGGCCCTTTTAGAAGGGAACCGGTTCCGTCTTGCTCCGACGAATCCCTGTTATCTTTCAGTATAGGAGCAGGATTGACTTAAGCGATACATACCAATTGAGCGAAAAAAGCCGAAACTTGTGGACGACTCAGCGGTATTTTTCATCACACTGCCCAAAATCAACGCAAACCCGCCATGTTCACGCGTCGTAATTCTGTCATCAACTATTAACAGAAAACGCTCACATCGACGTCAACAAATCGGGTTAAGCGTCTCCAGCAGCGCCGGATTCCGGATTTTCGAGTTTGGCGATCCGCGATTCGAGCTCGTCGATCCGGTCCAGAGCGCGCACTGCCATCTCTTTGACCGCTTCGTGCTCTTCGCGCGAAACCACGTCCATGTCGGACAGGAAACGCTCGGCCTGCGCACGGAAGGCAGTCTCCACCTCGCGGCGGGCACCCTGGGCAACACCGGCGGCGTCGGTCATCAGCTTGGCAAAATCATCGAGAAGACGGTTCGGGCCTTGGGTCATCGGACCCTCCTTGATCGGAAAAACATGCGATGGGAGAGAGGTATGAGGGAATGGCGGGAACTTCAAGGACCAATTCCGCCGCAGCCGAATTCACTATCAACAGGAGCAATCTCCCGAGCCCTCTTGCGGGTAGCGCCCCACCGGCCTGACAAACCCGTGTCGGCTTGACGAGGCGGACAAGATCGCGCAAGCGTTCAGCCCGAAACCCGCCCGCGCACCATCGGAAGGTTCTGCCGTGCCGCCTGTTCTGGTTATGCCCTTTCCCGCAATCGATCCTGTACTCGTCGAATTCGGGCCCTTTGCCCTGCGCTGGTACGCGCTTGCCTACATCGTCGGCATTCTGCTGGCCTGGCGCTACATGCGTCTGCTGGTGGCCAACGACCGGCTGTGGGGTGGCATTGCCCGTCCCACACAGCTCGAGATCGACGACTTCGTGCTGTGGGGAACGCTCGGTATCATCATCGGTGGCCGCCTCGGCTACGTGCTGTTCTACAATCCAGGCTATTATATCGCCCACCCGGCCGAAGCGCTCGAGATCTGGACCGGTGGCATGTCCTTCCACGGCGGCTTTGCCGGCACCGTCATCGCGATGATCCTGTTTGCCTGGAAACGCGGCCTGTTGATCTGGACCCTGTTCGACCTTGCCGGCTGCGCGGCTCCCATCGGCCTGTTCTTCGGCCGTATCGCCAATTTCATCAATTCCGAGCTCTGGGGCCGGCCGACGGATGTACCCTGGGCCGTGGTTTTTCCGAACGGCGGACCGGATCCCCGTCATCCAAGCCAGCTCTATGAAGCCGCGCTCGAAGGGATCTTGCTGTTTCTGGTTCTGATGGTGCTCAGCCGGCGCTTCAAGCTTTTGCAAAAGCCCGGCTTTCTTGCCGGTGCCTTTGCCTTCGGCTACGGCATCGCCCGGTCGATAGCAGAACTCTACAGGGTTCCGGATGCCCATATCGGCTATCTGAGCGGCTTTCTCACCATGGGCATACTGCTGTCCGTTCCGATGATCCTGGCGGGCCTCGCAACCATGATCTGGGCCGCCCGGCGCCGGACCGGAGCAACCGCGGCGTGACGGCACTGAAAGACAGGATCAAGGCACGGATCGAAACCGAGGGCCCGCTTTCGGTCGCGCAATACATGTCCGTTTGCCTCGGGGACCCGGACGCCGGCTACTACATGACGCGCGAACCGTTCGGCACCGCGGGCGATTTCGTCACAGCACCCGAAGTCAGCCAGATGTTCGGCGAACTCGTCGGGGCAGCCTGCCTGTCCGCCTGGCAGGCGCTTGGAGAGCCGGCGGAATTTCAGCTGGTCGAACTTGGGCCCGGTCGCGGCACACTGATGTCCGACCTCTTGCGGATGGCAGCCCTGCGTCCAGCCTTTGTGAAGGCGGCTCGCCTGAACCTGGTTGAGACCAGCCAGCGACTGAGGGACATGCAGTCAGCGACGCTGGCGCGCGGTCCGTTGAAACCGCAGTTTCGCGACCGGTTCCAGGACGTTCCGGACGGTCCGCTGATCCTGGTTGCCAACGAGTTTTTCGACGCCCTGCCGATCCATCAGTTCGTCAAGACCGAACACGGCTGGCAGGAACGCCAGATCGGGCTTTCGCAGCACGGAGAGCTGATCTTCGGTGTCGGCACCGCCCGCCTGCCCGATGACGCTGTGCCCGCTGGTCTATTTACTGCACCGGACGGCACAATCTTCGAAACCCAACCCGCCGCCAATGCGATCGCCGAAGAAATCGGCCGGCGGATTGCAGACAAAGGCGGTGCAGCACTCGTCATTGACTACGGGTATCTGAAGACTGCTGCCGGCGACACGCTGCAAGCACTTTACAGGCACGCCTATGACGACGTCCTGGCTCATCCGGGAGAAGCGGATCTGACCGCCCATGTGAATTTCGAGGCATTGGCGGCGGCGGCTGTCCGGGCAGGCGCCCGCGCTCTTGCGCCGCTGACCCAGGGCGAATTCCTGCTTCGTACCGGTCTTCTGGAACGGGCAGGTGCCCTTGGTGCAGGTAAAACCCACAGCGAACAGGAGGCGATCCGCGATGCCGTCGAACGGCTGGCTGCGCCTGACCAGATGGGGGATCTTTTCAAGGTGCTCGCTGTGACGAATTCCGGAAATTCGTTTCCCCCGTTTGACAGCGCGTCCTGAACACCCCAAGGATCAGTCGCTGGCGTGGCGAATCCCCTCCCCTCAGGAGCCCTGAATGAAAATTGAAGCAGACGTTTTGAAGCTGGATGGTATCCGGCACGGCTTCTTCACCCGCCAAGGCGGCGTTTCCGGCGGCATCTACACCAGCCTCAATATCGGTCTCGGTTCGGACGATGAGCGCAGCAGCGTTCTTGAAAACCGCGACCGGGTTGCCGGCCAGCTCGGCATTGGTGCCGATCGCCTGGTGTCCCCCTATCAGATCCACTCCGCCGACGTGATCACTGTCAGCGCACCGTTCGCACAGGATGCGGACCGCAAGGCCGATGCCCTGGTCACGGCCACACCGGGCCTTGCCATCGGCATCGCGACGGCCGATTGCGGCCCGCTTCTGTTTGCAGATACCAAGGCGGGTGTCATCGGCGCTGCCCATTCAGGCTGGAAAGGCGCCGTTACCGGCATCTTGCAGAATACAGTTGCCGCCATGGAAGCTCTCGGCGCGACCAGAACCAACATCACGGCGGTGCTGGGTCCGACGATTTCGCAGGGCGCCTATGAGGTCGGCCCCGAATTCAAGGAACGTTTCCTTCAGGAGCACCCGGACAACACCCGCTACTTCAAGCCTTCGGAACGGGCAGAGCACTTCATGTTCGACCTGCCCGCCTTCATTACGGACAAGCTTCAGGCTCTTGGACTGGGGGCCATTGCCGACCTGGCACTGTGCACCTATGCCGATGAAGACCGCTTCTTCTCCTACCGCCGGACGACCCATCGCAAGGAACCGGATTACGGCCGCCAGATCAGCGCGATTGCACTTTTGTGAGGACCACCCATGGCACTTCATTTTTCCGATGCCGAGTTTGAAAGCCGCTTTGACAAGCTGAAAGCCGCCATGGAGGCGCAGAAGCTGGATGCCATGCTGCTCTTCGCCCAGGAGAGCATGTACTGGCTGACCGGCTACGACACCTTCGGTTTCTGCTTCTTCCAGTGCCTCGTGGTGACGAAGGAAGGACGCCGGGTGCTCCTCACCCGATCTGCCGACGAACGCCAGGCCAAGCACACCTCGAACATCGAGGACATCCGCATCTGGATCGACCGCGGCTCCGCCAGCCCGGTGCTGCAGCTGAAGGAACTGCTGTTCGACATGGACCTGCTCGGCTGCAAGCTGGGCGTTGAATACGACACACAGGGCATGACCGGCAAAATAGCGCTGAAGCTGAACGAGGAACTTACCAGTTTCGCCGATGTCAGCGATGCCTCGCCCCTGATCCCCGAACTTCGTGCGGTGAAAAGCGCCGAGGAAATCGTTTATGTGCGCAAGGCCGCGGAGCTGGCGGACAAGGCCTTTTATGCGGCAATGGATGAAATCCACCCCGGAGCCGACGAGGGCCGCATCCTGGCTGCGATGCAGGGAGCCATTTTTGAAGGTGGCGGCGATTACCCCGGCAACGAGTTCATCATCGGCTCCGACCGCGATGCTCTCCTGTGCCGTTACAAGGCAGGTCGCCGGAACCTGTCCGAACAGGACCAGCTGACACTGGAATGGGCAGGCGCCTACCGCCACTACCATGCCGCACTGATGCGCACGGTGGTGATCGGTACGCCGACGGACCGGCATCTGGAGATGTACACCGCCGCACGTGAAGCACTGGCCGCCGTTGAAACACAGCTCGTCCCCGGCAAGACCTTCGGCGATGTTTTCGACGCTCATGCGGAACGGGTAGACGCTCATGGCCTGATGCCGCACCGGCTGAACGCCTGCGGTTATTCCCTGGGTGCCAGGTTCACACCAAGCTGGATGGACATGCCCATGGCGTACCGGGCCAATCCGGCCGAGGTAAAGCCCGACATGGTGATCTTCATGCATATGATCCTGATGGATTCCAACTCCGGAACCGCCATGACGCTCGGCCAGACCTATCTGACCACGACCGGAACGCCAGAGTGCTTGTCCAAGCTGCCTCTCGACCTGCCGGTCAAGTCAGGCTAAACCAGTTTCAACCTTGCGGCCCGGTTCGCGTTTCGCGTTTCCGGCAGGGCCGCTGCCACGACGATATCGACCGCGAGAGCCAAGCGTCTCCATGACAGACAAGACCACCCAACAATCCATTTCTTCCCGGCGCCTGTTGGCGGTTCTACTGCTTGGAGCAGGGCTTGCAGCCTGTCAGGCTGCTCCACAGCCCCCTACTCCGATCTCGACCACTGTCACCGCGCCGACGATCGCCGGACAGGTCGACCCGGAAGAAGGCATCACCTTCGCGTTCGAACCGTTTACCGGTGCACCGGGCAACATTGCCGACGAGCTGTCCGAAATGATCGGCTCCGAAGCCCGCAAACAGGGCATCACGCTGGTGCGCCGCATCGGCGCGGCCGCCACCTACCGGGTCAATGGCTATCTGTCGGCCACCGGGCAGCCTTCCAACGGCACGGTCTTCTACGTTTTCGACATCGTCGACAGCTCTGGTCGCCGCGTGAAGCGAATCTCCGGAACGGAAGATACCGGCGGAGCCTCAGGCGACCCATGGCAGGCTGTCAGCTCCGGCACGCTGTCGCGCATTGCCAATCGCTCGATGGTGGAAATCAAGGCCTGGCTCAACCGATAATGAATTGCTTTGCCGGGTAATTCCGGCGTGGCGTCACAAAAAATAAAAAAAAGCGGGCGTCAGTCACGAACGCCTGTTGTGGTCCGGTTGCTTGGTTGTTACAACGCCGCCGCCTGCCGAGGGTTTCCGAGCGAGGCTCCCGGCACCCGGCACATGACTTAAGACCTAGGCCTTTCCGCGTGTTTGCAAGGCACAACCTGTCTGCAAAACCGCCGTCGCACCAGAAGGACTTGCGGCTCATGAAGATCGTCGCGGGCAATTCCAACCGAGCCCTGGCTGAGGAAATATCCAAATACCTGGATGCCCCTCTCGCCAAATGCCAGGTCCGGCGGTTTGCCGACCAGGAAATCTTCGTAGAAATCCAGGAAAACGTACGCGGCGAAGATGTATTCGTCGTCCAGCCGACCAGCTACCCGGCAAACGACCACCTTATGGAGCTGCTCATCATCATCGATGCGCTCCGCCGGTCCTCTGCCCGCCGTATCACCGCGGTCATTCCGTATTTCGGCTACGCCCGGCAGGATCGCCGCGCCTCCGGCCGAACCCCGATCTCGGCAAAGCTGGTGGCCAATCTCATTACCGAAGCCGGTGCCGACCGCATTCTAACCCTGGATCTCCACGCCGGTCAGATCCAGGGTTTTTTCGATATCCCGACAGACAACCTGTTCGCAGCGCCCGTCATGACGCGCGACATCAAAGAACGCTATGCGACCGACAATGTGATGGTCGTGTCTCCGGATGTCGGCGGCGTGGTGCGCGCCCGTGCACTTGCCAAGCGCATCGAAGCTCCGCTCTCCATCGTCGACAAGCGTCGCGACAAACCCGGGGAATCGGAAGTCATGAACATCATCGGTGATGTCAAAGGCTATGACTGCATCCTGGTCGATGACATCGTCGACAGTGGCGGCACGCTCTGCAACGCTGCCGAAGCCCTGTTGTCCAAGGGCGCACAGTCGGTAACGGCCTATATCACTCACGGCGTTCTGTCCGGTGGTGCCGTTGCCCGCGTGACCTCTTCCAAGCTGAAGGAGCTGGTCATCACCAACTCCATCGAACCGACTGCCGCCATCACGGCTGCAGCCAACATCCGTGCAATCTCGATTGCCCCGCTGATCGGCGAAGCAATCAACCGCACGGCACTGGAAAAGTCCGTTTCCAGCCTCTTCAGCTGATCGCCGAAACGTCGACTGCTCAAGACGCCCGGCCCGTGCCGGGCGTTTTTGCGTTCAGCCCACATTTTTCTGCAAGACTTGCCTTTTCCGCGATTGCCGCATTGCTCGCCGCCGTAAAATTGCGGCCACGCTCGAGCCGGCGGGAGGGAATCGGAGCCGGAAGCCGACAGCCACAGGTTTTGCAGCCGGGACTTTGTAACCGCTCCTTCGGGCTGCATTCACGCTGGCACCGGACGGGTAGTTTCCACCCCTCACAACCAGTCCGCGCCAAGCTTCACAAATTTTCCCAATTGTTCAAAAAATTTGCCGCCGAAGCTCCTGCCCAGCTTGTGAGCACGCATATTTTGTGGTCATCTAAGTCTGCACAAGGTCTTTTCCAGGGGATTTCAGATGCTCACTTCCAAACCATTTTCCAGGGCCCGCAGGGCCATGTTGACGGCCGCACTGGCTGTCACAGTATCGGCAGGACTGTCCGTTCCTTCCGCCAATGCCGCCGACCCGGTCAAGGTCGCAGCGATCTACACCGTTCCGGTCGAACAGCAGTGGGTCAGCCGCATCGACAAGGCGCTGAAAGCCGCCCAGGAACGCGGCGAAATCACCTACACCTTCTCCGAAAACGTTGCCAACACCGACTATGAGCGTGTCATGCGCGAATACGCCGAACAGGGCATGGATCTGGTGGTTGGCGAAGCATTCGCCGTCGAGCGCGCCGCCCGCAAGGTGGCTGCGGAATATCCGGACACGGCTTTCCTGATGGGGTCGTCCTTTGGACCGGCTCAGCCGAACTTTGCCGTCTTCGACAACTGGATCCATGAGCCGAGCTATCTCTCCGGTATGATCGCCGGCGCCACCACCAAGTCGAATGTCATCGGCATGGTCGGCGGCTACGCCATTCCGGAAGTGAACCGTCTGATGAACGCCTTCATGGAAGGCGCAACCTCCGTGAACCCGGACGTGAAGTTCCTCGTGACCTTCATCAACTCTTGGTACGACCCGCCCAAGGCCAAGGAAGCTGCCTTCGCGATGATCGACAAGGGTGCGGACATTCTCTACGCAGAGCGCTTCGGCGTTTCCGATGCGGCCAAGGAAAAGGGCATTCTGGCGATCGGCAACGTGATCGACACGGCAAGCGACTATCCGGGCACCATCCTGTCCTCCGCGCTTTGGCACATGGAACCGACCATCGACAAGGCGATCGGCCTTGTTGCCAGCGACACCTTTGAACCTGCCGATTTCGGCCCCTACAGCTTCATGTCCTACGGCGGCGGCAGCTTCGTTGTGGACGAAAGCCTTGCTCCAGCCGACGCGGTTTCCGCGGCAAAGGCCAAGGAGCAGGAAATCCTCGACGGCCTGTTCCGCGTCAATGTGAACGACAGCGAACCGAAATCCACCATGTAGGCTTTCGCCTGCCACGTCCGGCGGTCACAATGACCGCCGGCGATTCCCGGCCGCGGGGTTCAAGTGCGGCATTCATTCTTTTCCCGGGGGGATCATATGGCAGGTCCGGCACAGGACGCTGGTGTCGTGCTGCGATTGGACGGCATCACCAAGCGCTTCGGCGCTCTGACGGCCAATGGCGACGTATCGCTCGATTTGAAACAGGGCGAGATCCTTGCCCTTCTCGGCGAGAACGGCGCCGGCAAGACCACCTTGATGAACATCCTTTTCGGGCACTACGTGGCCGACGAAGGCCGGGTCATGGTTTCGCCGGACGGCTCCGGCTTGAGCGAACTGGAACCAGGCTCGCCGCATGCCGCGCTCCAGGCCGGCATAGGCATGGTGCACCAGCACTTCACCCTTGCCGAAAACCTGAGCGCGCTCGACAACATCCTTCTGGGCACGGAACGGCTTGCCGCGCTTTCCTCTTCCCGGGCGCCTGCCCGCCGCAAACTGGAAGAGCTGATGGCCCGCTCCGGCCTGACGGTTTCCCTCGATGCCCGTATTTCCCAGCTTTCCGTCGGCGAAAAACAGCGGGTGGAAATCCTGAAGGCGCTCTACCGCGATGCCCGCGTGCTGGTTCTGGACGAACCGACCGCTGTGCTGACACCCCAGGAATCCGACACTCTGTTCGCGACCTTGAAAAAGCTGGCCGACGACGGGCTCGGCATCATCTTCATCTCGCACAAGCTGGCGGAAGTCCTTGCCTCTTCGCACCGGGTCGCCGTGCTGCGCGGTGGCCGCAAGGTCGCCGACCTGCCGACAGCCGAATGCGACCGGCGCAAGCTGGCCGAGTTGATGGTCGGCCATGCCATTGTCGAGACTATGCGGTCCCCCGGCACACCGGGCGCACCGCTTTTCGTCTTGAACAAGGCCTCCGCCGGACATGGCCGCGATGCCTTGCACGCGGTCGACCTCACACTGAAATCCGGTGAAATCCTTGGCATTGCAGGGGTTTCGGGTAACGGCCAGACGACGCTTGCACGGGTCATTTCCGGTCTGGAACCGCTCACCCAAGGATCCATGACGCTGGAAGGCACGGTGATCGGCCACGCAAGTGCCCGAACCATGATCGACAACGGCCTTGCCCGCATACCCGAAGACCGTCACCACGACGGCATTGTCGGAGCGATGAGCGTTTCGGAAAACCTTGCCATCGAAGCCATCCGCAAACCGGAAAACCAGCGCCTCGGTCTGCTGCGGTTCTCCGCCATGCGGGAGCGGGCGCGCAACCTGATCAAGGCCTACGATATCCGGTGCCAGAGCGAGGACAGCCCGGCGCGGCTGCTGTCGGGTGGCAATATCCAGAAGATCGTACTGGCCAGAACCCTTGAAACCGTTCCAAAGGTGGTGCTGGCCGCCCAACCCTCGCGCGGGCTGGATGTCGGCGCCACGTCCGATGTTCACAAGCGCCTGCTGGCGGCTCGCGACCGCGGGGCCGGTGTCATCCTGATCTCGGAGGATCTTGACGAACTCATGCGCCTTTCCGACAGGATCGCCGTGATCCACCGCGGGCATCTTTCCGAAGCCGAACCCAGTGAGACACTGGACCGCGGCTCTCTCGGCCTCAGGATGGCCGGACACAATGCGGAGGACGCAGCATGATCCGCTTCGAACCGCGTGGCCCCTCCTCCGTTTCCCGAATGCTGGGTATATCGATTGCCGCGGCTGTTGCCGCCCTGGTGCTTGCCGCTATCCCCATGGCCTTTGCGGGCTTGTCGGTGTTCGAAGCCTACAGCCTCATGGCCAAGGGCGCCTTCGGCTCACTCTTTGCCTTCACCGAAATGCTGACAAGGGCGACACCGCTGATCCTCACCGGCCTGGCGGCAGCCGTCGCCTTCCGGGCCAAGCTCTGGAACATCGGCGCCGAAGGCCAGCTTTATGCCGGCGCCCTTGCGGCGGTTGCCGTCGGCACTGGCGTCATTTCCGCACCGCCCTACCTTCTCATTCCCATGGTTATCGTTGCCGGTGCGCTCGCCGGCGGGCTGGTCATGCTTGGTCCGACCCTTTTGAAAACACGACTTGGCGTCGATGAAGTTGTCACCACCTTGCTGCTGAACTTCATCATCCTGCTTTTCGTGCAGATGATGCTGGAAGGCCCGATGAAGGACCCCATGGGCATGGGCTGGCCACAGTCGGAACCCATCCTCGATGAAGCAGCCTTGCCCAAGCTGATGGACCGGATGCGCATTCACTGGGGTCTTGTCATCGCCCTCGTTTCATCGCTCGGCGTCTATTTCCTCTTGAAACGCACCGTCTGGGGTTTCGAAATCCGCGCGGTTGGCGAGAACGCCGCTGCCGCCCGTCACGCCGGCATTCCGGTCACCGCAACCTTCATTCGCGTCGGTCTTCTGTCCGGCGCGCTGGCAGGGCTTGCTGGCGTTGGTGAAGTTGCCGGTCTGAAAGGCTATCTGACCGCTGACCTTTCGCCCGGTTTCGGCTATTCCGGCATCGTTGTCGCCATGCTTGCCGGGCTCTCCCCGGCCGGTGTCGTTCTGGCAGCTCTCTTCATCGCGAGCATCTTTGTGGGGGCTGATTCCATGTCCCGTGCCACCGGTGTCTCCAACTATCTGGCAGACCTGATCGTCGCCATGGCGCTGTTGTGCGTTCTGGTCTCCGGTCTGTTCCTGCGCTTCAAGATCCGCTTTGTCGGCAGCCAGGCAAACCCGGAGGCAGCAGAATGACCGAGATCCTCGACATTCTCATCTCCGCCAACTTCTGGGCGGCCGCGCTCCGCATCGCGACCCCGCTGATCTTCGGTGTCATCGGAGCGCTTGTTTGCGAACGTGCCGGCGTCCTCAACCTCGGCATCGAAGGCATCTTCACCGCCGGTGCCATGGCCGGCTGGATGGCGGTCTGGCTCGGCGCAGGCCTGTGGGGCGGCGTTCTGGTCGCGGCGATGGCCGGCGCCTTCTTCGGACTGATCCACGCCATTCTGACCGTGCCTCTCGGGCTCTCTCAGCACGTCTCGGGCATTGGCGTGACGCTGTTTGCCACCTCGCTCAGTTATTTCATCTACCGGACGGCCCTGCCGGACGTCTCGTCACCGCCTCGGATCGAGGCTTTCAAGCCGCTCGACATTCCGGGCCTGAGTGACCTGCCGTTCCTCGGGCCAGCCCTGTTCCAGCAGACGCCCCTGACCTTCCTCGCCCTGCTGTTGGTCGCGGTCACGGCCTATGTGCTCTACCGAACCCCGCTCGGCCTGGCCATCCAGGCGGTCGGCGACAATCCGGCTGCGGTGGAATCGCAGGGCCTCTCGGTCTATGCGATCCGCATCGGGACGGTGGTTGCGGGCTCCGCGATCATGGCGCTTGGCGGCGCATTCCTGACCATGTCGGCCTTCGACGCGTTTTTCTTCGGCATGGTCAACGGCCGTGGCTGGATCTGCATCGCTCTGACGGTGTTCGCCTCCTGGCGCCCCGGCAAGGCCCTGATCGGCGCTCTGCTTTTCGGGGCTTTTGATGCCTTCCAGGTGCGTCTTCAGACCGAAGTCGGCAGTTTCATTCCCGGCCAGGTGTTCCTGATGATGCCGTATCTGCTTTCCATCGCCGCGCTGATTGTCGTTGCCCGCCGGGCAGACTATCCAAGGGCCCTTCTTGTGCCCTACTTCCGTGGTCAACGCTGAGACAGTCCCATGAGTTTCGATCTCCTCGTCAAGAACGCCAACCTGCCCGACGGCCGCCACGGCATCGACATTGCCTGCCGGAACGGCCGTATCGAGGCTGTGGAAGCCGGGATCACCGCGGACGTCGGCCAGGTGATCGATGCTGGCGGACACCTCGTGTCGCCACCGTTTATCGACAGCCACTTCCACATGGATGCGACGCTGTCGCTCGGCCTGCCGCGCATGAACCGCAGCGGTACGCTGCTGGAAGGCATCGCGCTTTGGGGAGAACTGAAGGAGATCTTGACCGTCGATGCCGTTGTCGAACGGGCCCTGAGATATTGCGATCTGGCCGTCTCGCAGGGACTGCTGGCGATCCGCACCCATGTGGATGTGTGCGACGACAGGCTGACGGGCGTCAAAGGCCTGCTGGAAGTGCGCGAGAAGGTGAAGGACTACATCGACCTGCAACTGGTCGCCTTCCCCCAAGACGGGCTCTACCGCTCTGCCACCGCCGAGAAGAACCTTCTGACGGCACTCGACATGGGCGTCGACATCGTCGGCGGCATTCCGCATTTCGAGCGCACCATGGACGACGGTGCCCGATCGGTCGCGCGGCTGTGCGAAATCGCGGCAGAACGCGGGCTGATGGTCGACATGCACTGCGACGAGACCGACGATCCGATGTCGCGCCATATCGAGACGCTCGCCTATCAGACCCAGCGCCTCGGGCTGCAGGGCCGCGTTGCCGGATCGCATCTGACGTCCATGCATTCCATGGACAATTACTACGTCTCCAAACTGTTGCCGCTGATCGCCGAAGCGGAAGTGCATGCCATTGCAAACCCACTGATCAACATCACGTTGCAGGGCCGCCACGACACATATCCAAAGCGCCGCGGCCAGACCCGTGTTCCGGAGATGCGGTCCTACGGCATCAACGTCGCCTTCGGCCACGACTGCGTGATGGACCCTTGGTACTCAATGGGCTCCGGCGACATGCTGGAGGTCGCCTCCATGGGGCTTCACGTTGCCCAGATGACCAGCCGCGACGCCATCCGCTACTGCTACGACTGCGTCACCGCGCATCCGGCCAAGGCGATGAACCTGGATGGTTACGGTCTGGACAAAGGCTGCAAGGCGGACTTCGTGCTGCTACAGGCCCGAGACACGATCGAGGCCATTCGCCTGAAAGCAACGCGCCTTGCGGTCGTCAAGTCCGGCAAGGTGATCGCAACAACCCCGGCCCGGCAGGCGCAACTCACCCTCCCAGGACGTCCGGCCCAGGTCGATCCGGCCTCCTACGCTCCGCACGAGGGCTGACGGTTTTTCCAAGTTCGGCCCCTGCCCCTCAGAGCCCCCTTCCCCCGTTATGCCATGGCTCGACCATGGCATCCATTCCGTTTCCTTGCCCCAGTCACGGCCCAGGGACCCGGCCCGGTCACGGCATGGATTGCCGGGTCAAGCCCGGCAATGACGATGGGTAGGATTGGGTGCAAGCAGACGACACCCGCAAGAAAAGCACTGTCACACGGGTCATTCGCGACACAGCCGTCTCCGTCGCTTCAAGCCCCTCCCCCCGTCATGCCATGGCTCGACCATGGCATCCATGCCGCTACCCGACCCCAGTCACGGCCTTGGGATCGAGGTCCCGCAACGGCATGGATTACCGGATCAAGCCAGGTAATGACGCGGTGAGTGGTTGGTGCTGATGCGGCTCAGTTCCCGGTCATTTTTCCCGGCAGGCTGAGATCGCCGGAGGCAACGTCGAAGA
Organism: Roseibium algicola; assembly: GCF_001999245.1. Lineage (NCBI taxonomy): Bacteria > Pseudomonadati > Pseudomonadota > Alphaproteobacteria > Hyphomicrobiales > Stappiaceae > Roseibium > Roseibium algicola. The sequence goes on along the minus strand of NZ_CP019630.1, from coordinate 4,202,364 downwards.
CGTCGACGACGCACAGCAGTGGGGCGTGGACGTTCTGGTTCACCCGCAAGGCCGACGTGACGCCGTCATACGACAGGGTCTCAACAGTGCTTTCATCGGCAAAGGCCACGTTGAGGGTAATTTCCTCTGCCTCCAACACGGGTGAAAATCCAGGGCTGTCGATGTAGATCGGCAGGCCCGGCCAGGTGGCCGGCATCTTCGGATTGGTGTCAGCGGGAATATCCTGCACGGAGAGTGCGCCGGCACCGCAGGCCTCGTTCGGTGTCAGCACCACCCAGTGCGAGTGCCAATTCGCGCCATCGTTCAGAAGGTCGCCGTCGCCGTCTTCATCAAAAAGCGGTGTGTCGTCGAAATCCGGATGGCTGGTAGCCACCAGCGCAAGGATGCCGCTCCCCCCTTCAAACCCGACCGTTTCCGGTTTCAGTGACGTTGGCCAGACATAGGACTGCACCGGCGCCCCTGCGAGTGCACCGTTTGCCTCCGGCACGCTCGCACCGGCCGTTCCCTTCAGTGTCATGTGGAAGGTTACGACACGCCCCTTGCGGTGCACATGGGCAGCCAGGATGTCGAAATTCGGGTCGATCTCCTGGTTTTCCGGCGACAGGATTGCTCCCGTCTGGTGGAGCGCGTGATTGCCGCCTGCAGATGCCACAGTCGGCAGGGCGATCGTTGACATACCTGCGATCAAAACAGCTTGGGAAATGGATTTGTACATCGGCTTTCTCCTTGATTGAGGACGCAGTCTTATTAGTAGCGAGTCGAAACTATTGCAAGTTTAATTTCGACTCGCTACATAGAGAGCATGTTTGCTCCAACCGACACACAGACCATTCGCGACCTGATCGACCGATTGACGCGTCTTGCCGCTGCCGAGGAGTGGAACGGGCCTTTGAACCCGTCACAATTTGCTGCCCTCAACTATCTTGCCCGGGCAAACCGCTTTTCACGCGCGCCCTCGCACGTGGCCGACTTTCTGGCAACGACACGCGGCACGGCTTCGCAAACCCTCAAGGCACTTTCCCGCAAGGAGCTGATTGCCGAAACGCGTTCGGACGAAGACAAGCGCAGCATTCGTTATGACGTCACCCAGGCAGGCCGGGACCTGTTGCAGGACCCTTCGTCTCTGGAGAATGTCATCGACGCCTTGCCGCCGGACGTCGCCGCGTCGCTGGCCTCGTCCCTGAAAGCACTTGTCCTGACGATGCTGCACCAGCGGGGTGGCCGCTCGTTCGGTCTCTGCAGCACCTGCCGCCATCACGAGGCAAGGGAAACGGGGGGCTATTGCCAGCTGCTCAACGTGCCGCTCTCGCCTGTCGATGCCGCACAGCTCTGCCACGAACACACACCAGCCGAAAGCCATCAGCCATGACCGCCAAAGCCCGTATCGTCTCCCTCTTTACCGGAGAACCAGAACACCGTTGGGAGGGCAAGGAGCCGTCTGCCATCCGCAAGACCCGCGCAGATGGTATCCTCCAGGTCAGCTCCACCGGCATCACCACCGACCGTCAGGCGGATCTTTCCGTACATGGCGGACCGGAAAAGGCACTGCATATCTATCCGTCGGAGCATTATGCCCACTGGCGGGACGCCTTTCCGGAAAAGGCGGAAATCTATCAGCCAGGCGGTTTCGGCGAGAACATCGCTTCAAAAGGCTTTACCGAGGAAGACCTGTGCATTGGCGACATCCTGTCGGCCGGCACGGTCCGTATGCAGATTTCCCAGGGCCGGCAGCCCTGCTGGAAGCTGAACATGCATACAGACAACCCCACGCAGGCAGCCCATTTCCAGAAGACAGGCCGAACCGGCTGGTATTTCCGAGTGCTGCAGGAAGGGTCGTTTCAGGCAGGCGACGAGTTGACCGTCGTTGAACGCCCCTGCCCGGACTGGAACCTGCGCGAGGTCATCCACGCCCGGTTCAACCCTCGGCTGGATCCGGCGGTGGCAAAGGCCCTGTCAGAACTTGAAGAGCTGGCTGAACCCTGGCGTGTCTCCTTCGCCAAAAAAGCCGATCCGGCCTTTCAGGAAGACACATCGAAAAGGCTCAACGGATAGGTCAGGCGCCTTTGGGCGGCAGTGTCAAAGCATTGGCGATGGCAAGATCCAGCCAGTTTTGGAGAACTTCGTCGGTGCAATCGTCCTCACCGACGAAGAACATGCCACTCAACGTGCGCCCGCCCTGAACGATCGGTTCAGCACCCGGCAGTGCCAGCCCGACAGCATGGCTGGACTTGCCAAGACGGAAGATGAAACGTCGTTCCCCCTCCCTGGTGCGGTCGGCACCCGCGATCATGTGGCCATGCAGCAGAAAGCACATTGCGCCCATCATCCTTTTCTCGCTGATGCCTGCCCTGTTTCCAAGCGCCTCGCGCAAGCGGTCGTTGAGGTCTTCATCGATGGCCATGGGGTCGATTCTTTCAGACAGGGAAGGTTAGGAAAACGATTTCGGACAGCGGGAGACATACCCGCACAGAGGACCGCAGCCTCTGCCGGACGAGCCATTCGGTCAACCGGAAGGTTCAGCAAATCTGTGTTACAGACCGGTTTGCAGGTGACCAGCTTGAAATTTCCGCGGTCCCCTGCGACAAACGAGCGACTGCGGACTTGCACTTTCCTTGCGCTTTGGGTATATCCGCGCTCGCGCCTGCACCCCTGGAGGAGGCGCTTCTGGACCGATCCCGGACAACATGAGTCTTCTGGCACGGTGGTTCGCCGGTCCGTTACCTATACACTCGAAGGAGTTTTGCCATGGCTGCCAGCTATGAGCTGAAGGCGTCGGCACGGGACCGGGTGGGCAAGGGGGCCGCACGGGCACTGCGTCGCGAAGGCCTTCTCCCTGCCGTGATCTACGGCGACAAGAAACAGGCACTGCCGATCACCATTCCGGTGAAAGAAACCACCATTACCCTGCACAAGGGTGGTTTCCTTACACACATCGGTATCATCGATGTGGACGGCGAAAAGCATCAGGTTATTGCCAAGGATTTCCAGCTGCACCCGGTACGCGACGACGTCATGCACGTCGACTTCCTGCGCGTTGCCAAGGGCTCCACGCTGACGGTTGAAGTTCCGGTTCACTTCCTGAACGAAGAAACCTGCCCGGGCATCAAGAAGGGCGGCGTCCTGAACATTGTTCGCCACACCGTCGAAATGACCGTTCCGGCCGACAACATTCCGGAAGCTCTCGAAATCGACCTGGCCAAGGCACAGCCGGGCGACAGCCTGCACATTTCCGCAGTGAAGCTGCCGGAAGGCTGCCAGCCGACCATCACCGATCGCGATTTCACCATCGCCACGATCGCTGCTCCGGCCGGTATGAAAGAGACCGACGACGAAGCTGAAGCAGAAGAAGGTGAAGGCGAAGCTGAATAAGCTGCAGCCTTGCTTTAAAAATCGGGAGGCGGTCTCCGCCTCCCTTCCCCTTGCGGGAAAACTTGCAGAGCAGCCGCCATCGGCTGCTTTTTTGTTTCAGGATTAGCCAGCCTGTCTGCATTGCGCTAAATGCAACACGCTCTACCTTGAAAGGCACACCATGAAATTGATCGTCGGCCTGGGAAATCCGGGCGCCAAATACGAAGGCAATCGGCACAATATCGGTTTCATGGCCGTTGATGAGATCCATCGCCGCCACTCCGGCTTCCAGCCCTGGAAAGCCCGTTTTCAAGGTCAGGTTTCCGAAGGCCGCCTCGGCTCGGAAAAGGTCCTGCTGCTGAAACCCAGCACCTACATGAACGAATCCGGCCGCTCTGTCGGCGAAGCCATGCGGTTCTACAAGATCGAGCCGGCAGACATTGTCGTCATCTACGACGAACTCGACCTGCCGCCCGCGAAATTCCGCATGAAGATCGGCGGCGGCCACGGCGGCCACAACGGTCTGAGATCAATCACGGCGCATATCGGCGAAAGCTACCGCCGGCTGCGCCTCGGCATCGGTCATCCGGGCGACAAGAAGCTGGTGTCCAACTACGTGCTGGGTGATTTCGCAAAGGCCGATCGGGACTGGCTGGAGCCGCTCCTGATGGAAGTCGCCGATCAGGCTGCATTGCTGGCCGAAGGCAAGGACAGCCAGTTTGCCAACAAGTTGACCCTGGCCCTGGAGCCCGAAAAGGCACAGCGCAAGGGCATGAGCCAGGAGAGCAAGGCGAAGGACGGCATGACTGGAGCCGCCAAGGCCATTGCTCCCGGACAGGGCACCCCCGCACCAGCCAAACCCAAGGGCCAGAGCCATATCCGCCAGGCCCGGCAAGGCAAGTCAGTCAATTTGCCCAAGTCAGGACCCATGGCTGACATGCTGAAGAAGCTGCTCGGCGGCGGCGACTGAGGCCGGTCCCTTCAAGAACACCAGCGCAACGGGGCTGCCTGCCTTTGGCGGTCAGGACAGCGGCTGAACGTTGATGATCTCCACCCGCCTGTTGCGGCCGCTGGCCGGATCGCCCGGATCGACAGGACGGCTTTCGCCGTACCCCACCGGCACAAGCCGTTCACGGGGGATCGTATAGAACGCTGCCAGAAACTCCGCGACCATGAAGGCCCTTCGTTTCGACAGGTCCAGATTATAGGCCGACGTGCCGCGCAGGTCCGTGTGCCCGGCGATCTGGAAACGCATGTTCCTGAGCCGTGGATCCTGCAAGGCCTGTCCGAGCGCCTGCAACGTCAGAATGCCGTCGTTGGTCAGTGAGGCGGAATCGAACTCGAAATTGACCGTCAGATTGATGCGCGGCAGCTCCACTTCCGGCGGCAACTGGCCCTCGATGCTGATCCCGCGAAACGGGTGCGGTTCCTGCTTTCGCATGGACCGGGATTTCGGCGCGCCGGCGTCTGGCAACAACGCGTTGATGATCTGATCCGGCGTGACGGACTGGGCGGAGGCGCCGGCTGGCAGCATCATGGTGACCAGCAGCGCCAGAACGGGTGCCAATGCCAGGCGGGCGGTCGCAAATTCGATAAGAAAGCGCATGTCGAAACCTTTGAGTGTCACTCTTCCCGGATCGTCAAATGAAGGACGGCTGCAGAAATCTCACGTGGCAGGCTCATTTCGTCCGGCCGGTCCGCCATCCCTGCCCGCAATGCCGTAAGGAAATATCTGTCGTCCGCGGTACCGGCGCCGCCCTCAGCGCTCACAGGCATGGAGAATTGCCCGGATCCGCCGTTTTCCAGTTCTTCCAGTTGGATGACGGGGCTATGAGCTGCAATCACGATAATGGCTTCCGACCCGGCAGGTGGCTGCACGGTGAACTTCTGACGCCCCTGCCGGCCGTCGCCATAGACGAAACGGTCGCCGAATTGCACCTGCTGGCGCACCGGACCGCGACGCGGCAAGAGGTTCACCACAGTGCCGTCGGCCTGCAGATAGACGATATAGAGAAACGAGGCGAAATCCGGCGCAGTCACCTCGAAGGCCAGCGAATCTCCGTAGCGTAGATCCGCGCTGCCTCCCAGGAGCCGAATGCGCGGTCGCGAAGGTTCCGCCAGTGGCCGGGCAAGAGTCTTCAGGGCTTCACACACGGGCCAGGGTCTGACATCTATTTTCTGAAGCTGCTCGGGCGGAAACTCCGCTTCCAGTTTCCGGAGAGCTTCCTGTGTGCTCACGAAACCGGCGAGCAGCGGCATGCCGTCCGGCGTATCTTCGCTCACGTAAAGGCTGCTGCAGCTATCCCCCGCAAAGGCCACCTCATTGTCCCGGTCGGTTCTGGTCAGCCCTGGCACCGGACGCGGCGGCACGATGGACGTGCGCATGATCGATGCGTTGTGCATGTCGGCCTTCGTTGCCTCGTAGCTGATCCAGCCATACCCGTCTCCGGACCAGTATGGCCCCCAGGAGTTCTGGACGAGGAATGCCTGACGCCGTTCATCGTACCCGACGAACACCATCTGGTGGCCTCCGGCGGCCCCGCTGTGACGCCCGAGCGATCCCTGGTAGATCTCTCCCGATTTCAGATATTGCAGCGTCACCCCGTCCGGCGTCTGGGAGGACGGCACCACGCCGACCATCAGGAACCCGGTGGCCACGGGGTTACCCGCCGCCAGCTGCTGCTTGATCGCATCCAGATCCCGGTCCGTCGCGTTGCGGCGCTGGCGACCCTTGTCGAACACGAACAGGAAGTTTCGAATGCGGAACCTGTCGGGGGCCATCGTTGCGGTTTCCACCCGTTCCGAGCACATGGCGGCGTCCGGAATGTCGTCCTGGTCGGGAGAGCCGTTGCCCTTGAAATAGGCCATCGCCAGAAGAGCATGACTTCCGGCGGTTTCACAGGCCTCCTGCCGGTTGCGGATCTGCGAATGGAGAAACGCCGGACTTGGCGTGAAGGTGCGGTTGCCGGGTTCCACGTTGTTTTCAAGCGCAGCGTAATAGCCGCGCATGGCATACCCGATGGCATAGGAAACACAGCTGCCGTATGTCTGCAGCAGGGGTGGTGGCATCATTGGCGACAGGTCGATCGCGTCGGGGATATAGGCCCGTGTGACATTTACCTGTCCGACGCCTTCCAGCAGCGCAGGATCGATCGGCGCATCGCCCAGAAGGCCCGTCAGATCACGCGGATTGAAGCTTTGTGCAGATGCCGGACTTGCCGAGAAAACAGTGGCACAAGTGGTGACGGCAGCCAGGGTGGCAAACAGGCTGCCGGAAAATGCACACAGAAACCCGTGTTTCTTGCGACTGAAAATCATCGCGTCCCAATTCCCAAAACAATCGCCCAAAACACCCACACGACTATAACCGATAAACAACCGGAGGGAAGCTTTCAGCCGGATCACATCGCCGGACGCCTTTCCTTTTGCCGCTTCATCCTGACATGCTCTTGACAAACACCCGCCCGCAGTCCGCCAAAGCCTTGACCTCTTGACCCGGCTCGGGCATTTAGCGCTGCAAAGTCTCAAGACCAACCGAAAGCGAACTCCCATGGGTTTCCAGTGCGGCATTGTCGGACTGCCGAATGTCGGCAAGTCCACACTCTTCAACGCGCTCACCAAGACGGCAGCTGCACAGGCTGCCAACTATCCGTTCTGCACCATCGAGCCGAATACGGGCGAAGTTGCCGTTCCGGATCCGCGCCTCTACGCGATCCGTCAAGTTGCAGGGTCCAAGGAAGTCATTCCGACGCGCATCACCTTTGTCGACATCGCCGGCCTCGTGCGCGGCGCTTCCAAGGGCGAAGGCCTCGGCAACCAGTTCCTGGCCAACATTCGCGAAGTCGATGCCATCGCACACGTGCTGCGCTGTTTTGAAGACGACGACATCACCCATGTGGAAGGCACCGTCGACCCGATCGCCGATGCCGAAACGGTCGAGACCGAACTCATGGTCGCCGACATGGAAAGCCTTGAGCGCCGCATTGCACCGCTGAAGAAAAAGGCCTCCGGCGGCGACAAGGAAGCCAAGGCTGTGCTGCCCGTCATGGAAGCCGCCCTGGCCCTGCTGCAGGACGGCAAGCCGGCACGCGTTCTGGAAGTCTCCGGTCCGGATGAAGAGAAAATCCTGAAGGGTCTGAACCTCCTGACTGCAAAGCCGGTTCTCTACGTCTGCAACGTCGACGAGGCATCCGCAGGCGAAGGCAATGCCCTCTCCGCCAAGGTCGCCGAAAAGGCGAAGGCGGAAGGCGCTGCCGCCGTCGTGATTTCCGCTGCCATCGAGGCGGAAATCTCCCAGCTCGACAAGGAAGAACAGGAAGAGTTCCTGGAGACCATCGGGCTTGAAGAGCCGGGCCTCGACCGGCTGATCCGCGCGGGCTACGGCCTGCTGGGCCTGATCACCTATTTCACGGCAGGCCCGAAGGAAACCCGCGCCTGGACCATCACCGAAGGTACCAAGGCCCCGGGCGCAGCGGGCGTCATCCATACGGATTTCGAACGCGGCTTCATCCGCGCGCAGACCATTGCCTACGACGATTACGTCGGCCTCGGCGGCGAAACCGCAGCCAAGGAAGCGGGCAAGGCACGCGACGAAGGCAAGGAATATGTCGTCAAGGACGGCGACGTCCTGCTCTTCAAATTCAACACCTGACGAAATCCCGCGCAGGCAGCCAGGCGCCGCCTGCGCGTTTCCCGTCCACTTCCACCTCCCGGTCAGCCGCCTTCCCCAGAACGCACGGAAACGGAAGATAAAGACATCCCCTCTAGGGTTACCCGGACAAACGGGAATTCGACCTGCAGGAGGGGCCAATATGGCGGGACGAAGCGACACCAGGATCCGCAAGATCATTGCGGGAACTGTGGGGAACACGCTGGAATGGTACGATTTCGCCGTCTACGGCTATCTTGCCCCCATCCTTGCGCAACAGTTTTTCCCGAGTGACGATCCGACCGTCAGCCTGATCAGCACCTTCGGTGTCTTTGCGGCAGGCTTCCTCATGCGTCCCATCGGCAGTCTGCTGCTCGGCCATATTGCCGACAAGACCGGTCGCAGCCGGGCCCTTCTGTTGTCCGTCGCCCTGATGGCCATTCCGACGACGCTGATCGCCTTCTTGCCGACCTACGATCAGATTGGCATTGCCGCACCCGTGCTGCTGACGCTGCTGCGGTTGCTGCAGGGACTTTCCGTCGGCGGCGAATACACCGGCTCAACCGTCTATCTTTACGAGATCGCCCCGCCCAAGCGTCGGTGTTTCACGGTTTCCTGGGCCCTGGTCGGGGCAACATTCGGCATTCTGCTCGGTTCCGGCGTGGCGGCACTGGCAACCGGCCTCCTGCCGGCGGACGATCTGGGAAGTTGGGGATGGCGCATTCCCTTCGCCTTCGGTCTGCTGGTCGGCCTGACCGGTTTCATGATCCGAAGCGGCACCAAGGCAGAAGAAAGGGATCAACCGCCCTCCTCGCACGATCCTGTCAGTGCTCCGGTTGGCGAGGTCCTGCGCAACCACCGGCCCGCCCTGCTGCGGACGATAGCGTGCAACATCCTCAACGGCGTCGGCTTCTATCTGACGTTCGTCTATCTCACGTCCTACCTGGTCGACTACGTCAAGTTCACGGAAAGTCGGGCCCTGACGATCAACACCAGCGTGATGGTCGTCTTCATGCTGCTGTTGCCTATTGTCGGCTATCTCGCCGACAGGATCGACCGAAGAACCATACTGCTGTTCGGATCGGGCGGTGTTGCCCTCTTCGCCCTGCCGATGTTCTGGCTGGTGCATCATCCGGATCCGGTCATGGTCATTCTGGGCCAGCTCGGCATGGCCGTTATTCTCACCGCCTTCTTTGCCCCGCTCATGGCCGCCATGGTCGGCCAGTTCCCTGTGTCCGTGCGCGTGACCGGCTATTCCATCGGCTACAACATCCCGCTGGCGCTCTTTGGCGGCACGGCACCGCTGTTTGCCACCTATCTGATCGACAAGACCCACCTGCAGCTTGCGCCGGCGTTCTACATGATCGCTGCCGGCCTGCTGGCCTTCGTGGTCATCTGGTTCATGCCTTCGGAGGACGGTAGCATCAGTCAGGACGAAGAAGCGGAGCCGGCTCCAACGTAGTCCGGGGCAACAGGACCACCTGTATTCCGGCCTGAACGCCTCTGGTGTGCCCAACAAACCGCGCGGCATAGGCTGGCTCCACCGGGGCGTGCATAACTCCCGCTCGACAGGATGCTGCCGAACCCGGTACAAGCAGGCTTTCGTCAATTCTCGAAAGTGTCTGCGATGTCGACCGTCATTCCGGCTCCCTTCCCCACGATCCTGCCCGTCAGCGAAAGCCAGAAGGGTTTTCCAGTCCGCCGGGTCTATTGCGTCGGTCGAAACTATGCCGCTCATGCCGTGGAAATGGGCCACGATCCGAACAGGGAAGCGCCGTTCTTCTTCCAGAAGAACCCGGACAACCTCGATCCTTCCGGCGAGTTTCCCTATCCGCCCCTGTCCAGCGACGTGCATCACGAGGTCGAACTCGCGGTCGTTCTGAAGTCCGGCAAGCGCAGCATCCCGGCAGCCAATGCACTTGAACATGTTTACGGCTACGCCGTTGCCCTCGACATGACCCGCCGCGACCTGCAGGCGGAGGCCAAGAAGGCGGGGCGCCCGTGGGAAGCCGCCAAGGCTTTTGAACGCTCTGCCCCTATCGGACGGATCATGCCGGCGGCAGACAGCGGCTTCCTCGACCAGGGCCGGATTGCACTCAGCGTGAACGGAGAGCTTCGCCAGGAAGGCGACCTCAATCAGTTGATCTGGAAAATACCGGAAATCATCGCCAAGCTGTCCGAGCTGTTCCAGCTTGGTGCGGGCGACGTCATCCTGACCGGAACCCCCGCTGGTGTCGGTTCCGTCCAGCGCGGCGACCTCATGCTGGCGACCATCGACGGCTTGCCGGAGCTGACCGTCAGGGTCATTTGACAGGCCCGGGTGGGCGTGTGCGCGCTCGCGTTGAGATCCCCGGTATTGCCGCATTGCAAGGGCCCGGAAAGCAGCCGCTTTCCGGGCCTGGTCTTATTGGCCTTCTCACGCCCTTGAAAGCTGCGGAACCTTTTGGTGGCAATCCGTGTTTAGAAGTCGTGGTCCCGGTTTCTCCGACAACGGTGCTGTCCAGCTCCGTTCCGCCGGAAATGCAAAGGAAGACGGACCAAGTCCTTTAAGTGGTCTTGAGATTGCGGGTCGGCCATGTTCAGGTCGAACCCGGATTTTGAAGTCTTTGCCGGAGCCTGTTCGTGACCTTTGACCAGATTGCCCTGTTTGTCCTCTTCGGCACTGTCTTCGCACTGCTGGTCTGGGGCCGTATCCGCTTCGATCTCATAGCCTTTGGCGCGTTGATCCTGGGTGCGTTCCTGGGTCTCGTCCCTTCCGAGGAAATCTTCTCCGGCTTCGGCCATTCCGCCGTCATGATCATTGCCCTCGTGCTGATCGTCTCGCGCGGGCTGATGAACTCAGGCGCTGTGGAACTGATTGCGGGCGTGGTGATTTCCGCTTCCAGAGGCCTGTCGCGGCATATCGGTCTGATGGCCATCGTCGGCGCCAGCCTGTCGGCAATCATCAATAACGTGGCCGCGCTGGCATTGCTCATGCCGCTCGATATGGAGGCGGCCAAGAAGGCGGAACGTTCGCCTGGCCTCTCCCTGATGCCCCTGTCTTTCGCAACGATCCTTGGCGGCATGATCACACTGATCGGAACACCGCCAAACATCGTCATCGCGCAGTATCGTTCGGATGCCTTTGGCGCGCCCTTTTCCATGTTCGATTTTGCCCCTGTCGGCCTCGTGGTCGCAGTGACAGGCATTGCCTTTGTTGCCCTGTTCGGCTGGCGCCTGCTGCCCCGCCATTTCCGGGACAAGCCGAAACAGGAGGGCTTTGCCGAAAGCCTTTATGCGGCTGAACTGAAGGTCGGGGAAATCTCGGAAGAAAAGCCGCTCACTGTCGGCGATCTTTACCCGGTTGCCGACGAGAAGGATGTCGCCATCATCGGCCTCATCCGCAATGGCCGGCGTGTACGCGGGTTTGCCCGCCGCGAGGCGATCAAGTCCGGAGATTACCTGTTCGTGGAAGGCGACCCCAAGGCCATCGAGGCCTTCATGGGCGCCGCCAAGCTGGAATTCGCCGGCTCAGAACAGCACAAGGGCGGCCTGAACAACGACGCCCTGTCACTGATCGAGGCAATCGCGCCGGACAATGCCAGGATCATCGGCCGGTCGAGTTTCGACATGCGTCTCCTTTACGGCCACAGCGTTACCTTGCTCGGCATTTCCAGGCAGGGTCGCCGTGTACAGAAACGCGTTCGCCACGAAGAGATACGCCCGGGTGATGTGCTCCTACTGCTGGGTACCCCGGAGCGGCTGGAAAGCGCCTGCGCCTGGCTTGGTGTCCTGCCTCTGGAAGGACGCAAGACGGGCGTAATGCAGCGCAACAAGGCCTGGCTGGCGATCGCAGGCTTTGCCGTTGCGATTGCAGCAGCCGTTGCCGGCCTTGCCTATCTCCCGGTTGCCCTGGCTGCCTGTGTGATTTTTTATGCCGCCGCCGGCCTGATCAGCGGATCGGAGGTTTATCAGTCCGTGGAGTGGAAAGTGATCGTGCTGCTCGGCTCGTTGATCCCCCTTGGTCAAGCATTTGAGGAAGCAGGCAACGCTCAGCTGATCGCCGACGGTATTCTCGCCCTCACCTCGACGGCTCCGGCCTGGGTCACCCTCGCCATCCTGATGGTGGTGACGATGACCCTTTCCGACTTCCTGAACAACGTTGCCACCTGCCTGATCGCAGCGCCCATCTCGGTCCAGATCGCCAATTCCCTTCAGGTGAACTCCGACCCGTTCCTGATGGCGGTGGCGGTTGCATCGTCCTGTGCGTTCCTGACGCCGATCGGCCACAAGAACAACACCATCATCATGGGACCGGGCGGCTATCGCTTTGGCGACTACTGGCGCATGGGCCTGCCGCTCGAGATCCTCGTCCTGGCCGTCAGCATCCCGGCCATCCTGCTGTTCTGGCCGCTCTGAAGCAGAGCTCAGGCAGCAGGCTTCAGAGGCAGGCAGATGTCGGTCAGAAGATCCGCGGGCGCCGTGTCGCGCGGGTTGTTGAGATAGACTTCCAGACAGGGCGCATCGTCCGGTTCACGGCCGGACTGCGTCAGCCACTCGCCGTAAAGCCACTCGTAGGCCCATTTCATGTCGGCGTAGGGTCCCTTGTAACGCAGCACCGCGTAGTCACCGGCACGCGTTTCCCGCTTTTCGAGCGGAGCATCGACCGGGAAGCTATCGTTTATGACCGCTCCGGCAGCCGACTGCAGATCATCTTCGGCAACATGGGTCGGGTCGGAATAATAGAGCGCCTTCATCGCACCGATCCGGCCGACCAGCTGACGGCTCACCAGAATGCCGAAAAGTGTCTCAAACGCCTTGCCGATCTCCATGTACGCGCCTCGGTGAGGCAGCACGGCCAGGGTTTCGGACGGAAGGGTTTTGACGGAAACGTCATGCATTGGAGCTGGTCCTTTCAGTTTGGGAAGTGGTGCACCGCCGTTGGCCGGCTGAACCCGGCGCGAGGAAACGGAGGAGCGGTAGGCGGTGGGGGTCTGGCCGTAAGCCTGTTTGAAGCTGCGTGAAAAAGCCTCCAGGCTGCCGTAACCGGCCCGTTTTGCGACGACGGGCAAGGCCAGGTCCGTATAGGCAAGGTCTCCCGCGGCACGATGAAGGCGCAGCCGCTTGACCGTCGCGAAGATGGATTCGCCATAGGTCGACTGCCAGACCCTGTGCCAGTGTGAGGGAGAAAGGGCTGCCACCTCGGCAAGCCTCGCCAGATCAGGATCCTCGTCGAGGTTGGCGTAGATATGTTCGATCACCCTTGTGAAACGGCGGACATAGCCGTTGTCCCGCGGTGAGAGTGTGAGCTTTTCGTGATTGGTCATGGACTTGGCCCCGTTCGATTGATGGGACCCTAGCACCATGCTTTTTGATAAATCTTGCTGACTTCCAGCCCCTCACACCGGCACATTCCGGAAGAACAATGTCTTTCTTCCAGAAAGACAAAACAGGCACTGGCTTCCGGCGTCGGAATGGCCATGATGTACGCAACTCAAAAACAGGGGAGTTGAACCATGACCACCCAGAAACGCATTCTGTTCACCGGCGGTTCCGGCAAGGCCGGACGGCACGTCATTCCCTATCTGCTGGCGCAGGGACATCGCGTCGTCAACGTCGACCTGAAACCGCTTGATTATCCAGGTGTCGACAACCTCATTGCCGACATCACCTCATCGGGTGAAATGTTCAACGTCATGACCAGCTACGCCAATTTCGATGAACTGGAACCGGGCAACGGGGTGCCAACTTTCGATGCGGTGGTCCATTTCGCGGCCGTGCCGCGCATTCTCATTCATCCGGACAACAGAACCTTCGAAGTCAATACGATCGGCACATACAACGTCATTGAAGCCGCCGTGAAGCTCGGCATCCGCAAGATCGTGCTCGCCTCTTCGGAAACCACCTACGGCGTCTGTTTCGCCGATGGCGTGGTCGACCCGAAGGTGCTACCCGTCGAAGAAGATTATGACGTCGACCCGATGGACAGTTACGGGCTTTCCAAGGTGGTCAACGAACAGACCGCCCGCGCCTTCCAGCGCCGGTCCGGCTTCGATATCTATGCGCTGCGGATCGGCAATGTCATCGAGCCGCACGAATACGACCGGTTCCCGGATTTCTTCGCCAATCCTGCGCAACGCCGCAGAAACATCTTCTGCTATATCGATGCGCGCGACCTCGGTCAGATCGTCGACCGCTGCCTTGAAAAGGACGGGCTCGGCTACCAGGTCTTCAACGCCGGCAACGACACGAATTCCGTCGATATTCCGAATGCGGAAATCCTCAAGCGCTTCTTCCCCGATGTGCCGCTGAGCCGGGAACTCGGCGAGCACGAGGCCCTGTTCTCGAACCGCAAGATCCGCGAGGTTCTGGGCTTCCAAGAAGAGCACAACTGGCGCAAATACGTGACCGTATAACCGGCGATCCAGGCAAGAACGAAGGCTGGCGGATTTAGTTTTACTTCCGATACGGCTGGGACTAGCTTCTGAACGCAACACTGTCGGGCAGCAAGGCTGCCCACCTGGGAAACGTGCCATGAAGCTACTGAAATCTGCCACTCTCGGCCTTGCCCTCCTGGCGTCTGCGACTGCAGCCGTCGCACAGGGAACCGGCTCGCAAGGGTACTTCCAGATCTACAACAACACCGAAGACAACGTCGTCGTCGGCTTCTACACCAATGACGGCGACGGCTGGTCGGACAACTGGCTGTCCGGACCGCTTTCGCCGGGTGAAAGCGCGAAAGCCGAGTTCGCCGCCGACACCGGCAATTGCGCGCAGAGCTTCCAGGTCGGCTGGCTGGCCGACGACGATACCGAAGTTCTCGACGATCCGATCGACATCGATATCTGCGAAGCCAGCAACGTCTACATGGATGATAACGAGATCTATTACGACTGATCTTTTCTTCCAATCTCAAGGCGGGAACGCGGACCATCGCGTTTCCGCGGAGTGCCAACACCACCGGAATTCATGACCGATCTCCTTTATTTTGAAGACTTCCAACCTGGTCAGGTCTTCGAGCTGGGCTCCCTCACTGTCAGCAGGGACGAAATCATCGATTTCGCTGCCGAGTTCGATCCGCAGCCTTTCCACCTCGACGAAGAGGCCGGCACGGCATCCATCCTGGGCGGGCTCGCTGCCTCCGGATGGCATACAGGTTCGATGGTGATGCGCCTGCTTGCCGAAAATTTCCTGACCAGGACAAGCGGCCGTGGTTCGCCGGGTATCACCAAGCTGCAGTGGAAGCGTCCCGTTCATCCAGGTGACTGCCTAACGGCCCGGGTCGAAATACTCGACACGAGAGACTTGCGGTCGAAACCGGACCTTGGGCTTGTCAACATTCGCGTGACGGCCAAGAACCAGAAGGGCATCGAAGTGCTCGTCTGGGAAAACCCGAACCTGTTCGCAAGACGGGAGGTCACCCGGTGAGTGCCTTTTTCGAAGATATTGAAGTGGGTGACACGCTTGACCTTGGGGAACACACCTTCACCCGGGAAGACATTGTGCGTTTTGCGGAAAAATACGATCCGCAGGCTTTTCATCTCAGCGAGGAGGCCGCCGCGCGGACCCATTTCGGTCGCCTGTGCGCTTCCGGTTGGCACACGGCAGCGGTTTTCATGAAGCTCTGGGTCGCCAGGCACAAGGCTCTTCAGGAAGAAGCGCTGGCAGCAGGGCAAACACCAGCCAATATCGGCCCCTCGCCCGGGTTCGAGGATCTCAAGTGGATCAGGCCGGTCTTTGTTGGAGACACCCTGCGCTACCGGCGTGTGGTCACCGGCAAGACCGAAAGCCGGACCCGTCCGGACTGGGGTCTGGTTCATTCCGACATGCAGGCCTTCAATCAGGACGGTACGCTGGTGTTCTCCTTCAAGGGCACGGTGTTCGTCGAACGCCGCAAGCGCTAACCGGACAATCAGTCGGCCCTGTTAAAACGCAACAGCGTGCTGCGTCCTCAAGACGGCAGCACGCTTTGCGGTTGGCGATCCTGTCTTGCCATGCCTCGCATGCGAGCTGAGCGTCAGCGGCAGACGTCCAAGATCCACAAGAAGGCCATCGGCACCATGGTCAGCGCCGGCAGGATGATCGCCGGGTATCCGAAGGCATAGATCGACACCGCCCAGATCATCGCGAGATTGGCGATGAACCAGTATTTGGCATCTTCCGCGCCATAAAGCGCTTCCTTGAGAAACAGGTTCAAGACGGGCACGGCCAGAAGCAGCCGTAGCACCAGGACTTCCTTGGGGGCAGATGAAGCAGACATCTCTTCTCCGGATCTTAGGGAAAACACGTAGAGTTTGTCCCTAATCCGTTTGCCTGTTCCAGGCACTGCGGCAAACGGACATCATGCCCATTTGCCGCAGTTTTCCGCGTGATGCTATTCCGGCTTGCGGCCGTGCACCAGCATCGTCATGCCCGGGATCATCACTTCAACTGCGATATCCGTGAAGCCAGCGGCTTCCATCAAGCCGGCAACGTAGGAACTCGTGATCGAACGGGCTTCCGGGTTGAAGGCAGTGTGCTGAAGCTGCCAGAGCGCGGCCAGCTTCGGCCCGTCGCGGTTTTCGTCGACCATGAAGTCATGCACCATGAAGTCACTGCCCGGTGTCAGAACCTCGAAGGCCTTGCGCACAAGCCCGGGAATGGCCGTGCCTGGGACGCCGGAAAAGAGATAGGACATCAGCACTGCGTCCGCGCTGTCCGGCCATGTGTCCTTCAGGGCATTGCCCGGCGCGTAGCGGATGCGGTCCTGCAGGCCTTCTTCGGCAATGAACTCTTCGCCCACCTTGGCGACATTCGGAAAATCCAGAACGGTTGATCGCAGTCCCGGATACGCCTTGCAAAGCGAAATCGAGAAGGCCCCGGTGCCACCGCCAACGTCCAGCAACTGCTTGGCAGCGGACAGATCCACGAGCTTGGCAAGTCCCCGCCCGGGCCCAAGCGAGCCTGCATGCTGGGACCGGGAATAAAGCCGTGCTTCTTCCGGGTCGCTGAACCAGGTCTCGTAGGAAGCAACCTGGTCGTCCTCCAGACTGTCCGTCAGGGCGTCGTTGAGCTGCGTCATGAAGGGGTACATCTGCTTGTCGATCTGAAACCGCAGATAGTCGCCGAAATCATACTTCCGTCCTTTCACCAGAAACGCCTCCGCTGCGGGCGAATTGGTGAAGCCTGCTCCTTCCCGGCGCACCAGCCCGAGGCTCGTAAGCGCGGTCAACAGTGTTGTGGCGCGATCAAGATCAAGCTCGCTTTCTTCAGCAACTTGCTGTGGCGTCAAGGTCTTTTCGGAAAGCAGTGAAAACAAATCTACATGAAGTGCAGAAAAAAGAGCCTTGGAGCCCATAAATCCGAAAGCAATATCTGAAATTTCCTCAGCCGTTTCCAAGGACCTGGCGACGGGCATAAATTATCCTCCTCAGGAATTCTGAGCACAAATGTGCGGAATTTTTCCGTTCAGGAAAAATGAACTTGGGAATGAGCAAGTATAACTATTGTGCGCCGCAATGCAAATTCCGTTCCCCATCCGGCAAGAGCTGACGCGGGAACCGGTTTTTGTCCTTGAACTTTGGCAGATCCCGGTCTTCGATTAAGCTGAGGTCGATGCTGTCAGGCATCGAAAGCGTTCTCAAACGCCTGGTAATTTGCCTTTCTGCAGTATACCGCCCGCAAGAAACCGAACAGGACCGACCGAGTGCCTTTTCTCGACTTTCCCGCACAGCTTCCGGAAAACCGGACACCACGTGCTGTGATCTTCGGTGCCGGACACGGCAGCACTTACCCTGGCAAGGACAGCAGCGGATACACCGGAGCAGCCGATGCCATTCGCGCAGCCAGTCAGGAAGATGCCGGCCTCGTCGGCCACTGGGACTTCGATCTCGGTGGACCGCTATTCGAGGGTCAGCCGGTTTGCTGCACCGACATTGGCAATATCGACACCCGGCTGCACGACAACGCAGGCAACCGGGCACGGATCGAGGCACAAACACGCTCGATCCTGGCACTGCCAGCCGTTCCGATCCTGCTTGGCGGTGATGATTCCCTGCCGATCCCCTTCCTCGCCGCCTTCGCTGATCAGGGGCCCCTATGGGTGCTGCAGATAGATGCCCATATCGACTGGCGCGATGAGGTCGACGGCGAGCGCTACGGCTACTCCAGCCCGATGCGCCGCATCAGCGAGATGCCGCATGTTGCGGGCCTCGTTCAGGTTGGCCTGCGTGCCGTCGGCAGCGCCGGCAAAAACGAAATCGAGGCTGCACAAACCTATGGCAGCCGCTTTGTCACAGCGCGCGAGGTCCACGCAGAAGGCATCTCGGCCCCGTTGAAGCATATTCCACACGGCGCGCGCTGCGTCGTCACGCTGGACTGTGACGGCCTCGACCCGGCAATCATGCCCGGCGTTGCCGCGCGCACGCCCGGCGGGCTCACCTACACGCAGGCGATCGATCTGATTGCGGGTCTGGGCAGACGCGCAAGGATCGTTGGGTTTGACCTTGTCGAATTCTACCCGCCAAACGATATCGACGGCCTCAGCGCGCTGACCGCCTCAAGACTTTTGGTCAACGCCGTCGGCGCGATCGTCCGGCAATAACAGGATGCTCGGACACGTGTTCGGGCTGGCAAGACCGAAGCAGAAAAGGTGGGAAAGAAATGGGATGTCACCAGCACCTCAAAGGCTGCGGGCAAACAGGACTTCGTCGCGGATTTCGATACCGTAGTCGCCACGCAGCGGGATTTCCGGCTTCTTCTCGCGCTCGGCGTCGATGACACCTTGCGCGATCCGCTCCAGACGGAAACAGCGCCGTTGATAGAAGCGGAAGGCGTCGAGGTTATCGTTGGACGTACGGACGGTCAGCCTGTTGATGCCGGACGCCTTTGCTTCATCGACCACGGCGTTCAGCAGCAGTGTTCCGGTGCCACCCCAGCGGCTGAGCGAGTCCAGCGTGAGGATTTCCCATTCGCTTTCCCGTTTGATCAGCGTCACGAGCCCCACAAGATCGTCGCCTGCGTAGGCAACATAACCCGGCAGGCTCGACGCATCGACGAGCTCACCGTCCAATAGCATTTCGGGGCCTGCCCATCGGTCTGCCAGAAGCTGGAACACAGCTTCCTTGTCTTCCTCGTTGATCCGTCGGATGATCACGCTCATGGTCTGCCCTGCCTCCAGATCAGCGGCCCTTCAATCGTCGCCAATTGAACAAGCATTTGCCGATCGCTTCCATAATTTGCGAGCATCCTTTTTGCGGTCGTCTGGCCGCAGGATGCCCTATCGGTGAATGACGCGGGATGCCAGAGGCGTGCGCGCCTGCCAACGCGCTCGCTCCAGCTCCGGGTCGATATGCTCTTCTTCCGGATAACCGACGCATAGATAAGCCACGAGGCGCCAACCGGCGTCAACCTGCAGCACCTCTGTCACCGCGTCCGGATCAAGGATCGACACCCAGCCAACCCCGACACCTTCGGCACGAGCCGCCAGCCAGAATGTGTGGATCATGCTGACCGTGGAATAGGCCAGCGTTTCCGGCATGGTCAGCCGGCCCAGTCCGTGGCCCTGTTCCGGGTCGTCGTCGCAGAAAATCGCCAGATGCACGGGGGCTTCCTTCAGCCCCGCCAGCTTGAGCTGACGATAGGCGAGTGCCTTGTCGTCACTGTAGGTCCTGGCGGCTTCTTCGTTTTCCGCTTCGAAGCTCGCGATGATCCGCCCACGCGCCTCGGCGCTGTCGACGACAACAATTCGCCAGGGTTGACTGTTGCCAACAGAGGGCGCGAGGTCCGCCAGTTGCAGAAGATGGTCGAGAGCGCCTGCCGGCAACGGCTCCTGCTTGAAACGGCGCACGTCCCGTCGCCATTTCAGAAGGGTCTCGAAATCCTTCTGAAATTTCGCTGAAAAGTCCGGTATCACGTCTCTGCCCTCGGCTCCTCCCGCCATGACAGACCTAGTGACCCGGAAATTCCACGAGGGTGCGCACTGGAACGTTCATCGCTTCCAGTTTCTTGCGCCCGCCGAGATCTGGCAGATCGACGATGAAGCACGCCGACTCGATGTTGGCGCCCATGGACCGCAACAATTTGCAGGCAGCCTCTGCCGTTCCACCGGTAGCAATAAGGTCGTCAACCAGGATGACACGGTCGCCCGGCTTGATCGCATCCTTGTGCATTTCCATCTCATCCAGGCCATATTCCAGGGAATAGGCGATCCGGACGGTTTCGTGCGGGAGCTTGCCCTTCTTCCTGATCGGCACGAAGCCGGCGGACAGCTGGTGCGCAACCGCGCCCCCGAGAATGAAACCGCGCGCCTCGATGCCCGCAATCTGATCGACCTTGGAGCCAGCCCAGGGCTGCACCAGGGCATCGACCGCCCGGCGGAAGGCACGGGCATCGCCGAGCAGCGTCGTGATATCCCGGAACAGGATGCCCTCTTTCGGATAGTCCTTGATCGTGCGGATTGCACTGACAAGCTCATCCTGAATGGTCTGTGCGGTCATCGGGATATCTCTCTGTTAAAATAGTTCCAGGCATCTGCCCCGGCCGGTGGTTATAGCAAGTTTGACCTGCCGGTCGAAGCAATTTCGCTTTGTCTCAAGGGGTTATGCCGGCCACACTTTCGGCCGGCGATCCGGTTAGGTCCGGTTCAGGATCCGTCCTGCGACAGCGTCGAGCTTCGCCACCAGCGCCGGGTCGCGCTTGTCCGGTGCGGTCATCATGGCAAACTCCAGCGCCGTATCGGACCCGGCCGGGCAGGACTGATGTTCGCGCGGCAGATCCCTTGCGACACGCGCAACAAGCCTCTGGGCGTTTTCGGCGTTCTCGTGAAGAACCTTGATGATGGCCTGAATATCGACTTCGCCGTGGTCCGGGTGCCAGCTGTCATAGTCGGTGACCATCGCGATGGTGGCGTAGGAAATCTCAGCCTCACGGGCAAGCTTTGCTTCCGGCATGTTGGTCATGCCGATGACGTCGCAGCCCCAGGATCGGTAGAGCTGGCTTTCCGCTAGAGAAGAGAACTGCGGGCCTTCCATGGCCAGATAGGTGCCGCCCTTGGCATAGGCGAGGCCTTCCGCTTTCGCGGCTGCCGCCACGGCATCGACCAGCTTCGGGCTGACCGGTGTCGCCATGGACACATGCGCGACACAGCCGGTACCGAAGAAACTCTTCTCCCGCGCAAACGTCCTGTCGATGAACTGGTCCACCAGCACGAAGGTGCCTGGAGCATGTTCTTCCTTGAGCGATCCGCAGGCAGAGACAGACAGAAGATCGGTGACACCGCAGCGCTTCATCACGTCGATGTTGGCGCGGTAGTTGATGGTTGTCGGCGAATAAACGTGTCCGCGCCCATGGCGGGGCAGGAAAACCACCTTGAGACCATCAATGGTGCCGATACGCACTTCATCGGACGGCGTGCCCCAGGGGCTGTTGACGGCGATCCATTCGGAGTTTTCCAGACCCGGAAGGTCGTAGATTCCAGACCCGCCGATAATGCCCAATACTGCGTCTGCCATAACCACTCCAAACAGATTCAAAATCAATTCCTGCGGGACACAGGCCCGCATCAGCGATGGTTTATTTCAATTGATCCGCGATGGCGTCAAGCCCGGCCTTGGCGCATTTCGCCTCGTTCTCGCCGCCACCGCCTCCGGCAACGCCAATCGCTCCGAGAAGCATTCCGGTCGCCGAGACGATGGGCAGCCCCCCAGCCAGAGGCAACGCCCCTGGAATAGCTGCAAGACTGGCCTCTCCGCCCGGTCCGGCGAGCGAACCAAGATCCGAACTGGGAAGGTTGAATGAAGCGGCGGTCCAGGCCTTGCGACGGGCGGTTTCGGCAACATGCGCACCGCCCATGTTGCTGCGCAGTGTCACTTGCTCGACGCCGAAACGGTCCACCACGGAAGCTCCGGCCTGAAAACCTGCCTCGTTGCAGACCTCGACGGCTCGCAGCGCAGCGCGCATGGCAAGATGCATGTCCAGGACCTCGACCATGTGGGTTGCGGCCGATTGCGAATTTGCGGGGACAGGAAGCAGGAGAATTGCCAGAAACATCAATGCGCGGCGCATTGCATTACCCCTCAAAGAAAAAGCCGCCGGAAGGTCCGGCGGCTTTCATCATGCACTTAGGCGGCAATCAATCAATGCTCAACGTTGCGCCACAGTTTCTTCTTCGTGAAGTAGAGCATGCCGGCGAAGACGATCAGGAAGATCATGACCCGGAAGCCGATCTTCTTGCGCTCTTCCAGATGCGGCTCGGCGGCCCACATCATGAATGCAGCGACGTCATGCGCATACTGGTCGACCGTCATCGGTGTGCCGTCGGTGTATTCGACCAGCTCGTCGGACAACGGTGCGGCCATGCCGATCGGACCACCTGTCAGATGCTCGTGCGCACAAGCTTCAGCGGTAACGGAACCACCCAGGAATGCCGGGTTGTAGTTGCCGGTGAAGTCCTCACCCAGACATGCCGGGTTTTCTTCCGGATAGCTGGTGAGAAGCGCGTAGATGTAATCCGGGCCCTGCTCCTGATACTGGGTGAAGGCGTCGAAGACGAACCACGGGAAACCGCGGTGCGCCGCACGGGCCTTTGCCAGCAGCGAGAAGTCCGGCGGGTAAGCGCCGCCGTTGGAAGCGCGGGCAGCCTGCTCGTTCGGGAACGGAGACGGGAACTTGTCCGCCAGAATACCCGGACGCTCATACATGTCGCCGTCGTCGTTCGGACCGTCGATGACGGTGTACTCGGACGCGATCTGCTTGGCCTGATCTTCGGTGAAGCTCGGGCCACCGTCTTCAGCAAGGTTACGGAAAGAAACCTGCTTCAGGCCGTGGCACGAAGCACAGACTTCCCGGTAGACCTTGAAGCCACGCTGCAGCTGGCCACGGTCGTAGAAACCGAACGGACCCGAGAAGGACCACTGCTCCCGCTCGATGTGCGGGGCGTTGCCTGCTGCGAAGACCGGGGTCGCGATGGCGACAGCCGCCACCGCAGCGAAGGAACGAACCATTTTGATCATGGTGCTCATTGTCTCAATTAACTCCTGATCCGGGCCGCGTTACTTCGTTTCCGGTGCTGAAGTCGCACCAGCCGGTTTGCCGGCTCCGCCCTTCAGAACCGCTTCGGAAATCGAGGCCGGCAAGGGCCGCGGTTTTTCCAGGAACCCGAGCATCGGCAGGATGATCAGGAAGTGGGCGAAGTAATAGGCGGTGCAGACCCGGGCGAGCAGAACGTAGGTGCCTTCGGCCGGCATGGCGCCGAGATAGCCAAGCGCAACGGCGTTGGCAGCGAAGATCCAGAAGAACTGCTTGAACAGCGGGCGGTAGGTGCCGGAGCGAACCTTGGACGTGTCCAGCCAGGGCAGAACGAACAGAACTGCAATGGCACCGAACATGGCGACAACACCGCCGAGCTTGTCCGGAATGGCGCGCAGGATCGCGTAGAACGGCAGAAAGTACCATTCCGGAACGATGTGCGCCGGGGTCACGAGCGGGTTTGCTTCGATGTAGTTGTCCGGGTGACCCATGTAGTTGGGCACGTAGAAGACGAACCATGCGAACAGGATCATGAACACGATGATCGCGAACAGATCCTTGATCGTGTAGTACGGGTGGAACGGAACCGTGTCCTGCTTGGTCTTCGGCTGAACGCCTGTCGGGTTGTTGTTGCCCGTGGTGTGGAACGCCCACACGTGCAGGATAACGACACCGAAGATCATGAACGGCAGCAGATAGTGCAGCGAGAAGAAGCGGTTCAGGGTCGGGTTGTCGACCGCAAAACCACCCCAAAGCCAGGTGCGGATTTCTTCGCCGACCAGCGGAATGGCCGAGAACAGGTTGGTGATAACCGTTGCGCCCCAGAAGGACATCTGGCCCCACGGCAGCACGTAACCCATGAAGGCGGTGCCCATCATGATCAGGAAGATGATCACGCCGAGGATCCAGGAGATCTCGCGCGGCGCCTTGTAGGAACCGTAATAAAGACCACGGAAGATGTGGATGTACACGGCGATGAAGAACATCGACGCGCCGTTTGCATGCAGGTAACGCAGCATCCAGCCGAAGTTCACGTCGCGCATGATGTGCTCGACGCTGTTGAAGGCTGCATCGGTGCTTGGCGTGTAGTGCATCACCAGCACGATGCCGGTGATGATCTGCGCGATCAGCACGAAGAACAGGATGCCACCGAAGGTCCACCAGTAGTTCAGGTTCTTCGGCGTCGGGAAATCAACAAAAGAGCCGCGAACGAGCGAGATGACCGGCAGGCGGCTTTCCAGCCACTTTGCCGGAGCGCTCTGCGGTACATAGTTTGAATGTCCAGCCATGGCTGTCTCCTAAAAATCTATGCCGTTAGCCGATCTTGATCGTCGAGTCGCTGACGAACTCGAGCGGCGGAATCAGCAAATTCTCGGGAGCCGGGCCCTTACGGATACGGCCGGCGGTGTCGTAGTGAGACCCATGGCACGGGCAGAACCAGCCGCCGAAGTCGCCGGAGCTGCCGATCGGCACGCAGCCGAGGTGGGTACAGATACCGACCTGGACGAGCCATTTCTCGTTGCCTTCGACGCCACGGTTGGCGTCAGACGCTTCCGCGTCCGCCGGCAGGTTAGAATTTCGTGCAAGCGGGTCGGGAAGATCAGCCAGGGGAACAGCCTTGGCTTCTTCCACTTCCGTTTCGGTACGGTTGCGGATGAATACCGGCTTACCGCGCCATTTGACTGTAATCGACTGCCCCTCTTCCACGGCAGAGATATCCACCTCGATGGAAGCCAGAGCCAATGCGGAGGCATCCGGGTTCATCTGATCGATGAACGGCCATGCCAGCGCGCCAGCGCCAACGACGC
The DNA here is from genome assembly GCF_001999245.1 of Roseibium algicola. Taxonomy (NCBI): domain Bacteria; kingdom Pseudomonadati; phylum Pseudomonadota; class Alphaproteobacteria; order Hyphomicrobiales; family Stappiaceae; genus Roseibium; species Roseibium algicola. The sequence goes on along the minus strand of NZ_CP019630.1, from coordinate 4,177,575 downwards.
CCATGGCGCCGGTCGCAATATAGAGGAAATCGCGGCGGGTCGGTTCCGCCTGATCCGTATGTGCCAAGGTCGCGTCCTCTCGAAACCTGTTCAACCTGTACCGAAAGCCCGCATCACGTCCGGGACCCCTTCTTTGCCCAAGAAGGGAACGGAACCATGCCGGGCTCATCGGGGGCCGGATACGGGCTATTCCGCACCGGCCAAGCGGCTTGTCTTTTTGCACCCTTCGAAACGCTTGTCCAGTTCAACAAACGCCTCGAAACGCATATGTCGCAGGCAAAACAACCGCCGCGCCGCTTTTCTGCCCTTTTTTGGGGAATGAGTGCAAGAGCGGAATCCGATTGAATCCCGCTCTTGCCATTGGTCTTTGGATTTAGGCGGCCTGAACCGAGGACAGAAAGCCCCCCGACTGGTGCTCCCAGAGCTGTGCGTAAAGTCCGCCCCGCTCCAGAAGCTCCTGATGGGACCCCTCCTCGATGATTCGACCCTTGTCCATCACGATCAGCCGATCCATGGCCGCGATCGTGGACAGACGGTGGGCAATCGCAATCACCGTCTTGCCCTGCATCAGATCGAACAGGCTCTCCTGAATGGCCAGCTCCACTTCACTGTCGAGAGCGGATGTCGCCTCGTCGAGAGCCAGGATCGGCGCATCCTTCAGCAGGGTTCGGGCAATGGCCACCCGCTGGCGCTGGCCACCGGACAGCTTGACGCCCCGCTCGCCGACATGGGCATCGAGACCCTTGCGGCCCTCCATGTCCTCCAGCTCGTCGACGAAGGACAGTGCATGTGCTTTTTCAAGCGCTGCCAGCACCTCTTCCCGCGTCGCATCCGGACGGCCATAGGCCACGTTGTCGAAGATCGACCGATGCAGCAGCGATGTATCCTGCGTCACCACGCCAACCTCGGCTCGGATGTCGTCCTGACGGACATTGGCGATGTCCTGGCCATCGATCAGGATTCGGCCGCCCTCCAGGTCGTAGAAGCGCAGGATCAGGTTGACCAGCGTCGACTTGCCTGCACCGGACCGACCGATCAGACCGATCTTCTCACCCGGATGGATCGTCAGGCTGAGGTCCTCGATCACGCCGGCTTCCTTGCCATAATGGAACCGGATGCGATCGAAACGGATCTCGCCCTGCCCGACCTCGAGCGCCTTGGCGTTCTTGACGTCCATCACCTCGCGTTCCCGCGAAATGGTGGAGATGCCATCCTGCACGGTGCCGATGTTCTCGAACAATCCTGCAAGCTCCCAAAGAATCCAGTGGGACATCCCCTGAAGACGCAGCACGAAGGCAACCGCAATGGTGACTTCGCCGATGGTCACAGTGCCGGCCTGCCACAGAATGATCGAAAGACCACCGATGGAGGTCAGCAGTAGCATATTGATGAACACCAGGACGATATTCAGTCCTGTCACCAGCCGCATCTGCAGAAAGACCGTCTTCAGGAAGCCAAGCATGGACGTGCGCGCATAGGCTTCTTCGCGCTCCGCATGGGAGAACAGCTTCACCGTGGTGATGTTGGTATAGGCATCAACCACGTGACCGGTCATCAGGGAGCGTGCATCAGCCTGCTCCTTCGACACGTCCCGCAACTTCGGAATGAAGAAGCGGATCGTGAGCAGATAAGCAGAGATCCACACCAGAAACGGCAGACTGAGCCAGATATTGGCTCCCGCGACCACGATCACGGCCGCGGTGAAGTAGACTGCGACATAGACCATGATATCGGCCATGCGCGAGACGACCTCACGCACGCCAAGCGCTGTCTGCATCAGTTTCGTCGCGATCCGGCCCGCGAAATCGTTCTGATAGAACGACACGCTCTGGCGCAGCAGGTATCGATGCACCCGCCAGCGGATGGACATGGGATAGTTGCCCATCAGTCCCTGGTGAAACAGCAGCTGCCAGATAACCTCCAGCAGCGGACGCAGCACCAGCAGGATCACCAGCATGAAGAGGAGCGTGCGCCAGTTCTGACTGACGAATGTATCCGGATCGGATTTTTCCAGCCAGGTGACCAGGTCACCCAGGAACGTGAAGATATAGACTTCCACGATCGCGACCAGCGTGCCGAGAAGCGACACACCGGCCAGGATCGGCCAGACAGGTTTGGTGTAGTACCAACAGAAGGCCCAGAAGCCCTTCGGGGGCACTTCGAGAACAGTCTTCTCGAAGGGGTCCACGAGTTTTTCGAAACGCTCGAACATGATTACCTCTCGGCCCCGCTCAACCGTAACACATTGAGATGCACCAGGGCATCGTCAGTGCGCACAGGTTTTCTATGCGGGCGAATTATGCGGCCAGTCGCGAACAGCAGCAGACTGGCGATGAAACTTGTAAAGGCGAGAGCCACGATGAAGGTGCCCCAGAAAAGCGCGCCGAGTTCATCGGCAAACTGCGTCACCGGAATATGACGGCCGGCGATTTCCAGAGCCTCGATCCGGCTCAGATTGAAGACGATGACCGGAATGAAGAACACGACGGCGATCGCAAAAGTGGTTCCCAGAAAAACGCCGGCGGCGACAGCGGCACGCATCGCACGGCGAGGAAAAGCCTGTCGTGGCTCTTCTGGTAAAGACACTTCAATATCCGGACGGCCTGTCGCTGGGGACAGGTCCGGCGTGAAATGGAATGACATCGGATCATCTCCGAAATGGGATCGTAAACGTGGTGACGGCAGACATGCGCGGCAACGCATGCAGCTCAATGGGAACGGCTTCAGCCGGTCACCGCAAAAGTCAGGAATTTGAAGAAGGTCTGTGGCTTCCTAGCGGAAGCGGACAGTGATACCTGGGCAAGCCTGGAGAGCGGCATATGGGTGGATCATGCAACGATCTGTCATTTAGTGCCCTCCTGGTTGCGCAGCCGGGCGGCTGCTGGGGAAACAAAGCCAACCACCATGAGTTGACTGGGGATGTTGGTACCTGCTTTCGGAGAACTTGAAAAGCAAAAATGCGTCAATTTGCAGCACGAAATATCGATCTGTTGCCCATCGGCCACAGACCCGCAAACCTCTCCCAACGGCAAAGTGGTTAGGACTGATACTCCAGCAGCTCGAACTCGCGCATGTGAATTTCCGCTTCATGCGGCGATAGCGGATCCGCAATGACCTTGCCCTGCACCGTCGTGCAGCCGAATTGCTTGAGCAGATCGACCTGCTTTGTCGTATCGACCCCCGCCGCAGAAATCTTCAGCCCCAGATTGCCGGCAAGCCGGGTGACCGACTGAACCAGCTGCCGTTTTTCCTTGCTGTCCTCAAGCCCTGCAATAAGCATCGGACACAGCTTCAATTGATCCGCGTTCAGATAGATAAGCTGACCGGCACCGCCATGTCCGCCGCCGAACTTGTCCAGGGCAACCCTGCAACCGATTTCCCTCAGAAGGTCGACGGATCCGGCGAGGCCGTCCGGTTCGTCGAAACGGATGATTTTTTCGTCCAGCTCGACCACGATGTCGTCGGTCTTGAAACCAGCCTCACAGGCAGCTTGACGAAGTTGTTCAACGAAGCCTTTTTCCTTCAGGCTGGCTCCGCTCAGGTTCACCGACAGGAAGAACGCCGTATTCGAGAGCTCTCGAAGTCGCCGGACCTGGGAAAGACCCTCCAGCAGCGCGAAACGCTCGATCTGGGCGATTCTCTTGGCATCTTCGTGCGTCGACAGAAGGCTGACCGGGTCCACGAGCCCTTCGGAAGGATGCAGCCAGCAGGCCGTAACTTCGTATCCGATGATCCGCCGGCTCTCCAGGTCGTACTGCGGTATCATCATCAAAGACAGACCGCCGTTTTCAAGATCCTCGTCCAGCTGTGCCTGGATCATGCGCCGGTGGCGATGTGCCGCTCCAAGCGCATCCGTGTACCAGGAGATCTGGCTACGGCCCGAACGTTTGGCAGCATAAAGAGCAATATCGGCACAATTGATCAGTTCCGACGCACTCGCAGTCGCCGTTTTCGCCAGCACTAGCCCGACACTGCCGGCAACCCGCAACTCGTGACGGTCCACTCTCACCGGCTTGGCCAGTCCCTCAAGGATCCGGCTGCCCAGATCTTCCATTTCGCCTGGGCCGGATGGGTCCGCGACCACCGCGACGAATTCATCCCCGCCGATACGTGCGACCAACCCCTTGTTGCCCAGCACACGGCTCATCACCATGGCCACATGGCGCAGGACGGTGTCGCCTGCTCCGTGTCCATGGCTGTCGTTGATGTCCTTGAAGTGGTCCAGATCAAAATGGATGATTCCGATCTGAGCGCTGCCGGCCGTACCCTCCGCAACGCGCTCCTTCAGGTAGGCATTCAGCTTGGCCCGGTTGGCAACGCCGGTCAGGTCGTCATGCTCCGCTTGATGTTTCAAACGGATGCGCGCGTTCTCCAGCTCCTTCACATGCTCAACCTGGCTGGTTACATCCCGGCAAATCAGAATGATCTTGGTTTCTTCCAGCGTCTTTCCCTCGACGACAGCAAAGGTCAGCTGGTTCCAGAACAATTCGCCGTTCTTGCGCCGGTTGAGGATCAGCTCTTCGGTTCCCGACCGGAACTTCGTCAGGTCGTAGCGGAAGTTTTCGATCTCGTCCGGGGGGAGCTGGTTTTCCGGCGGCAAGATGAATTCCTGAGGCCGCCGGCCGCGAATTTCCTCAGCGCTGAAACCGGTGATGCGGGAATAGGCCGGGTTCGTCCATTCGATGTGCCCGTCGATGTCCTGCATGACCAGGCCTTCATGGGCATGTTCCACGACAAGCTGAAGGATTGCGGCATCGTTGCCAAATCTGGAAACGCTGGAAGGAGCCGAGCCGTCCCGTTGCTTTCGGCCGCATAAATAGCACACGGCCATGAGAACCAGAGCGGTTCCCAATGCGAGCAGGAGATGTTGACCCGGCACATTCGCTAAGAATTCTGCCATATTCCGTCTTCAGCCAAGATATTAGTTACGCTTACTCTACGGGAGCAAAACTGAACCAATCTCTAAACTGCAAGTGATTTTATTGGGTTACTGTCATTTATACCAATACACAAGGCATTCCGAGGCTGCCTCTCAGGCAGCCCGCACGCTTTGCAGAAATTGCCGAACCTGTTCTTGCAGGCTGTTTGACAATTGCCCGAGTTCGGCAGCAGCACCGTTCATTTCATCGGTAGCCGTCCGGCTGGTCTCCATAACGTCGCTCAAGGTGTCGACGTTTTCGGCCACTTGATCGGAACTGGTCCGCGCCGTCAGTGCATTGCTGCTGATCTCGTGGGTGGCCGTTGTCTGTTCCTCGACCGCTTCGCGGATTTTTCCGGAAATCTCGCTGACGCGGCCAATGGTTTCCGCGATCGAACGGATGGCGGTTTCGGAAAGCTCCGCGACTTCCTGCACCGCTGTCACCTGCGCGGAGATGTCTTCGGTCGCCCTGGTCGTCTGCTCGGCAAGGGCCTTGACCTCATTCGCAACGACGGCAAATCCCCGCCCGGCTTCGCCAGCCCTTGCAGCTTCGATGGTCGCATTCAGCGCGAGCAGGTTGGTCTGGCTCGCGATCTGGCTGATCAACTCGACGATTTCACCAATGGCACGGCCGGTTTCCGCAAGCCGACCGACAATCTCGTCGGTTTTCCGGGCTTCCGCCACCGCGGTGCTGGCAATGTCCGTTGCCTGATCGACGTCCTCACGCACACGGCTCAGCGAACCGGACAGCCGGTCTGCCGAACTCGTCACGAAAGCGACGGAACTGCTGGCTTCCGATGTTGCCTGATGTACTTCCTGAACCGCCTGCATGGACGAGTTCACCGCCCTGTTCAGATCCGCCGAATTGCCTTCAACGCTTTTGGCAGCCGTCGACAAGGCAGAAACCACACCGATGACGGACTTCTCGAAATCATCGGCAACATCCTGCATCAGCGCCTTGCGCTCCTCGCTGAGGGCTTCCTGGTGGGCAAGTTCCTGCCTTGCCTGCTCTTTGGCCCGTTCGGCGAGATTGGCCCGGAAAGCGGTCACGGACCGTGCAATGGCTCCGATTTCGTCGCTCCGATGGGCACCGTCGATCTGGATGTCGAGATTGCCTTCGGACAGCATGTCGAGGCCAGTCTGCAACCGGTTCATCGGCCGGGCGAGCCCCACGGCCAAAATGACTGCAAATGCCAGAAAGGCCAGACCGACCGGCAGCACGACCAGACCGATGGTGATCATCTGATCCAGGATAAGCCCGTCGATCTTTCCGGCAACATTGCCTGTCAGAAAGTCCTGCGCACCGGCGGGTGTGCCGATCTTTTCCATGAAGGCCTGGCGGAAGGTATAGAAAGCAAATGCGGTACCGGCCATCATGATGGCGGCAGCCGTCAGAACCATGGCGACGAACCGGCCCTTGATTGAAAGCGTCACGTGGAAACCCCGACAGTAATTTTTCAGCCCCGCTTACGGCCGCTGTTGCTCAGCGCCGTTATCGCAAGATGAAACACTACCGCTCTGCACGTAAAAATTCAGTAACGGCCAGTCCTCGGAGAACTACGTAGTCTTGATATTTTTGACGAGACTGTTGTGCCCTGCGTTTCGCGTCTAGCGGATCAGGACATCAGCCGGGTGATCGTGAAGCCCGCACCGGCCGAAACCGCGGACAGGACCGTCCCCCACGCAACGTCGACGAGAACAACGGAAACCGGCCACTCCCTGAGCGTTGCGTAGTTGGTGACGTCGTATGTGCCGTAGGTGAAAAAACCGAACAGCGCTCCGAAAATAATGGCGGTCACAAGGCTGTCTGCCTTGAGCGCGGGTGCAACCGCGAAGATCACTATGCCGACGACATACACCAGATAGAAAACACTCGCGGCGGCGATGTTGGGCTTTTCCATCATCAGATGGCCGATACGGTCAAGGTAGAACCGGGTGGATACCTGCGTCAGCCAGACGTAGTCCACGGCAAGAAAAACGAGCACTGTTGCGATGTATGCCGTGACGTATTTCAAGATCGGCCCCCTGGTTTTGCACTGCCTTGTTTCGTCGGTTCTACGCCTCGGCAAGAGCACTGGATCAGCAGGAATTGAGCTGAGCTGCTGCGGCGAACTTCAACTCAGGCGAATTCGCTTTCCGGTTCCAGAAATCCGCCGGACTGGCGGTGCCAGAGCTGCGCGTAAAGGCCGTCTGCATCTTCCAGGAGTGTCTCGTGTGTCCCCTGCTGAACGATCCGGCCCCTGTTCATGACAATCAGTCGGTCCATGGCGGCGATGGTCGACAGGCGGTGCGCGATCGCGATCACGGTCTTGCCTGTCATCAATCCTTGCAGGTTCTCCTGGATGGCGGCCTCGACTTCCGAATCGAGGGCCGAGGTCGCTTCGTCCAGAACGAGGATCGGGGCGTCTTTCAGGAGCACACGCGCGATTGCAATGCGCTGACGCTGCCCGCCGGACAGTTTGACACCACGCTCACCTACAAAGGCGTCGAACCCCTTGCGGCCGCGCCTGTCTTCCAGCCTCTGGATGAAACCGGACGCGTGGGCCTTGCGCGTCGCCTCCAGCAACTCTTCTTCACTGGCCGACGTACGGCCATAGAGGATGTTCTCGCGGATCGAACGATGCAGCAAGGACGGATCCTGGGTCACCATGCCAATCGACCGGCGCAGCGATTCCTGGTTCACATCGCGCACGTCCTGTCCGTCGATGAGGACACGCCCCGCCTCCACGTCGAAGAACCGAAGCAGCAAGCTTGTCAGCGTGGTTTTGCCCGCCCCCGACGGGCCGACGATACCGACGCGCTCACCCGGCTGGATCGTCAGGTCGAGATGATCGATGACACCGCCCGCCTTGCCGTAGTGGAACCGGATTTTATCGAACCGCACTTCCCCCTCAGTCACTTTCAGCTCCGGCGCCGCCGGTTTGTCTGTCAGGGTCACTGGCTTGACGATGGTTTCCATGCTGTCCTGCAGCGATCCGAAGTGGCGGAACAGGCCGTTGAGCTGGTTGAACAGCCGGTTCAAAAGGATGTTCAGCCGCAGGATCAGGCTGAGCGTGAAGGCCACATGACCGGCGCTGATGCCGCCGTCCTGCCAGATGGACAGTGCCAGGCCCGCAATCGAAACGATCATCACCCCGTTGACCAGCGTCATGATCATGCGAATTGTGGTCAAAAGCCTGGTGAAGACGCGTATCTTGGCAATCATCGTCTCAACCGAGGCCCGCGCTCCCCGGCTTTCTTCCTCCGATGATCCGAACAGCTTGACCGACTGGATATTGGTGTAGGTATCCACCAGACGTCCGGTCACGCCCGAATAGGCATTTGCCGAATCCTTTGCCGCAGCACGAACCCGTGGCACGAAGATGATGGCGGTTGCGGTGAAACAAAGCAGCCAGATGGCCACGAGTGCACCCAGCCAAAGGTCCAGATCCGCGACCAGCACGAGCGTCGTGATGGCATAAACGACAATGAACCAGACCACCTGCAAAAGGTTGGTCATGAAATCGCCCGCCGACATGCCCGACTGCATCACCTTCTGCGACAGGCGCCCGGCGAGATCGTCCTGGAAATAGGAAAGGCTCTGCTTCATCACCCGCTGATGGCACTGCCAGCGCACCAGATTGAAGAACCCGGGCACGATCGCCTGCTCTTCCACCAGCGCCATCAGCGAATTGGTGAGCGTGCGCACGACCAGCACCACGAAGGCCATGGTCATGAGTGTCCAGAAATGATCGGAGAAGAATGTCGCGCGATTGCCTTCTTCCAGAAGATCCACGATGCGGCCAAGAAAATTGAAGATCGCCACTTCAACAAAGGCGGTCGCACCGCCGATGGCGAGCATGGCGATGAACGGCCAGCGCACCTGCGTGACGAAATACATCAGGAAGGCAAACCCGCCATGGGGCATGTCGGATTTGGACGGCTCCCGGAAAGGATCTATCCAGGATTCAAAAGCGCGAAAGAGCGGGGACACGTGGCGTCTCCATGGAGGCTGGAGCGATTCTTCACGTCATCCTACGCGCCAGGCGCGAAATTGGCCCAATGAAAATATGTAACGATTTGCCCCAAACCCGCAGCTCCCGGCCTTGTACCGGGCATTGAAACCGGTCTTCCTGTGACAAATGTTATGCCTGCTGCTATTGAGCCGGTCTCCCCAAACCAGTGCGGATACCCATGCCAGACATTGCCCTTTACCAACCGGACATCCCTCAAAATACCGGAACGATCCTGCGTCTTGCCGCCTGCATGGGCGTAACTGTGCACTTGATCGAACCTGCGGGATTTCCGATCTCCGACAGCGCTCTCAAGCGGGCCGGCATGGATTACCTGGAAAGGGCCGCGATGGTCCGCCACATCTCGTTTGCCGCATTCGATGACTGGCGACGTTCGAACAAGCGCAGGCTGATCCTGCTGACGACAAAATCGGAAGTGCCCTACGCGGATTTCGCGTTTCAGCCAGACGACATATTGATGATGGGCCGGGAAAGTTCGGGCGTGCCGGAGGACGTGCACACGCTTGCCGATGCCCGGCTGACGATCCCCATGGCCGACGGCATGCGTTCGCTCAACGTCGCCGTCTCAACAGGCATGGTGCTGGGTGAAGCCTTGCGGCAATCAGGCACATTTCCTAAAAGCCCAGGGTACACTCAAAGATAGCAATCACATGCATGCCCGCCGGCCCGGCAGGCCCCAACCAGTCCAGGCAGTCACATGAACGCACCCACACCTGAAAACCGCGGCGGTCCCATCCCGGACGGCATCGAGGACAAGAAGGCAACCGCACCGGCCTGGTTCAAGGAGTTGCGAGACCGTATCTGCAAGGCTTTTGAAGACCTGGAGGACGAGATCGGCGATCTCGCCGGTCCGCTGGCCGACCAGCCGGCCGGGCGCTTCGAACGCACGCCCTGGGAGCGCACCGACAGCACCGGGGCAAAGGGCGGCGGCGGCGTCATGTCCATGATGCATGGCCGCGTTTTCGAGAAGGTCGGCGTCCATATTTCCACCGTACACGGTGAATTCTCGTCCGAGTTTCGCGGTCAGATCCCCGGTGCCAACGAGGATCCGCGCTTCTGGGCCTCCGGCATCAGCCTGATCGCTCACCCGCAGAACCCGCATGTCCCCGCCGTTCACATGAACACCCGCATGGTGGTCACCACCCGTCAGTGGTTCGGTGGCGGCGCAGATCTGACACCGGTGCTGGACGCACGGCGAACGCAGGACGACCCCGATACCGTCGCCTTTCACGAAGCCATGCGCGCTGCCTGCAACGCACATGATGTTGCCGACTATGATGCCTACAAGGCCTGGTGTGACGACTATTTCTTCCTGAAGCATCGCAACGAAGCGCGCGGCATCGGCGGCATTTTCTACGATTACCTCAACAGCGGAACCTGGGAAGACGATTTTGCCTTCACCAGGGATGTCGGCCTGGCCTTCTTGAACATCTATCCGGAACTCGTCCGCCGCAATTTCCAGAAGCCGTGGAGCGACATGGAGCGCGAGGAACAGCTGGTCCGCAGGGGCCGATACGTGGAGTACAATCTGCTTTACGACCGCGGGACGATTTTCGGACTGAAGACCGGCGGCAACGTTGCCTCGATCCTCTCGTCCATGCCCCCCGTTGTAAAATGGCCCTAACTCAGAAGGCCGAGGTGCCTTTCACCTTCTGAGGCTGCCGGCTGACTTCGCCGAAATCCCGATCGAGGACCATCTGGGCGAATTGCTTCAGCATGACCTGGTCGAGTTTCTTGCCCATCTCCAGCATGACGCCAATGGCAGCGCGAACCGGCATGCCGTCCTTGTAGGACCGGGTCTCGGTAAGCGCTGTGAATATGTCGCAAATGGTCATCAGGCGGACTTTTGGCGAGATCCTGTCTCCCTTCAGCCCATCGGGATAACCTGATCCATCCAGAAACTCGTGATGCTGGATGGCCATCTTCTTGATGTCGACCGACACTTCGAGCCGCGGTTTCAGAATCTCGCGACCGAACATCGGATGTTTGTCGATAATGGCGCGCTCGGCGTCCGTCAGCTTGTTGGCCTTGTCCAGGATGGTCAGCGGGATGCGCATCTTGCCGATGTCATGCAGCAGACCGCCGGCTATCACTTCCTGGCAATCCGCCTTGCTCCAGCCGAGATGCTTCGCAAAAGCCCCGGCGAGACCGGCTACCATCAGGGAATGACAATAGGTTCCGCTGTGGTGAGATTGCACGGCTTCCAGCCAGGGTGAGAGACCGTCAAGTGACAGCGACGACAGGATTTCCGCCGCCCCCTCGTTCATCAGGCTGATCTGGATGTTGGATCCTTCCGTTGCAGACAGCGCGATGCTTTCCAGGAAGGAGTTGCCTTTCCTGTAGGCCTCAAGTGTCTTCGCCGGAAGTCCCTTTGGAACGTTCGCAAGCGGGTCGTCGGGAATGATTGCCTTGAGTTTGCGCACCAGAATTGCCAGTGGCGTGTCACGCTCCATGATGTCGGTCTTGCCGAGCGCTGCCGCCTGGATCACTTCACGCCGGTTCTTCTTGGACACCAGGCAGATCACTGGGATTTCCGCAATGCTGGCCCAGGATTTCTTGAGCGCGGTCAGCCCCGCATCAGTCGCGTCCAGCAACTCCACGACAGCGACACGGCCATCGCCGACCGTCTTCGCAGACACCTTGGACATGTCGATCAGGCGCGCGGGAAAGAAGAACGGAAGTTTTCTGACCGGAGAATCGAGTGGAAGCGGGCCGTCTGAGATCAGGACAATTTCCATTCATCGCCTCATTGTATTCCGCACACGCCTTCTCACGACAAGTTAACCGGAAAACCCGCCCAACAGGAAATCACCATCACGATGTGACGCAATCTCAATAAGATTTCATTAAGTCGCAGCGCCTGCCCGCGTCAGCAAATCCTGTTTGGAGAGCGAGAAACCGCTGTCGCGCCATTCGGCCTCCAGAGCCTTGAGGCTATCTCCCAACGCGCGCCCGGGTGAGTGCCCGGCTGCAATCAGATCTGCGCCTTTGACCGGGAATTCAGGCACGGCAACCTCCCGCAACCGCTCCAGCAGCCCGCCAAAGATCTCCGTTGGATCTGATCCTTGCGCACGCAACCCCGCCCAGCGCCCCAGAAGGCCGTCGACCGCGCCCTGACGGCCGAACTGATACACCAAGTGCTCGGCTTCGGGCAGACCATCAGCCTGGCGAAGACATTTCATCGCCGCCCAGGCGGTCCGCATCCGGTCCCTTTCGGCATTCGACAGCCGAAGCCGGTCGCAAACGCGCTCCACGTCCTCGCGCACGAAACCGGCAAGCACCACCAGCCCGAGCTCCGGATCGGTCACATCACTTGCGGTGGCTTCCAGGCTGCGCAGTGCCAGGTAATCGTCGATGCGGGCAAGGCCGCCCGTCGCGATTTCCCAAAGGCCGCAATCGTTCATCATTGTCAGTGCGGATCCTGCCAGAGGCGCACGCAGCAGCCGCCGCATCTCGTGGCCGATACGTTCTGCGGACAGATGCCGCAAGCCGTCCCGCTGGCGCAGGCACGCCCCGAGCCCGTCCGCATCCATCTCTCCGGCCCCGTAGGCCGCGTAGATCCGGAAGAAACGGAGGATGCGCAGATAGTCTTCCTGTATGCGCTTGTCCGGCTCACCGATGAAACGCACACGCCGGTTCAGACAATCGTCCAGTCCACCAAGCGGATCGTGCAATCGGCCATCGCAGTCGACATAGAGCGCGTTGAGAGTGAAGTCGCGACGTTCCGCGTCGCGCGTCCAGTTCCTGCCGAAAACGACACGGGCCTGACGGCCGAAGGTTTCCACGTCCTCCCGCAGCGTCGTGACCTCGTAGGGATAACCGTTGCTGACCACCGTCACCGTACCGTGGTCAATGCCCGTTCCAACCGGCTTCAAGCCCGCGGCCAGCGTGCGTTCCATCACCGTTTGGGGCGAGGCAGTCGTCGCGATATCGACATCTGGAACAGGGTGACCGAGCAAGGTGTTGCGCACCGCTCCACCGACAACGCGGGCTTCGTCGCCGTCCTGCTCGATCGCCGCAAACACCGCCTTAATACCCGGTGTTTTCAGCCAGTCCGCCTGTTGCAGGATCTGATCGGCAGTCGTTGTCATCGCGTTATTCGTACCGGCCCGGAACAAACACCCCGTCGCGCATTTCCGATGGCCGCCAATTGGCCCCATCCGGTGCGTGATCGAAGGATGCCATGCCGACCAGGCCGGCAATGACCAGAACGAGGCCCACCAGAGTGAGCCACGCCATCGGCTTGGCAGACCAGCGGCCAGGCTCGGTGTTGCGCTTGCTCAGCCACAGCCAGAGTCCGTAGGTGATGAAAGGAAGAAGGAAAAGTAACAGATGCAGTATGAACACACGAACCATCAGCGGTAGACCGTTTCGTACAAGGAGCGGATAATGCCCGCGGTGACGCCCCAGATATAACGTTCTCCAAAGGGCATTGCGTAGAAGTAGCGGCGTTTTCCCTGCCACTCGCGGCTGAGTTTCTGATGGTTCGCGGGATCCATCAAAAAGCCCAATGGCACTTCGAAGACGCTCTCGACCTCACCGGGATTTGGCCGGAAGGCTGCACCGTCTTGAATGGTGCCAACCACCGGAATAACCCGGTATCCCGAACCGGTGAGATAGGGCGCAAGATTGCCGATCAACTCGACGCACTCCGGAGCAAGGCCGATTTCCTCGTCCGCCTCCCGCAGCGCTGCTTCAACAGGTCCATTGTCGGTCGGATCTATCTTGCCTCCGGGAAGGGCAACCTGTCCGGCATGGGATTTCAGGTGACCGGTTCGCTGCGTCAACACCACATTGGGCCCGTCGCTGCGTTCCACGATACCGATGAGAACGGCCGCATCGCGCGGAGGACCGTCCCACTTTGCATAGGGACCAAGGTCAGGATTGAGAATGTGGTCACCGGTCTCGCGTTCGATGTCGCGAAGCGCTGCATCATCCAGCCGCGTCCTGAACAGGGAAGTCCAGTGCCCGGAATCCGCAGGTGGTTTGGTCAGGAATGCAGTCATGCAATCGGGGTTTCCGGTCGTACGAAACAGTTCATTCGGTCAGTCCTGAACGCTCAGGAAGGCGGGATCTACCGAAAAGAACCGGCCACCGCTCCAGACCCCCATCCGGGTGCCGTCATCTGTTGCCTGCTCTTCCATAAGATCCGCCAGCTGATACATCAGCGCTCTGGTGAACAAGGCCTCCAGACGCCCTCTGACGTGAACATAGGGTTTCAAACCGTCGCTGTCCGGTTCTTTTTCAAATCGAAGAGGATGGTCCGCACCAACGGCGACCAGATCACCGAGATTTGTCCGCAGCGTGAGCTGCTGGTCCTGCGCCTCGCCTTCCACCGCCATCTCGACGGCCAGAAGCGGGGCGTCCTCCACGGTTATCCCGATCTTCTCGACTGGCGTGACCAGATAATGCTGGCCGTCCTCGTCCTTGCGCAGCACAGAGGCAAACAGCTTCACCAGAGGCATGCGGCCAATCGGCGAACCGAGATAATACCACGTGCCATCACGGGCAATGCGGATGTCCAGATCCCCGCAAAACGGCGGATTCCACTTCTCCACCGGAGGTGGTCCCTTGCCGCCTGTGTCCGCCCGGCTCATCAGTGCCTTTAAACCTTCGGGTAGTGCCCCGTCCGTTTTTGCGGTTGCCTCCGCCATGGATGTTTCGCCCTTGTCGTCTTCATCAAGGCACCGGAATTTTTGACAATTCCGCTACCGCCCGGATCGTCTTCGCCTGCTCCCGGCTTCCCGCAGGCCCGACCTTTTCCCCAAAGCGAGGAAAGATTCTTGGACCTTTCCACTGTATGGCGCACAATTGCGCCTTATCTACTGATTTATATGGTGTCAGACTGCTTGAGTCGCAGCAACAAAGGTCAGGGGTGTTGTTAGCCCCAGGGCCGGACAGGCAGTCGAAACGTAGATTGCGGGAAAGGTGATCCATGAGCGTTATTTCTCCCTCCAGCCCAAGCGAAGAAGATCTCGCCGCCGTCGCCGAACAAGCCGAACGCGCCGTCAACCGGATCAGCGATGCCAAGGTCGATATCGCCCGGATCATCTTCGGTCAGGAAAATGTGGTGGAGCAGTCGCTCGTCACCATATTGGCTGGCGGCCACGGCCTTCTTGTCGGTGTGCCCGGCCTTGCCAAGACCAAGCTGGTGGAAACGCTCGGCACCGTTCTGGGCCTCGACGCCCGGCGCATCCAGTTCACACCAGACCTGATGCCGTCCGACATTCTCGGTGCCGAAGTGATGGAACAGGGTGCCGACGGCAGCCGCTCGTTCCGCTTTATTCCCGGTCCGGTTTTCTCTCAGTTGCTGATGGCTGACGAAATCAACCGTGCCAGCCCGCGTACCCAGTCGGCGCTTCTGCAGGCCATGCAGGAGTATCATGTGACCGTCGCCGGGCACCCGCATGACCTGCCGCGCCCCTTCCACGTGCTTGCCACGCAGAACCCGCTCGAACAGGAAGGCACCTACCCGCTGCCGGAAGCCCAGCTCGACCGGTTCCTGATGCAGATCGACGTGCATTACCCGGATCTTGAAGCCGAACGCCGGATCTTGCTGGAAACCACCGGCGCCGATCAGGCCAAGGCCCAGGTAGCCATGCGAGCGGAAGAACTGATGGAGTACCAGCAGCTCGTTCGTCGCATGCCGGTAGGCGAATCCGTGGTGGAAGCAATCCTGAAGCTTGTGCGCTCCGCACGCCCGGACAACAGCTCCGCACCTTCCGATCTCACCAACCTGATCGCCTGGGGTCCGGGACCGCGTGCCAGCCAGGCACTGATGCTGACCGTCAGGGCACGCGCGCTTGTCGACGGCCGTCTCGCACCTTCCGTCGACGACGTCTTGGCTCTTGCCGAACCGGTCCTTCAGCATCGCATGGCGCTGACGTTCGCAGCCAGAGCCGACGGTCACACCGTTCGCGACGTCATTCGACGGGTCAAGGAACTGATCGCCTGATCCCCTCCCCTTAACCAGCCAGGAAGCCGACCGCATGGATTCGAGCAGTACGCAGGGCAGCAACCAGACAGGCATTGATGCCGATACCTGGCCGAACGTCATCGGCGAGGCCCGGTCGGTCGCCGATGCCCTGCCGGATCTGCTGGTCGAGGCAAGCCATGTTGCCAGTTCCATCATCGCCGGCTGGCATGGCCGTCGGCGTGCGGGCCCGGGGGAAAGCTTCTGGCAGTTCCGCCCGTTCAACATGGGTGAACCGGCAAAGCGCATCGACTGGCGCCGTTCCGCACGCGATGATCATCTTTATGTTCGCGAACGCGAATGGGAGGCCGCGCACACGGTCTGGCTCTGGGCAGATCTTTCGCCCTCCATGGTGTTCCGCTCCCGCCTTGCAGGTGTCGCCAAGCGCGACCGCGCCATTGTGCTGATGCTTGCACTTGCCGACATGCTGGCTGAAACAGGCGAACGGATCGGACTGCCTGGCCTGACCAGAGCCTTTTCCGACCGGCGTGCCGCTGAACGCCTCGCCGATGCACTTACCCATCTTTCCAAACCGATCGCCTATCCGGACACCACCGCCGTGCAAAGATTTGCCGATGTGGTTCTGGTGTCCGATTTCCTGGACCCGATCGAGGAAGTCGCGGCATGGGTTGCCCGTGTTGCCAGCACCGGTGCGCGTGGTCACCTGGTTCAGGTCCTCGATCCGATCGAGGAAACCTTCCCGTTTGACGGCAGGGTGGAATTCACCGATCCGGAAAAGGGGTTTCGGTTGACCGCCGGACGCGCGGAAAAATGGCGCGAGGATTACCGCAACCGGCTGGAAGCCCACCGCGCGGAAATTCGTGACATCGCAAGGCGTGCCGGCTGGACATATGTCCTGCACCACACCGACCGTCCGGCATCCGAACCTTTGCTCGTGCTTCACAGTGCCCTGTCCGGTGCGCTGGACGTACTGCCAAAAGGAGGCATCTGACCCGTGTTCGCAGGATTGCCTCTGACATTCACCGCCCCCTGGATCCTGACCGCGCTGGCATTGCTTCCGGTTATCTGGTGGCTGTTGCGCCTGACACCGCCGCGCCCACGCGAAATCCGGTTTCCGCCGACCCGGCTGCTGATCGGCATCGATCAGCATGAGGAAACACCGCAGCGCAGCCCCTGGTGGCTGACACTGCTCCGCCTGCTGATGGCAGCCATCCTTATCATTGCCCTGGCCGGACCGATCTGGCGTTCCAGCGAACCGCTTGAAACCGGCGAAAGTGTCCTTTGGGTTCTGGTTGACAACGGCTGGACATCCGCAAAGGGATGGACCGCGCAGGTCAATGCAGCCGAGCAGATCCTGAGCGAAGCAGAACAGAGCGGTCAGCCAATCCTGTTTGCAGCCTCCGCCGAAGGCCCCGGCCAGAGTTTCACACCGGAGGCAGCAACGACGGCTCTGGAAAAACTGCGCGCACTTGAACCGCGTCCCTATCCGCCGCAGCGCGCCGAACTCAGCATCGGCCTGCGAAAGGCAGCCCAGGAGACACCGCCCGGCGCCGTGATCTGGCTGTCGGACAACACCAGCACCAAAGGTTCGTTTCTAACCGATCTCGCACAGATTTCCGGCACGGCTCCGATAACGGTCCTGACAGGTCTGGACACGCCCATGGGATTGAAGGACCTCAACAACGACGCCGACGCCCTGTCGTTGACCGTTGTGCGCCACCCGGATCAGAGACTGGGCTCCGCAACACTTCAGGCTCTCGATCTGAAGGGCCTTGTCCTTGGCGAAGTGCAAGCGAATTTTGACGCTGGCGCGACCGAAACACAGGCGCGCTTCGAACTGCCAAGCGAATTGCGCAACGACATTGCCCGGGTCGAAGTCACCGGTGAGGCCGCCGCGGGCGCCGTCCAACTGGTGGATGACAGCTGGCGCCGACGCACGGTCGGACTGATTTCAGGCCAGTCGGGCGATCTGGATCAGCCGCTGCTGTCGCCCCTTTATTATCTGGAGCGCGCCCTTGCGCCCTTCTCGGACATACGCCGCCCGCGCGATGCGGATATTGCCGACGCTGTACCTTCGCTGATCGAGCAAGGCATTTCCGTGCTGGTTCTGGCCGACGTTGGCCGTTTGCCTGAATCGACGACCGAGACACTTCGCGACTGGATTGAAAACGGCGGCACGCTTGTCCGCTTCGCCGGCCCGCGGACCGCGGGTGGCAGTGACGATCTCATTCCCGTGCGTTTGCGCGCAGGTGACCGATCCCTTGGTGGTTCACTCAGCTGGAAACAGCCACAACATCTGGCAGACTTTCCGGAAGGATCGCCCTTCGCGGGCTTGCGGGTCCCACAGGAAGTTACTGTGACCCGGCAGGTACTGGCCGAGCCGACATCGGATCTGCCTGAACTCACCTGGGCCATGCTCGAAGACGGCACTCCCCTTGTGACGGCGGCTCCTATCGGTGCGGGGTCGATGGTGCTGTTCCACGTCACAGCGGATTCCTCCTGGTCGAACCTGCCGCTGTCTGGCGTCTTCCTGAACATGCTGCGGCGGATCCTGTCGGTCTCGAACGTGGCCGCCGCCTCTGAAACCGCCGAAGATGGCACGCCGGCAACGAGCGTGTTGCCGCCCTTGCGCCTGCTGGACGGTTATGGCCGTTTCGGCCCGCCGCCGGTAGAAGTCACACCCGTGAACGCGTCCGTTTTCCGGGATGCGGAAGCTAGCCGCAGAACACCGCCCGGTCTTTACGGTACGGAAGACGGCTTCCGTGCGCTCAATCTGATGCAGCGGGACGATGAGCTCCTGCCGCTCGACCTCTCGGCGCTGGGCGACCGAACCGTGCAAACTGCCTACCCGACCTCCGATCCCTTTGATCTGAGAGCCCTGTTCTTCACGCTGGCTTTCCTGCTGATGATCCTCGATACGATTGCCGTCTTCCTGCTGGCCGGTGGTCTGAGCCGTCTCAGCTTGCGCAGCCGCACTGCCGCCACGGCTCTTGTTCTGGCTTTCGGTGCAGGCCTCCTGGCCCCTGCCGGTATTGATCAAGCCAGGGCGCAATCAAGCTCGGATGATCTTCTGGCCTTGGAATCGACCCTGGAAACCCGCCTGGCCTATGTGCTGACGGGCAATCCGGAGATCGACGATGCCAGCTCAGCGGGCCTTTCGGGACTGACCCAATTCCTGTCGGAACGCACTGCGCTTGAACCTGGGGCACCGATTGCCATCGACATCGAACGCGACGAACTTGCGTTCTATTCCCTACTCTACTGGCCAATCGATGCGGCTGCCGACAAACCGAACGATCAGACAATTGCCCGCATAGACACTTTCATGCGCAACGGCGGAACGATCCTGTTCGACACGCGCGATCACATCAATGCCTCGGCCAACGGCTTTGCCTCGACGCCGGCAACGCTGAAGCTGCGCGAAATCCTGGAAGACCTGGATGTTCCCCCGCTTGAGCCGGTGCCGCCCGATCACGTTTTGACGAAGGCTTTCTACCTGCTGGATTCGTTCCCGGGACGGTATGCGACCAGCCCGCTCTGGGTGGAAAGCCTTGAGGAAGTTGCCGCCAGGGGCGACCGTCCGGTGCGCGCCGGTGACGGCGTGTCACCGATCCTCATTACCGGCAACGATTTTGCCGCTGCCTGGGCAATCACCGAGGCAGGTGAGTTCATGTATCCGACGGTGCCCAACAATCCCATGCAGCGGGACTACGCGTTCCGTTCCGGGGTCAACATCGTCATGTACAGCCTGACCGGCAACTACAAGGCCGATCAGGTGCACATTCCCGCTCTGCTTGAGCGTTTGGGACAATAGGAGACTAGATGGTCTGGTCACTCGCCTTCGATCCCCTCGTTCCGCTCTGGGCCCTTGTGGCAGGCGGCGTTATCGCTGTTCTTCTCACCGCCTTTTCCGGCTTTCTGAATTTGCGTGGCTGGTTGCTGCGCACCCTGACAATGGCCTTGCTGTTGCTGGCGCTGGCCAACCCTGCTGTTGAGCGGGAAGACAGGGAACCGCTCTCAAGCGTTGTCGCTCTTGTCGTCGACAAGAGCCAGAGCCAACGCCTCTCCGATCGCCAGTCGACAACCGATGAGGCCGTGGAAGAACTGACCCGCCGCATCGGTGCCCTTGATGGCTTTGACCTGCGCGTTCTGGAAGCGCGCAACTCCGGTTCGGGCGATGGCACCGAGGCGTTCCAGACCCTGGCAAACGGTCTTGCAGACGTTCCGCCGGATCGGGTTGGTGGTGCGATCATCGTGACCGACGGCCAGATCCACGACATCCCCGGCAACGCAGGCGCCCTGGGTTTCGACGCCCCGGTTCATGGCCTTATCACCGGTACGGTTGATGAACGGGACCGGCGCATCGTACTCGACAAGGCCCCACGGTTCGGCCTGGTTGATTCAGAGCAGATCGTCAGCCTGACTGTCGTCGACCAGGGCCGTGGCACGGGACCTGGCGACCAGGTGCGCCTGACCGTCAAACGCGATGGCGATGTCGTCACCGAACGCACGGCCCGGACAGGCGAGAAGATCGACATTCCGGTTGAGATCGCCCATGGCGGCAACAATATCTTCGAATTCGACGCCGAGCCGCTGACCGACGAACTCACGACGCTCAACAACAGGGCCGTTGTGACCATCGACGGCATCCGCGAGAATCTGCGTGTGTTGCTTGTTTCCGGGTCACCGCATGCCGGTGAACGCACCTGGCGCAATCTTCTGAAGTCCGATGCCTCGGTGGATCTGGTTCACTTCACCATCTTGCGCCCGCCGGAAAAACAGGACGGAACGCCAATCAACCAGCTGTCGCTGATCGCTTTCCCGACCCGGGAACTCTTCTCGGTGAAGATTGACGAATTCGACCTGATCATCTTCGACCGCTACGTGCGCCGCGGCGTTCTGCCGATGCTGTATTTCGACAATATCGCCCGCTATGTGCGCGATGGCGGTGCAATGCTGCTGGCTGGCGGTCCTGATTACGCCGAAGGTGGCAGCCTTTACCGCACGCCACTGGCGCCGATCCTTCCGGCCCGTCCGACCGGCACTATTCTCGAACAACCCTACCACGCCACCCTCGCCGACCTCGGCAAGCGCCACCCGGTCACCCGTGGGCTGCCCGGATCCGAACAGGACCCGCCCGCATGGAGCCGCTGGTTCCGCGTGGTCGACACCGAGCTCGACGCCGGCCAGACGCTGATGTCCGGCCCGAGCGACACGCCGCTGCTGGTTCTCAACCGCGAAGGCGAAGGCCGAGTGGCCATGCTGCTGTCCGATCACGTCTGGCTCTGGGCACGTGGTTATGAAGGCGGTGGTCCGCATGTTCCGCTGCTGCGCCGTCTGGCCCACTGGCTGATGAAGGAGCCGGATCTGGAAGAAGAAGCGCTGAATGTATCCATGCGCGGACCGGAACTGGTTATCGAACGCCAGACCCTGGGCGAGACCGTCGGGGAAGTCACGGTCGTCTCGCCGACAGGCGACCGGTCGCAGATCGTTCTGACCGAACAGGAACCAGGCCTGTGGCGTGGCGGCATGCCTGCCGGCGAAACCGGGTTGTTCTCGGTCACAGAAGGGGACATGAGTGCGCTGATCCACGTTGGGCCCCAGAACCCGCGTGAATATACCGACGTTCTTTCCACGACCGAGCCATTGGCCCCGCTCAGCGAAGCGACGGGCGGTGCCTCCGAGCGCTTGCGGGATGTCGGCGGAGACCTGACCGTCCCGCGCATTGTTTCGATGCGTCCGTCAGCGAGCTACGCCGGCAATGGCTGGCTGGGGCTGAAGGCCACTGAGGCGAGCGTCCTCAACGGCATCGACCGCTATCCGCTGATGATCGGACTGCTTGGTCTTACGCTTCTGCTGGGTGCCCTGTCTCTGACCTGGTATCGCGAAGGGCGGTAGCTTGTGTGCCGACCACCCTCGCGGCGGTCGGCAATCCGCTTGAGCTAAGTACGAACCGATCTGTTGTATTTGGGGCCCATCCTTCGAGACGGCTTGAAGGCCTCCTCAGGATGAGGAAGAGAATATTGATAGGCCGGTAGCTTCCCCTCGACCTCATCCTGAGGAAGGCCGAAGGCCTGTCTCGAAGGATGGGCCACACCCACCGTCGCCCCGCCCTGCGTCAGGCAGAAACAACCTCAGGAAGCGACCGCAACAGAGGCTCCGCCGTGCACCATTCCGCTCGGAATGTCGCCGTCATTCAACAGCGCGACGAGGAGCCGCGCCGGGTCGACGGGCCCGGGCAACGTAATGCGTCCGAACGGAACCTGCTGAAAGCCGAAGGGGCTGTAGTAAGGCGCATCGCCGACCAGCAGCACGACCTTGTCTCCGGCCGCAGCCGCCGCTTCCATCGCCGTACGCATAAGCGCCTTGCCGAGACCCCGGTTCTTGAAGTCGGGAGATACGGTCAACGGACCGAGCAGCAGGGCGTCGGTGTCGCCAATCCTGATCGGTGTCAGTCTGATTGACCCTGCCACCTGCTCACCCGCAAGGCCGACGAAAGAGACATCCGGACGGTGCGGGACGCCTTCGCGGATCCGGAAAGCGGTTCGCGCGAACCGGCCTGGGCCGAAAGCTTCGGCCTGCAGATCGTCAATTGCGGAAGTGTCAGTCGCGTCTTCGGGCCGGATGACCCATGTGGTCTGTTTCATTTGGCTGGTTCCAGCAAGCATGCAGTCTTTGGAGAAATGCGCGCCTGCCAGTGCCTGGATAAAACGTAAGGAAGATCCAGGATCAGGTCAGCCGCGACGGTGCGGACGAGAGTTATCTCGTCGGCTGGTTCGTCGTCGAAGCGTAAGACCTGCGGTCATCTATCCCAGTCTCGTTGCGATATCAGCGTGTTCGAAAGCCGATATTTCCAGAAAGAGGAGAAGCGGTTACCACGCAATGGCTGCTTCGGTCCAGCCTTTTTTGTCCCTTCTCACCAGTCCGCTGATTGTTCACCGAGCCGGAACAGAGCATTCAATTGATTGATTTTCCGCCTGTGTGCACAACCTAACCAGACGAAGCACAACAAGGGAGCGCATCATGGGACTGCTGGTCGACGGCGTCTGGAAAGACAAATGGTACGACACGAAATCCACCGGTGGACGCTTCGTCCGCAAGGACGCGGCATTTCGGAACTGGATCACGGCGGACGGGACTGCCGGCCCCACGGGCAACGGCGGCTTCAAGGCTGAAGCGGATCGCTATCATCTGTTCGTTTCCTATGCCTGCCCCTGGGCGCACCGCACGCTGGTATTCCGAAAGCTCAAGAAACTGGAAGACCTGATTTCCGTCTCCGCCGTACAGCCGCTCATGCTGGAGAACGGCTGGGAGTTTCCGGAGATCGATCCGCTGACCGGCGCGAAATACGCCTGGCATGTCTACACCAAGGCCGACCCGCACTACAGCGGCCGTGCGACCGTGCCGATCCTCTGGGACAAGCACCAGAACACGATCGTGAGCAACGAGTCCTCCGAGATCATCCGGATGTTCAACTCGGCGTTCAACGACCTGACCGGCTCACACCTTGATTTCTATCCGACTGCCTTGCGCACCGAAATCGACAGTATCAACGAGCGCGTCTATCACGCAGTCAACAACGGTGTTTACAAGTCCGGTTTCGCGACCACACAGGAAGCCTATGAAGAAGCCGTCACGGAACTGTTCAAGGCACTGGACGAGCTGGAAGATCGCCTGTCCCGTCAGCGCTATCTGGTCGGAGACCAGCTGACGGAAGCCGACTGGCGACTGTTCACGACGCTGGTGCGCTTCGACGCGGTCTATGTCGGGCATTTCAAATGCAATATCCGCAGAATCGACGACTATCCGAACCTGTCGAACTACCTGCGGGAGCTTTATCAGGTCCCGGGTGTTGCAGACACGGTCGACATGACAACGATCAAGCAGCACTACTACGGTTCACATGAGAGTGTGAATCCGACGAGGATCGTCCCTGTCGGGCCTGCGCTGGATTTCACCCGCCCTCACGACCGCGAGCGTTTCAAGGCTGCTGCCTGATCATGTAGGAAACTTCCAGGTGAGCCGGTTACGGCTTACCTCGGAAGACGACATGACCGACCTGGGGGTGGCAAGCCTCACCACTTGCCGCTTTCCGGTTCGCGGCCGGAGCGAAATTCGTCAAGCCGCCGGGCTGTGGACCGCGTAAGCCCCTCCGGCAAAGCCTCCAGCTCAAAGAATGCCGCTTCCTCGATTTCCGCATTGGGCTGAAGGAAGGTGTCCGCCTGTCTCCACTCGGGCATGTGATAAAGCCCGACATGATCCCGGCCTGTCGCTTCCTGGTTCAGGAAGATATTGAGAAGCTGCGGGCGGCTTACCGAGACGACACCGGCTTCTTCCAGAACCTCCCGGCAGGCAGCCTCTTCCATCGTCTCGCCCTTGTCCACGCCCCCACCCGGCAGGTACCAGCCCGTTACATAACTGTGCCGCACCAGAAGGACCCGGCTGTGCCGGTCTTCAACGATCACGCGCACCCCAAGCGTGAACGGGTTTCGGACAAGTCCAATTCCCTGGATCAGGCGTGTGGTCACCGACTTCGGCAAAACTGATAATATCTTCAACATTTTCAGGACGTTACCGGATCCAGAGGGGAAATAAAACTTTTTTAACCCATGCAATCCCCGCAGGGCTGACCCGTGAGAATAACGCTCCTCCTTTGTGCACCGCATGCATATATATCGGGCAAGTTGATGAATTCGAGGGCAGCCCTTCTGACCGCCCGAACCTGAAGGAAAATAAAATGTTGAACGCTCTGTTTGGAAAACGCCGCCGCAACCGCAACAATTACCAGTGGAAGCCGGCTATCGACCTGACCAACCCGCGCATCGTCGCAACCCTGACCACTTTCCCGACCAACTAAAGTCGGTCGAAGGAACCTGTACGGAGAAGACCCATGTTCGGATTCGTGAATGTTGTTGGCGCGACGCTGCGCGAAACCACGCGCTCCGCAGACAATAACACCGAGAAAGCGCCGAAAGCCGCAAAGGCAGTCAAACCGGTCAAGTAACCGGTTTCCCGGCAGTTCCTGAACTCACTTGAAAGCGCCGCGTCATTTCCCCTTGACGCGGCGCTTTTCGTTTTGAAGATGCGCGACCATGTCCACATTCACGCTCGCTCATCTTTCCGACCCTCATCTCGGCCCGCTTCCGGACCCCAAGCTGCTGCAGCTTTTTTCCAAGCGGATCCTTGGTTACCTCAACTGGCGCCGCAACCGGTCGAGGATCATGGGCGGCAGTTATCTCGAACAACTCGTCGATGACATGCAGGCACAGGCGCCCGACCATATTGCCGTCACCGGCGACCTGGTGAATATCGCGCTGCCCCTGGAAATTTCCGGTGCGCGGACCTGGCTTGAAGATATCGGCCCGCCGGAGGATGTCTCCGTCGTTCCGGGCAACCACGACGCCTATGTGCCTGGAGCCGTGCGCAGGGCTCGTGCGGCATGGTGGCCGTACATGCGCGGCGATGGCGCAGGCAATGTGCCGTCAAACGGCACCAACTCGGAAGCAACCTTTCCCTATGTCCGCAAGCGGGACGGCATCGCCCTTGTCGGCGTGACGACCGGTCGTGCCAGCGGCCCCTGGTTCGCAACGGGCCGTGTCGGCAGCAAGCAGAGCAAGCGTCTGCGGGCAATTCTGGACGACCTTGGCCGGGATGGTTTCTTCCGCGTGGTGATGCTGCATCACCCGCCATTCCCCCATGCCACCCGTTGGCACAAGCGCCTGTCGGACGCCTCCAGGGTGCGCGCCGTCGTCAAGAGAGCCGGTGCAGAGCTGATCCTGCACGGCCACACCCATGTCGACAGTTTCGAGCATATCGAGGGACCGGACGGGCTCGTCCCGGTGGTTGGTGTGCCATCTGCCACAAGCGCACCTGGTGGCAAGAAACCGGCGGCGCGCTACAACCTGTTCCGGATCGAAAAGACAAACGAGGGCTGGTCCTGCCAAATGGAAGAGCATGGCTTTGCCGCGCCAGACGAGCCGGTGAAGCTGCTCGCGGAAAGGGAAGTCGCCATTCCGGGCGGCAGGCCCTGAGGCCCTTCCTGCAGGCCTGACGAGTTGCCCAGAAAGGCACTCACAGGTTTGCGGTAACCAGGATCGAGACTGGAGAGTGTTGGACGTCGTTCACAAAAGCCGCCTTAGAGCGGGTTGGCGAACCAGGCAAAGACAATGAGGCCGATGACGCCCGCCGCAAGACCGATCCCGAAGGCACCGGCGACCGCCATCCAGGGCGTACGGCTTTCCTTGACACGCACGACCTTGCTGTCGAGCGCGACCTGCCGCAGCCGGTTGTTGAGCCAGTCACCTTCCAGCGCCTTTTCCCGCTCCAGCACGCGTTCGGCAATATATTCGGTCAGGCAGTCTGCCATGTCATCGATGTTGGCCGTTTCCAGAATGACCACCCGGCCGAGGCGCGTGTCCTTCAGGAACCGATAGGTGCGCCTGTCACCGCCAACGGCGACGTGGCTAGTCGCATCGATCCAGAGCCGAGGCGTGGAACCGGAGATGATCTGAAGGGAAAACTGGTCGTCATCTTCCGGGATTTCCCTGAAAACGTCCTTGAGTTCGTCTGCAAGCATGTCCAGCCGGGCACGCTCGGTCTCCTGGAGCTCAACAACCACGTCCGAACGTTCGACTTCGCCAAGCTGAACCTTCCGGATCGCATCGCGCAAGGACCGCATGCGCGTATGTGGGACAACGTTATCCTGCATTTCAGACATGGGGTACACGTGACTCCGTTGTACTGCCGTTGGTGAATCAAGTCTTAACTGACTCTATCGCGAGTGAAACAGCCGCATGGCCTCCACCTGCGAGCTATCCACTGGCAATGATCCAAACATGGTTAACGGAGATTAAGGTATTTTTGACAGTCGCGCCAGTAACGCGCGACTGGCCTGAAGCCTGTTCATGGGTTATGCAAAAAACATATTGCGATTGCGGAGTTTCGCTCATGAACGTGGACGGCAAGAAATATCGCACGATCTGGCTGGCGGAAGATGGCGGCTCGGTCGAGATCATCGATCAGACAAGATTTCCGCACACGTTCGAGACCATCCGACTGCATACAATGGAAGACGCCGCCCATGCGATCCGGTTCATGCAGGTGCGCGGCGCGCCTCTGATTGGAGCAACAGCCGCCTACGGCGTCGCGCTGGCCATGCGGACTGACGCTTCAGACGACAATCTCCATGCTGCCTGCTCGTCCCTGCTGGAAACCCGGCCGACAGCGGTCAACTTGCAATGGGCCCTCGACAAGGCGCGTCGGACACTGGTCCGGCTGGCACCTGAAATCCGCGAGGAAGCAGCGTTCAAGCTGGCCAATGACATCTGCGACGAGGACATCGCCATCAACATGGCCATCGGCATGCACGGGATGGAGCTGATTGCCGCGATCTCGCGGCTGAAACGCGCCGGTGAGCCGGTCAACATCCTCACCCATTGCAACGCCGGTTGGCTGGCCACCGTCGACTGGGGCACCGCGACAGCGCCGATCTACATGTCCCATGACGGCGGCATTCCCGTTCATGTCTGGGTCGACGAAACCCGACCGCGCAATCAGGGGGCTTTTCTGACCGCCTGGGAGCTCGGTCAGCATGGTGTGCCGCACACGGTGATTGTCGACAATGCCGGCGGACATCTGATGCAGCATGGCGAGGTCGATATCGTCATCACCGGAACGGACCGCACCACGGCCACCGGTGATGTCTGCAACAAGATCGGCACCTATCTGAAGGCACTGGCTGCAAAGGACAACAGTGTGCCCTTCTATGTCGCACTGCCGTCACCGACCATCGACTTTTCCCTGTCGGACGGTATCCGGCAGATCCCGATCGAGGAACGCGGCGGCGAAGAAGTCAGCCGCATCACCGGCCGCACCAGCGCCGGCGAGATCGAGACGGTGGACATCGTTGCGGACGGATCTCCTGTCGGAAATCCGGCCTTCGACGTCACCCCTGCCCGTCTCGTGACCGGCCTCATCACCGAGCGCGGCGTGCTGGAGGCAAACCGCAAGGCCATTGCAGATGCCTTTCCGGAGCGGGTTCGGGCAAGTGCCTAGACGGGTGCGCTTGCGAGCGGGCAGCCCCATTCCTTCGAGATCGCGCTGAAGCGCGTCCTCACTCGATCACAGGCACATGCGGGGCGCGCTTGCGCCCGAGAAGTCCTTGCAGACGCGGGTCTTCGGCAACTTCGATAGCGCGCTTGTAGGGTTTGAAACCGCAGGCCTGGTAAAAGATCAGCGCCTGCGGGCTGTCGCCGGTGCAGGTGTGCACCCAGAGCCGTTTCGTTTCCGGGCGTGACCAGACGATGTCCAGCGCCTGGGCCATCAGCCAGCGGCCAAGTCCGCCACCGATCGCGCCGGGGACCAGACCGAAATAGGAAAGTTCAGGCTCTTCCGGGTTGGCAAAATCCAGCTCCAGCGTACCGACCGGCTTGCCATCGATGATCGGCAGGTAGTTCTCGCGGGCAGGCTCGGCGAGCAACTGCTCCAGCGTCTTGTCGTCATGAACCAGCCGGCCGAACCAGATCCAGTCTTCACCGACCTCCCGGAAAAGCTTGCGATAGCTGTCGAGATCCGGCGTCTGCCACCGCTGCAATGTCACGTCGCTGCGTGATGGCGCAAGAGGCTGTTCAGGTGCCTGAAGCATTTCCAGGAACGTGACCACGAAGGCAACCTTGCCCTCCGGAATATCGGTGTAGCCATCGAGGTTAAGCGCTTGCGTCGACATGAAAACTCCAGAATCTCGCGTGTTTTTCCGGGCTTAACAGCTGGAACGTTTGTCGCCAAGCCGCCCTGTGCACATTGCGCTGATTTAAGGGCTTGTTAACCATCTTCGCACACAGTCTGTTCAGATCTCCAGGAAGGAGCTGCCATGGCAAAGGTCGGAAACTACGTCCAGCGGGACTACCACAAAACTTTCAGCACGAAGCGGCAGTCAACCTGGTCTGACTACAACAAGGCCTGGAACGGGCGCCGTCAGGCGTCGTCGCAGAAAATGCAGCAGCTTCGGAACCTGGCATCCACCTTCGCGACCATCAATACGCAGGCAGCTCAGACAAACACGTTGTTTGTCATGCAGAACCAAGGCCGGCTGGGTGGTTATGCGAACCAGACCGCCGCGATGGCCCGCATCAACGTGCTCGTCTAGATTTTCCCGGATAAACCGCCGGGCAAAGGTCCGGGAAGATGATATTTTCTCGAAAAAAGTTACGTAGCGTTTTCTGCAGAAACGCGCGTTAAGAGCTTGTTTATTCCTTCGGGAGCTATGCTGTTTCAGTCTTTTGAAAAGGCAATCGCATGGCCAAGGTCAGCAACTACTTCCAACGAGATTATTCCAAACGTTTCAGCTCCAGTCGCAAGGTGTCCCTGGCCGACTACAACAAGGCCTGGACAAAGCGGCGTCAGACAGCCGCAAAGCGTATCGACCAGCTGAACAACCTCGCTTACGTGATGCAATCGATCAACACGCAGGCCTCTCAGGCAAATTCGCTGTTTGTCCTGCAGAACCAGGGCCGGCTGGGCACATACGCCAGTCAGACCGCCGCCATGGCCAGGATTAACGTGGTCGTCTAGCACACCGGGCATGACATCAGCGGGTGTTCAACAGAGCCTTTGTTGAACGCACTGATGATTGCCCCACCTCAGATCGAACCGATTGTCTTGAGCTTGATCCGCGGGTGAACTTCCGCCTGGCTCATGATCGTCGTATGGGCGCGGAAACGCTCGACGATGGAGCGAACGAACGGCCTGGTCTGCGGGGATGTCAGCAACACGGGAACCTCGCCCTGCTGCGCAGCCTGCTCAAACGCATCGCGGACCCTGCCGACGAATTCCTGCAGCTTGCTGGGTTGCATTGCTAGCTGGCGGTCATCACCCTCGCCGATGATGGATTCCAGGAAAGCCTGCTCCCATTGCGGCGACAGCGCGATGAGCGGCAGATAGCCGCCGGGCGCCAGATTGGCGGCGCAGATCTGCCTGCCAAGACGGGTGCGCACGTGCTCGGCAATGGTGTCCGTGTTGCGGGTCATGCCGGTTGCTTCGGACACGCCTTCCAGAATGGTTCCAAGGTCGCGAACCGAAATCCGCTCGCCCAGGAGGGTTTGCAGCACGCGCTGGACACCGGACACGGTGATCTGCGACGGGATCAGGTCCTCGACCAGCTTGGCCTGCTCGCCCTTCAGCTCCTTGAGCAGCTTCTGCACGTCGCCATAGGTCAGGAGTTCGCTGATATTGGCCTTGATCGTCTCGGTCAGATGCGTGGAAAGAACGGTTGCCGGATCCACCACGGTGTAGCCGCGCAGGGAAGCATCCTCGCGGTACTGGGCCTCCACCCAGGTTGCCGGCAAGCCGAACGTCGGTTCCGTGGTGTGCGTGCCCGGCAGCTTGACCTGCCCACCTGCCGGATCCATGACCATGAAGTGGTTCGGGTAAAGCACCCCGCGGCCGGCTTCGACCTCCTTCACCTTGATGACGTAATCGTTCGCGCCAAGCTGAATGTTGTCGAGGATGCGCACCGGCGGCATGATCACGCCCATGTCGCCCGCGATCTGGCGGCGCAATGCCTTGATCTGCTCGGTCAGAACATCGTTGTCGCCCGTTGCCTTGCCGTTGATCAGCGGCAACAGGGCATAGCCGAGCTCGATCCGCAGTTCGTCCATCTTCAGGGCGTCGGTAATCGGCGGCTCTGGCGGCGGCTTCGGCGCAGCTTCCACGGCCTTGACCATCTCGGCCTTTGCCGCGGCCTTCTTCTTCTTCGACCCGACGGAAAAGGCCAGGTAACCGGCAAGACCTGCAAGACCGAAGAACGGGACCATGGGCATCCCCGGAAGCAGCGCCAGGATCACCATAACCGCGGCCGACATGCCGAGTGCCTTCGGATAGCCGGTGAACTGGCTGGTCAGCGCCTTGTCGGCAGCGCCATGCACACCTGCCTTGGAAACAAGAAGGCCGGCCGCCGTGGAAACGATCAGTGCCGGGATCTGGGAGACAAGGCCATCGCCGATGGTCAGCAGCGTGTAGTTGTTGGCGGCCTCGGTAAAGGTCAGCTCCATCTGCGCAACACCGATGAAGATGCCGCCGAGAATGTTGATGAAGGTGATCAGAAGGCCGGCAATGGCGTCGCCGCGCACGAATTTGGACGCACCGTCCATGGCCCCGAAGAAGGCGCTTTCGTCTTCAAGCGCCTTGCGCCGAGACTTGGCCTCGGCTTCGTCGATGAGGCCTGCGGACAGATCCGCATCGATCGCCATCTGCTTGCCCGGCATGGCATCCAGGGTAAAGCGTGCCGCGACTTCCGCGATACGGCCGGAACCCTTGGTGATGACGACGAAGTTTACGATCACCAGGATTGCGAAGACGATGATCCCGATGACGAAGTTCCCGCCCATGACGAGATTGCCGAAGGACTGAATGACGTTGCCCGCCGCCGCAGTGCCTTCATGCCCGTTTGCCAGGATAAGCCGGGTGGAGGAAATATTGAGACCCAGCCGCAGCATGGTCGCAATCAGCAGCACTGTCGGGAAGGACGAGAATTCCAGCGGCCGCTGGATGAACAGGCCCGTCATGAGGATCATGACGGAAAAGATGATGGAGACCGCCAGGAACGTGTCCAGCATCACCGGTGGCATCGGCAGGATCAGGAGCGTCAGGATGACGAGAATGCCGGTCGCCAGACCGACGTCACCCCGGCGAAGGGTGTCAAACACCTCCTGAAGGAAGGGGAAAGCGGCTAGGCCGGTAGCCGCGGCGGGCGCAGCCGTCTGCTGCTCCGCTGAGGGGCCTTCCGGTCTGCGCTGTTCGCCTGCCGCCGTGTCCGACATTTGTGGTCTGGTTTCCTGTAACCGCCGCCCGGGTCAATCAACGGACGGGGCCTTTGTTATGGTTCCTGCCGGTGCGCTCAGGCCCGGGCTTCGCCCGGTCCCGGAACGCTTATTCCTTCATCGGTATATTGATTCAGCTTGTTGCGCAGCGTCCGGATTGAAATACCCAGAATTTTTGCAGCATGTGTCCGGTTGCCCAGGCAATGATCCAGCGTGTCGAGAATGAGATCACGCTCGACATCGGCAACCGTGCGTCCGACGAAGGATCGCGTCACGGCTTCCGCCGTCTGCGCCGCACGCTCCGCAGCGCCCTTGGAGACGCTCAGCGGCGAGCCGTCCGGCATGCGGATCGCCTCGACGCCGATTTCACCACCCGAAGCCAGCAGCACCGCGCGGTGCATGGTGTTTTCCAGTTCGCGCACGTTACCCGGCCACGGATTGGACATCAGCGCCTGACGGGCCTCGACGGACAGTGGCCGAACCGGCACACCATTGGCTTCCGAGTAGTGCTTGATGAAGAACAGGGCGAGTTCCATGATGTCCGCCGGCCGCTCGCGAAGAGCCGGCAGCTTCAGGTTCACCACATTGAGGCGGAACAGAAGATCTTCGCGGAAATGGCCCTGACGCACGCTTTCGGCAAGATCCCGGTTGGACGTTGCCAGGATGCGGATATTGACAGGAACCGGGCGCGTGCCGCCGACGCGGTCGATCACACGCTCCTGGATGGCGCGCAGGAGCTTGGCCTGCAGGCGAACGTCCATTTCCGAAATTTCATCAAGCAGCAGCGTGCCGCCATCGGCTTCCTCGAACTTGCCGATCCGACGGGCGACCGCGCCGGTGAAGGCGCCCTTCTCGTGGCCGAAGAGTTCGGATTCCAGAAGATGTTCGGGAATGGCCGCGCAGTTGATCGAGATAAACGGCTTCGAGGCCCGGTTCGAGCATTTGTGCACATGGCGGGCAATGACTTCCTTACCCGTGCCGGATTCACCGGTGATCAGCACAGAAGCATCGGATGGCGCGACCTGTTCGGCAAGCTTGACCACCGATGCCATGGCATCGTCCCGGTAGATCAGATCGCCGCGTTCCTGGGCAACAGCCGCCAGAACGGCTGCGATCAGCTCCGGATCGGGCGGCAGCGGGATATATTCCTTCGCGCCTGCCCGAATGGCAGACACCGCGGCCTGTGCATCCGTTTCCACGCCGCAGGCCACCACCGGCACATGCACGCGTTCGTTCTGGAGTTTCTGGATCAGCCCGGCAATGTCGAGATGGACCTCGACCATCAGGAGGTCCGCTCCGCGCCCGGACCGAAGCACCCTCAAGGCACCTTCGATATCGTCCGCATGGGTGACCTGGGCCCCGCCCTGCATCGCGATCTTGGAAGCCGTCGTCAGCTGACCGCCGAGCGTTCCGACAATTAACAGCCGCATCCGTTACTTTCCCTATCGATCCGTCTTGATGATTTCAGTCATGGTCACGCCGAGCTTGTCTTCCACCAGGACGACTTCACCGCGGGCGACCAGCCGGTCGTTCACGTAGATATCGATGGCTTCCCCCACCTTCCGGTCGAGTTCCAGAACCGTTCCGGATGCCAGTTTCAACAGGTCCGAGACATGCATTCTGGAGTGCCCCAGAACGGCGGAAATGCGCACGGGAACATCGAACACGGCCTCAAGGTCAGCCGCGGACTGCGGTACATGCATTTCGCCATCGTCGAGCCGGCGCTGCGGCGCCTCGAGCTCGTCGAGCGGGATATTGTGATCTTGCTCGTCGCTCATGCGTCAGTTTCCTTTTCCGCCGACGTGTCGGAGGTTTTGCCTCGTCTTTCCGCGCTGCGCCCTCGCAGGTAGGAACGAATGCTGGCATCGATTTCGGCTTCGATCGCCTTGCGGTCGCGTCTGATACCGCCGTCGGCCCACTCGATATGGCAGTCGCCGCGGCCGATTTCCGGCTCGCCGAGGATGACCAGCCGCCCTTCGAAGCCCTTTTCGTGAATGATCGGATCCACCTGGGCCTTCAGCACCTCGACATCCTTCTCGGCGATACGGATGACGAGATGCGGCGCCTTGCGCAGCGGTCCAAGGCATTCTGACACCAAAGCCACCGTCTCGGCCAGCGGCTGGCGTGCGATCAGATGGGCACACAAACGCCTGGCCACAAGAAAAGCGAGACTGATGGCATCTTTCTCGCGTTCCGCCACCTGCCCGTCCAGGGTCTCCAGCACGCGCGAAACCGCCCCGGCCAGATGATTGACTTCCGCCGTAAGCAACGTCTCCTGCTTGGTCTGCAGGTCCTGAAGCGCCTTCACCCGGCCTTCCTCGAAAGCCTGGGCCCTTGCCTTCTTCAGCAATTCCTCATGCTGGGCGACCGGAATCATCGGTATCTCCGGCTCGACGGGAGCGACCTCTTCCGGCTCTTCAGGCTCGGAAAAGTCGACGTTGAACAGAAATTTCGATGGGTTGGTCATGCGTCCCATTCTGCTGTAAGTGCCTGCCGTTTGCCGCATTAGTAGATAATTTCATCCTCGCCCTTGGACTTGGAGATCATGATCTCGCCCTTGGCTGCCAGGTCCTTGGCCTTGTTCACCATGCCGGTCTGCGCTTCGTCCACGTCGCGCAACCGCACGGGTCCAAGCGCATCCATGTCGTCCTGCAGAAGTTTTGCGGCGCGCGAGGACATGTTGCCGAAGAAGAATTCCCTTGCCGTATCCGTGGACCCCTTGAGCGCAATGGCCAGGGCGTCCTTTTCGACGTGCCTGAGCAGTGTCTGTGCACTGGCTGCGTCCAGCTTCAACAGATCGTCGAAGGTGAACATCAGGGTCTTGATGCGGTCGGCAGCTTCGCGGTTGTCCTCTTCCAGGGCTGCCAGGAAGCGGGCTTCGGTCTGCCGATCGAAATTGTTGAAGATCTCCGCCATCATCTCGTGGCTGTCGCGCCGCGAGGTGTTGGTGAGGTTCGACATGAATTCCACGCGCAGCGTCTGCTCCACCTTCTCCAGAACTTCCTTCTGGACGGCATCCATGCGCAGCATGCGGCTGACCACTTCCAGCGCCAGTTCCTCCGGCAGAATGCCCAGCACCCGTGCCGCGTGGTCGGAATTGATCTTCGACAGCACCACCGCGACCGTCTGCGGATATTCGTTCTTCAGATAGTTGGCGAGAACGTTCTCCTGCACGTTGGAGAGCTTCTCCCACATGTTACGCCCGGCGGGACCGCGGATTTCCTCCATGATGATGGAGACCTTCTCACCCGGCAGGAAGCTGGCCAGCAGCCGCTCGGTCGCATCGACGTTCCCTGTCAGCGATCCCTTGGAACTGACGCGGCGCACGAAATCCTTGAACAGGTTCTCCAGCATGTTCGGCGTGACTGGGCCGAGGTTGGCCATCGCGGCCGAAACCTGGCGCACCTCGATCTCGTCAAGCTTTGCCCAGATCGGCGCGCCATGGGACTCGCCAAGCGCGAGAAGCAGAACGGCTGCCCGTTCCGCTCCCTTCAGCTCGCGCTCTTCTTCGTCCGCGCTGACCTGCAGCTGTTTCTGGAGTTGATCGCTCACCGTCAGGCCGCCTGTTCATCCAGCCAACCACGAACGATGGTCACCGCTTCGGTCGGATGGTCCTTGATCATGTCGCCTACCTTGGCAATCGAGCTTGCCTGCATGGCCCCTTCCTGCTTGGCCTGTTCCAGCCATTCGATCACGAATTCGTCTTCAGCCGATTCTTCCTGTGGCACTTCCGTCTCCACTACCAGCGTCCCATCCGGACCGATCATCAGCTCCTGAGGTTGCTTTTCTTCCGGTGTCACGATGCGGCGCAGCAGCGGGCGTACCACGAAGAGCAGCAGCATCACGGCAATCAGGAACAGCACACCCAGCTCGGCAAAACGAATGATGTCGTTGCGGGTGAAATCGAACAGGCTGTCACTTTCAGCCAGCAGGTCGTCCTGCGGCGGCAGGGCGAACTGCAGGTTCACGACTTCCACAACGTCGCCCCGCTCGGCATCGAAACCGACTGCGGAGCGCACCAGAACAGCGATCCGGTCCAGGGTTTCCTGGGCGCGCGGTGTATAGGTACTGCCGCCATTGCCGTCCGGCTGGTAGGTGCCGTCAACCAGCACCGCAACGGACAGACGCTTGATCTTGCCAGCTTCGACAACTTCGGTCCGGGTCGAGTGGGAAATCTCGTAGTTGACGATTTCCTCGGTAATGGACGACGTGTCGCGCTCTGCCTGCCCCTGACCAGCATCGGCGTTCGGAAGCTGGTTGGCAACAGTCACCTGCCCGTTCCGGGACACGGCGGAAGAAGCTTCTTCCTTGGACTGGGTCGAACGCACCACCTGCCCGTCCGGATCGAAGGTCTCGGTGGTCTCCGTCAGGCGATTATAGTCGACTTCCGCGTTGACGCGAACCCGTGCCCGCCCAGGGCCGACGACGGAGTTCAGAATTTCCTCGATCTGGTTGCGCAGCCGGCCTTCGACCTCGACAGTCCGCTCCTGCAGCGAATTCGTCATCAGGCCGTCTTCGTCGTTGCCCGCGCCGGAAGCCAGCAGACGGCCGCTTTCGTCGACAATCGAGACACGGTCCGGCTCAAGTCCGTCAACCGCGGTGGCAACCAGATGCTGGACAGCGCGGATTTCGCCCGGGCCGAGGGCACCACGAACGTTCAGAACGATGGACGCTGACGGCGGACGACGATCTCTCTGGAACAGCTGACGCTCCGGGATAACCAGGTGAACGCGGGCGGCGCGGATGCGGTCGAGGGAGCCGATCGTGCGTGACAGCTCGCCTTCCATGGCGCGCAGGTGATTGATGTTCTGAACGAAGCTGGTAGCGCCAAGAGTGTCTGAACGGTCGAAGATCTCGTAGCCGATAGAGCCGCCGGTCGGCAGGCCTTCAGCGGCAAGCTGCATGCGCAGGCGGGCGACCTGCTCGTTCGGAACGAGAATCGAGGCGCCCTGACGAGCGATCTCGAATTGCACACCCTGGCTTTCCAGCTGGGAAACGATCGATGCGGAATCCTCAAGGGTCAACTCGTTGTAGAGTGTCGTCATCTGGGGTGCCGTCACCCGAAAGATGATGAAGGCGAAGACGCCGACGAGGATGGCGGCAACTGCCCCCATTGCAGCAATGCGTGCCGCCCCCAAGGTTCTGATGAATTCTACAAGTCCGTTCACGAATGCCCGCCCGCATTTGAAACATGCCCCTGCCGTTATTATTGGAGTCGGCTGGGCACGCCACACCTTCGATGGGCAAAATTTGCCGCCCAGGTGGTTAACAAGTGGTTAACAAAACCTTTCCAATAGGGGCAGATCGGCGGGTTTCCGCCATTTCGATTAATGCAAACTGCAACTGAGGTGGGGAAAAACTGCCTACCTCATTAATTTTTGGATAAGTTCCGTACGGACAGCAAGACAAATAAAAAGGCCGGCAGTGCCGACCTTTTGATTGCGCCCCACCGGCGCATTGCAGAAACCGTGTTCCGGGTCAATTTCGATATTGCTGGACCCGGGTCGCTCGAAGCCCGGCAAGACCGTGCTTTTCAATCGAGCTTTGCCAGGAGAGGAACTCCTCAACTGTCAGAGTGTATCTCTGGCACGCTTCTTCAAGGGACAACAAGCCACCGCGAACTGCGGCAACCACCTCTGCCTTGCGGCGGATGACCCACCGCTTTGTCGAAGTCGGAGGCAGGTCCGCAATGGTAAGCGGGCTCCCGTCCGGTCCGATGACATATTTTACACGCGAACGAATGTGTTCGGTCATTGTACTCTCACACTAACCATGACCAAGGCTGATTTGAGACTACAAGATGACGCTTAACAAACGCCTAAAGCAAAATTGTGTTTTTATTAACTATAAAATCTAAATTTAGTGAATGATATTTAGGATTTCGCAAAGATAAAGGGTCCAATTCTAAATAGTATTATATGAAATCGTTAACCATATTTACCTGACCGTGCAATTTGCAAGGCAATTCGATTAACCTGAAAATTGCATCCCTCCTCCGGCCACACTTCATTCTTGTTTTTTGTGCCGGCAAATGTCCCGCGGATTACCCTCAGCCCCTTGAAACATCGAGAAAACGCGAAAAACCGCCCCGGAGGCATCCGGAGCGGTTTTCAAAAAATGTGAATGTGTGGCTGATCAGGACGGCCGGGCGACCGACACCACGGAACTGACCGGAAACTCCTGGCTGCCAACCTTCAGCACCGCTTCGCCGCTCGACCAGTCCACGCTGTCGACGATGCCCGATACGGTCGTCTTGACGGTTTCCGGCCGGCTGGAGGCGTCCTTCACATTAAAGGAGATGGTGTAGAGCCCGTTCACGGCCTGCTGGCCGGAATCAGTCTGCCCGTTCCAGTAGAAGGTGCCGTCGCCTGCTGCCAGCTCGATGTCGCCGCTATAGACGATGGACCCGCTGGTATTGCGGATCTCGAAGGTGCCAGTCGCATCTTCCGCCACATTATAGCTCCAGCTGGCCTGACTGCCTGACAGGGTCGTCGTGGAAGCATCAGCAGTCACTTCATTGCCGATATAGCTGACGTAACTCATGCTCTGGTTGCTCGTCAGCGAGGCAATGATCTCTTCAAGGTTCTGGTTCTGCTTGATGGCCTGCTCGACGCTCGAATACTGAACCAGCTGATTGGTGTATTCGGCCGAGTCCAGCGGATCCAGCGGATCCTGGTTCTGGATCTGCGTCGTCAGGATGCTCAGGAACAGTTCGTAATCGGCGATGAGGCCGGCCTGGCTGGTTGCCGAGCCGGTCTGCGACGATGCAGAGGAAGTTGGAGAAACGGTTGTCATTTTTTCACTCCTGAGGCAGCAACTCGCCCCGTTACACTTTCATGTCCAGGCCGCCGCGCTTTTCCGCGATGGTCATTCTGACAATGTCTTCAAGCATCGGATCGGCTTCCGCGGAAACCGTGCCTCCGCCACCACTCGAGGCCGGCTGATGTCCATCCCCTCCCTGTTCGGAGCCGAACTGCTGGCCGCCGTCCTGTCTCAGGGAGAATTGCAGGTTGTCTGAATCCGGGTTGAGCCCTGCCGCTTCCAGCGCGCGCTCCAGGCCGCGCTGATCACGAAGGAACATGTCCAGCGTCTCCGGCCGGTCGACACGCAGATGGGCCTGGACCTTGCCATCATGAGAAACCTTCATCTCAACCTCGACTCGGCCGAGCTCCGGCGGGTCGAAACGCATCTGGAAACGGGTCTGACCATCCTTCAGATTGCGCGCAATCTCTGCGGCCACCTGGGTAGCCACCTGGCCGGACTGGCTCTGGCTCGGCATCTGCAGGCTCTCGGTCCGCATTGCCCCTGCCAGATCGCCGCCGCGTACCGTTGCCGCACCGAACTCGCCGGAAATGCTGGTGTGCTGCAATTCAGCAGGCATATCCGCTTCGTCAGCCGCAATATTCGACAGCGCCGCAGCAGCGACAGGACCAGCCAGGGCCGCACCGCGCGGCTCAGGTCCCGATTGCTCCGCGCCCTTGGCAGCAAGTCCGGCAGCAGCATTTTGCGCATTGCCCGGCCCCTGCGGAGCGGAAGCTTCACCCGTGACCGGTTTGACGAGACCCGTACCTTCCTCGGCGACAGGCTCACCAGCCAGCAACTGTTCGGACAACACCGGCTGGGGCGTTGCCTGAACCGGCTGCTGAACAGGAACGGCACCCGCATTCACGGCAGCGGCAACCTGCGTGGTGGCCGCACTCATCGCAGTTCCTGCCTGTGCGCTCGCATCACCCGTTTGCGTGTTCGCCGTTACCGGCTGGGCTGACGTCTCGCCATCCACCACGGGTGCGGCAGGCACTGCAGGAACCTGCGTGCCTTCAGATGCCGCAGCAGCCTTGGCGACAGCCGAGACAGACGCAGCAACAGTTCCGGCAGGCGTTGCTGCCGCAACCTGGAGACCAGGCGCTTCGCCAGGCCCCTGCCCCGGCGCCTGACCGCCAACCACCGCGCCGGCCTGCACACTTGCCTGGACAGGCAACGTCACGGCCGGCTGCTGGCCGGCTGGCTGAGCGGCAGGCGTTACCGACGCCCGGAATTCTTTCGGCAGTTCGCTCTGCCAGCGACGCTCTGTCGTGACAGGCGCTGGCCGTGCAACTGCTGCCTGCGCCTCCGCCGCTGTAGCCGGTGCTGTCAACCCGGCTCTTTCAGGCTGCGCAGCGCCTGCCTCAACCCCGTTCAACGCGCCGGCAAAGCTCGGCGCCGTAGCCGGTGCAGAACCTCCGGAACCTGCACCAGCTCCAGCATCTGCCGCGGGAACAGGCACAGCCCCGTTTGCGGCACCAGCGGCAGGCACCACTGGAACGTTGCCTGCAAGACCTGCGCTTCCCGAAAGTGCGGCACCGGGCACGCCGGCATCGGCAGAGGCGGGCGTGATAGCCGCGCCTTCGCCAGCAGGAGCCGGAACAACAGGTGCAACAGGAGCGACCGGCGCAAATTCCGCAACCAGGGCAACGTCGGCGGTTTGCGCTGCCTCATCTCCTTCAGAGGGAAGCAGACCCTGATCCGTATCACCGGGTTGCCCCGCGTTGAGCGGCGGAGTGCCGGCCACGATATCGCCGGAAAGAAGAGGATCGGTAACCGGGACCGTCGGATCCACCGCAATGGTGGGCGCAAGTTCGCCTGTCACCACAGCGGTCTGGATCTGCGCGGCAACCGCCCCCGACTTCACCGGATCGGCCGCCCGGCCGGCCTTGGCGGAAACCACGGCACTGACCTGACCCTTGTCTTGCCCTACGCCCTTCGCGGCGCCCTGCCCCGAGATCGAGTTCAGCTCGTCGGCAAATCCGTTTGCCTTGCCCCCAACAGAGGAAGCAGCCGCACCTGCAGAAGCCTGCCCGCCAGCAAGTGCGCTGCCCGCACCCGCTGCCAGCGCCCCGGCAGAAACATCCGTTGTCAGTCCAAATGGCAGCACGCTTGCCCCCAGATCCCGGCCCGCACCGGCGGGCATATTTCGTCACCGGAATAGAAAGCAAACATCGGGCCAAACGTTAAACCCTGTCAGAACCTTTGATTTTGCTCATCTTTTTCAAAGGCGAAGCGAAACTCCCTCGGGTTTCGGGCGGCAAGCTTTGCCGGTCCGGCAAAGCGTGCCTGCCATGCGGGGGAAGCAATTGGCAGCCGCTCTCCTTATCTGTATAGTGCCGCCAACTTTGAATAGGGCCCTTGATCGCCGCCCGCCCGGCAGGGCGTGGAAGGCTCGGGACAGACAACCGCCCCGTCTGCGCGATCGGCCAAAAACTTCTGGAAGTACACTGGATGCGAAACAGTCTGGATCTGCCCGGCCGCCCGGAAGACACACGCGTTGTCGTCGCCATGTCCGGCGGGGTCGACAGCTCGGTCGTGGCCGCCCTGATGAAGGCCGAAGGCTACGACGTCATCGGCGTCACCCTGCAGCTTTATGATCACGGCGCCGCCGTCAGCAAGGCGAAGTCCTGTTGCGCGGGCGTCGACATTCATGATGCCCGCCGCGCGGCCGAAACCATCGGCATTCCCCATTACGTGCTGGATTATGAAAGCCGGTTCAAGGAACAGGTCATGGACCGTTTCGCCGACAGCTACATCGCCGGCGAAACCCCGATCCCCTGCGTCTCCTGCAACCAGACGGTCAAGTTCACCGATCTCCTGAAGACCGCGAAGGATCTTGGCGCCGATGCACTGGCAACCGGCCACTATGTCCGCTCCGCCCAGCAGGGCAACAAGCGCGCGCTTTTCCGCCCGGCCGATCTTGACCGCGACCAGAGCTATTTCCTGTTCGCCACCACGCAGGACCAGCTCGATTTCATCCGCTTTCCGCTTGGCGGCATGCCCAAGTCGAAGGTGCGTGAGCTTGCAGCCGAATTCGGCCTGACCGTCGCCAACAAGCCGGACAGCCAGGACATCTGCTTCGTGCCCAACGGCGATTATGCCGAGGTCATCCGCAAGCTGCGCCCCAATGCGGCCGAACCTGGCCAGATCGTCCATATGGACGGCCGCGTGCTGGGTGAGCACGACGGCATTATTCACTACACCATCGGCCAGCGCCGCGGCCTTGGCGTTGCCACGGGCGACCCGCTCTATGTGGTGCGCCTCGACCCGGACGAGCGCCGTGTCGTCGTCGGCCCGCGCGAGGCACTGGCGACCCGCACCATCCTGCTGCGCGAAATGAACTGGATCGGCGATCAGCCGCTGGACGAAGGCGACGAGATCGAGCTCTTCGCCAAGGTCCGCTCCACCCGGCCGCCGGCACCGGCCACCTTGCGCATCCTGAACGGCAAGGCGTTCGTGGATCTTGCCAACGGCGAAACCGGCGTCGCCCCGGGCCAGGCCTGCGTCTTCTTTGATACGGATGACGAAACAGCCCGTGTTCTGGGCGGTGGCTGGATCCACAATACCGAACGCACGGGCGACTGGGCGATCGATTTTCCACAGGTCAAAGCCCCGGTTTCCGCGGCCTGAGGCCAGACAAAAAACTTTGCGGCCGGACGCCAATTCAACGCTTGACGCCCGCCCGCCGCCTCACTATAAGCACCCCACGTCGCGCGGGCCACCCAGGCTCGGATCGCACGGGATGGCGGAGTAGCTCAGCCGGTTAGAGCAGCGGAATCATAATCCGCGTGTCGGGGGTTCGAGTCCCTCCTCCGCTACCATCGATCCCCCCGACGCTTTCACGCCGTTTGGATAATGTCCCTCTCCGAGAAGTGCGGATAGGCGACCTTTGACTTCAATCTCAACGGCACCAGGTGCTGACGGGTCACGATGCACCGTGACTGTTTCGACAAGG
This sequence comes from Roseibium algicola, assembly GCF_001999245.1. Taxonomy (NCBI): domain Bacteria; kingdom Pseudomonadati; phylum Pseudomonadota; class Alphaproteobacteria; order Hyphomicrobiales; family Stappiaceae; genus Roseibium; species Roseibium algicola. The sequence continues at coordinate 4,135,136 of NZ_CP019630.1, read as the reverse complement.
TCGCGCATCGCCTCAGCGCACTCGCTATCCCCTGATCGTATTCCCTCCGCCAACGCTTTCTGAAGCGTCTCGAGCTGCTGCTCATAACGCGACAGAATGCCAGGATGGAGCGACACCACTTCGTATGCAGGAGGAGCCTCCGCGAGCTCTGCCAGAATATCCTCACGCTCGTAGTGAAGCTCCGTCGAGCGAGGACCAATCACATTTGGGTCCCCAATACCTTTCGCCAAATGATCGACAAGACGGTCAATTTCACGCTTGAGCTGAGCAGCACGGCGTTCCAGTCTGCTGCGCTTCGCATCGGCCTCTGCGGACAGTCGCTTGCGTTCCTCATGATAGGTTTTCACATATTCTGCGAGAACCTTCGGCTGTTTCATCTCTGAACTCAGGCCCGCTAGCACCGCGGATTCAACTGTGTCCAAATAGAAGGTTCTCGGATCCGGGCACGAATTGCTCTCCGTCGATGCCGAACACCTGATCCTGATGCGGTCAGACTTGTCCCTCCCCTTCGTCGACATGCCCGAACCACATACGCCGCACCTCAACAGTCCTGAAAGCATATGGCGAGGTCTGCGCTGAAGGTGTGGCTGGTCTTTTCCGCGTTCCTTCTTCCGGGCCTGAGCCTGTTCAAAAAGCTCAGTCGATATGATTGCAAGATCCGGCACATCGGCTGATTGCCATTCTTCTTTTGGATTAGGGCGAGAAATCCTCCGGCCGGTATCCGGGTTCTTCACCATCCGCACTTTGTTCCAAACGAGGCGACCGGCATACAGCTCGTTTTGCAATATGCCCGTTCCACGCTGAACATTGCCATTGATTGTGGACGCATTCCATTTAGAGCCGCGAGGCGCGGGAAGGCGATCGCGGTTCAAGTCATGTGCAATGTCCCGGGGAGTTCGACCAGCAACATACTCTTCGAAGATGCGACGGATGGTTTGAGCTTCTTCTTCGACAATTTTTCGTTTGCCAGGTTCGCCGGGAACAGGGGCATATCCGAAGGTAAGCCCTCCTGCGTTTAAGCCGCTCCCCACTCGACCAGCTTGGCCTCTGCGGATCTTGTGCGCATTGTCCTCACGATAGAGCTGTCCAACCAACCCGCGAAGACCAACAAGAACGGTGTTGGCAACGCCCTCATGTACGGCCCGAATTTCGATATTCAGAAACGACAAGCGTTTGTGCAGGCCGGCAAGATCCTCCATGTCGCGTGACAGACGATCGAGAGCCTCAACGATCAGCACATCGAACGAACCATCCCTGGCGGCGTCCATCAATTGCAGCAGACCGTCCCTACCGAATATGGAGGCCCCGGATCTGGCCCTGTCTTCAAAGGTTCTCACAACAGTAAGTTGGTGTTGCTCTGCGTGCTTTCGGCAAAGAACAAATTGGTCCTCGACAGATCGCTCATTTTGCAGGTCTGTTGAAAACCTTGCATAAATCGCTGCTCTCTTTGTCATCACATGCGCTCCTCGCCAACTCGCGCGCATGGTCTTCCCGAGCAGCCTGACGTGCCAGCACCCGCGCAAGTTTTAGAATCGCACTGTCAACACCAGAGCGCAAGCCATCAGGCCGTTTGGCGCAACGTTGCAGATCAGCAGCGTCAATGCCCGCGGCTCGAAGTGGTAGGCACCTGTGACTTCGGAAAGGTTGGTTCCTTTTTGACATCCCCTTTCCAAGCAGTTCTTAAGCGGAAAAAATACATATTGAGATGCAGCTCAAGGCAAGGAAGGCGCTTCCAAGCAGGAAAAAACTAGACCTCTTTGGCAGATGTTGGTGACTCGTTGTCTTTCACGAGATTTTTCGGTTGATCATGCATAAAGCCGTATTACTTGCGCGCGGCGACGTAAGGCGCCTGTATTCGTGCCGCCATTTCAACCAAACAGCGGCTTGTAACCAATATCCAGAACCGGCTAATCGCTAAATGCCAGACGAAAGACCGAGGTGCGGTTGCCGCGCTACGCTGACTAACTGCGCGTGATCATTGTGATCACCATGTTGCTGATCATCATGCCAATGATGGTGCCGATGGTGCCGGCGTTGTAAATGTGGTGAGGTGCAGGCTCCCGTGCGGTTTACCCCCCCCTTGGTCCGGCCCCGGTGAGGAGGGATGGTGGGGAAATTCTAACTTTTGCGTATCTGAAATACGTGACAGTTAGAAATTTGATCTATCTCGTCGGCGAAAACCTCGACAAGACCCGTGCCCACTATCAGGCCGAAACCGGCAAGATCGTGCAGCTCATTCGCGGCATCTATGTCGATGCCGACGCCGATGCTGACGCCAATGTGCTCCGGCATGCGATCCGGATCGCCACCTATCTCTATCCGAGGGCCTACCGTTAATTGCGTGTGCGAGAGGAATTCCTCCAATGTTTGAAAGCAGTCATTCAAGGTCCATGAGGCAAGCTCTGTCTGGCAGCAGCGAGGTTTCAAATGCTACAAATCGCAGTAGTTGAAACAAATCGGCGCAGTCGAATATCGCCGCTAACCTAGATCAAATCTGATAAATCTCTATCGTTGAGTTCAGCGTTTGACGCGGCTTCAACACGAGCCTCTAACGCTTCAATTGTCTCTCCTGGACTTGCTGCTTTGAGGTACGTCACTACGTTCGAGAAGTTTCGATGAACTTCACGCCGCGACCATTTTGCAGACCACATGAGAGTGTTGAAGGCTGCCATTTCAGCACTCGCGTATCCTCGCCTGACACAGCGATTGGCGTGTATCAATGCCGGGACTTGCTCGACCGGATCGCTGGATTGCATGTTGATGTGACCCTGCAGGATTTGGAGCGGAGCGCCCAACAGGTGCGCCAAGTCTGGAATAATCCGGATTACAAATTTACGTGCACTTGTGCTGCGCTTTTTGTCCCGGGTCTTGTCAGAGAGTTCCTTCTGAATCTCGATCAGAGGCGCGCCACCCATCCACGCTTCAAGTGCGGCACGTAGCTTCGGAAGGGCATAGTCCGCCCGACTCTGATCATCTTTCAGCTTCTTGAAATCGTTCCCGAACAGGTATTCCAGACCTTCCGGTTTGATCACGCGAGGCATATGTTCGGGCTTCGCGAGCATCCAATCGAACATCCAATTGCACAATTCTGCGACAGATGTGAAACTCTCAAAGCCCCGATCTGAAAGTGCGCTGGCCAGGTCCTTTAGAACATCTTCCGGCATGCCCAACATCGAAGCGGTATTGCGCAGAGTGATTGCCTCTATCGCCAAGTCTTCATCATCGGTATTCAGCAATGAAAGCGCTGCGGCTGTCCTACTTTCGACCCAGTCCTCCTCTGCCTCCAGACATTTCCGGTAAGCCGCAAAGCTTCGCGCCAGGCCGAGGCGAACATCCAATTGCCCATCTTCACCGTGTTGGGTTTCCGCTAGCCGGGCAACGACATATTTTTCCAGGTCGCCAGCGTCGGTTGCGTTGTCGTGTATGCGATCCATCAACGCTGTGAAGGGATCATTCAGAACTAAGCATTGATCTGATTGCCCGAAAATATCTCGAAGTCTTGTCCATCTGGAGCCGATCTTGTTTTCATCATCGTCTAAAGGGACTAACCGCCCAGGGACGACCAATACGATGCCCGTTGCGTTCTCACCGGCCCTGCCGGCACGACCAGCGGCGTTGAGCAGGTCTTCGGGTTTCAAGAGATCCTTGCGCCCGGATGCGGTATCGTACTGGCTATCTTCTGCGATGATGACAAGATCGGCCGGCAAGTTCATGCCCTGACCGAGGGTCGGTGTCGCGGCTAGTACCGACAGCGCCCCTTTCCGCTTGTAGAGCGACTCGGCAAGCTGACGTTCCTCGGGAAGCAACTGTCCATGATGAGTTGTCGCCCGGGACGTAAGCTTACCATCTGTGAGTGTCAGATAGAGTTGTTCAGGATCGCCCATTTCATCAACTGCAACTTCGTAGGCTCTCCGTTCCGATTCATTCAGCTCGACATCGCAAACATCGAGGGCAATCCCTGCCTTGTCAGCTATTGAAACTGCATTTGGGATTGATTGCGAAAACACAAGCGTTCTCAACCCAGCGCGTGCGGCCGCCGCTGCAACCGAAGACGCAACAACGCCCGAATTCGGGGTAAGCTTCCAAAACTTGTTTGTCGATAACTGCAATGCCTCATCGAGTAGGGGCACAAGAGCATAATCACGTCTGACCTGGGAAGCCCAGGTTTGCTTGACGCTGAAAAATGCGTTTGGCCTAACCGTAAGTTGGCGCCCAACAGCGGCTGGAACCCCGCCTTTTGGCTTTTTACGTCGCTCGCTTCTCAGCAGCTTGTGAAGCTCCGCCAGTCTCTTTGCGTCATAGACGATGCATCCCCTCAGCTGGCGTGTGGGTTTCCAAGCATTGTCCAAAGCCAGAGCTGCCCTACCTGTCAGCTCCGCAAGCCATCCGCTCAGTTCCTCACTGTTTTTCATCATGGCTGAAAGCAGTACGATGTCAGCGACGGGTGCGACCCGCGTGAAGCCTAAAATGCAAAGCATTGCGTCAATCGCGCGCCGGTCCCCATCGGTGCTGGGATGCATCAGATGGCATTCGTCGAAAATCAGGAGACCTACATCCTCAAACCGCTCGGGCTCCATATGAGTAGAAAGCAGACAAGCCTCCGGCGTCATGACCATGAGATCCGGCAATTCCTCGTCACCACCAGAGAAGCCAAACTCATCTGTGCGTTCTCCTCTGACGGAAGCGCGCGGAAAAGCATTGCGCAAATCTCGGGTTGTTTGGTCTACGAGGGCGTGGGTCGGTGCCAAAAATACCGCTTTTCGACCCGACAACAAAGTGGCGTGAATCTTTAACTGAGCCGTCGTCGATTTTCCTGCGCCTGTTGGGAAACCGATGGCCGATGATGTTCCGTTCTCAAGATAGCCGCGGTTTACGGCGTCCTTGTGATTCCGCCATAGATAAGGGCGAGTTTTGGCCACCGTTTTCATTGCTTCGGCCCAGCGATCTTTGGGCACGCCATCTGGAGGAGGAAGATTCACCACAGCCCCATCCAAAAGTGATGATCCGACAGCAATCAGGAGGCTCGCCAAATGAAATGGGCCCGGAAACACAGCAATAGCGCCTTCACCAAAGAGCTCCGTCACTTCCTCGTGGCTAGGTGCTGCCAAATCTTTTACTTCGGCGAATACTGCAATTGGATCGACCATGCCCCTTATCCGTCGCCCCTGCAGTACGAAGGCGAGAGCCCGAACTCCTCTTAAAATACGATAGTAGAGGGCGGCATTTGCGCGCTCACCGCCCGTACCGGTAACGAGCTCATCTTGTGATGGCCGTTTGCGCTCCCGGATGCGGCCTACCTGACCATTGGCCAGCATGATTAGGTGAAGAATGAGTTCTGATTGAAGCCTGTCGCCTGTAGGAATGCGCATAGCCGTGGCCGCTTCTGCAGCATCTGCCGAAGCCTCAGCTACGAGAAAGAGCAGCATCGCAGAAACATCTGGGCTTATTCCATCAGGCCTTAAGTAAGACGCTGGTAATCCCGCTTCTCTCAGAGCAGTAGCCTGATGAACCAGTTGATACGCACTAGCCGCGACAAATCCGGCGGCTGCCTTGTTTTCTCGATCTGGATTTACAACGACCAATGCCTCATTGGTCTGGGCAAGGCGTCGTGCGAAGCGAATGGTCGCGACGAGTGATTCAATACCGTCGTCGCCATCACGCAACGTAACCCGTGCCGATACAATTTCAGCAAATGCACGCGCGAGACGATCCGGTAACGCATCTCGATCCAGATCAGGTAATTCGGGAGTAGAACGAATGAGAGCGGAAGTGTCTGGATCATACATATTTGGCGGCCTCCGCGGCGTCGATTTCTGCGAGCGCTTTCTGTGCCAGATCATTTATCCACTTGCGCACGTTTTTGAGAAACAGCGTTTCCGCGCGTCGCCGATCAACGTTACCCAAGACTTTCGTCTCATAGTCTTTGAACAGACGTTTGCGCCCCTTTTGGGAGGAATGATTTTCGCCGACAGTTACGGCGACACGGTACGCTCTTTTTTCTTCCCACAGGATGTTTGCCACCGTATGGTCTGGATCGGGGTCACCGGATCGGTCCAATAGTGACGTAACGGATGCAACAAGCTCATTGTCTCGCGCGCCGGTCTCGAACTCCTCAAACTCCGGCCATACCGCCGATTGGACCTTTTGCCTGGGGTGCTCGGTCGCTTTCTCTTCGCAGATAACCACACGGGCAATGCCATCACCGTCAAACTCGATGATCAGTCCATCGAGCCCCTTGTCCGCCATAATCATCTGAGGGGCGCGGATTAGTGCTTCATCGTCGAAACGATGCGCTGCAATCCAAGCGATAACCTGAAACACCCAACCGTCCCGGTGGTAGCTCTTGTCACCTTTCGCAACGCTCAACAGCTTCCTGGCACCGTCGAACCCCCCTTTAGGATAGCCATGTGGCAAATCACCTGTAGCCCGCAAAACACGTTCTACGACCCTCGATTGTCCGATGGCTACACGGGCAATCAAAGCTGCCAGTTCGTTCTCATCCTCAATCGTCCAGGTTGATCCGGACCAACAGTCTTTTTCTTGTATCGGAGTGATCGTGACCGGCATGTTCATGCGACCTTAGAGGTTTGCGGGTTCGACCGGGTGGTGGACCGGCTGAATCCGACTTGGGGTGATGTGGCATTCAAACCCTTCCACTTCGCACCGGTACTGTTTTTCTCTGTCATTTTGTCGCTCGTGCTTCGGCCGAATACGCTGCAAAAGATATCGAGCGCCCAGAGAACCAAATGCAGGCTACGCGAAAAAGTTGCAACCCTTGTAGGATTTGTTTCTGAAATGTTCTATTAGGTGGATATGTCAAAAAGGATCACAGATAGTCAACTCATAGGAGAAATCGGCGAGTCAGCCGCCAAGACCCGTTTCTTAAATATTGGATTTCAGTTCGATGGGCGATCGCGTCTGGAAGCGGGCATAGATGGTATCGCTGAGGTCATGGACGATGGAACGCCTCTGGCGAAAATGATCGCTGTACAGGTCAAAGCCAGAGACAAGGCGAAATACTCCAATGAGACCGACGAAGGTTTTACTTATTTGCTTCGAACCGAAGACCTTCACTATTGGCGTAATTCAAATCTGCCTGTCATCCTGGTTTTGTATCGCCGGTCCGATGAAACCTTCTACTGGAAGGAGATACCGAATGCGTTCAGCGTGGATGAGCGAAAACTGGTCTTTGACAAAAATGCGGATCTTCTAAACCATCAGTCGGCCGACAGCCTCGCCCAACTGACTGTGCCCAAAGCCGGACATGGCTACTATGTCCCACCTTTGGGTGGCGGCGAAGAAGCCCTGGTGAACATGCTTCCAATCAAGCTACCTAACGAAATCTTCGTTGCGTCCACGCCGTACACATCAAAACAAGCCATGGCGATCCTGTTTGATGGAGATGAATCGCCTCGTTTTGATTGGGCCATAAAGGGTCGAACTTTCTGGTCATTCCATGACCCGCGAGAAGAATGCACCGCGCAGATCGTGGATGAGGATCAGGTTGAAGCAATCGAAACATCTATGATCGCGTTTCACGAAGACATCAATGAGCAAAACAATTTCTCTTTTTTGCTGAAACAAGTCCTACGACACCAGTTTGGTCGCGATTTGGGATGGGACAAAGAACGGAAAATTTTCTACTTCCTGGCGGAAGTCGAGAATCAAAGTCGAGTGTTCAAATATCAGTCCACGGTGAACCGGGCAGAGGCTGATGTCGTCAACGCGGTCAAGGATAAAAAGGACGAAGACAGGATCGCCTTTGTTCGTCACCATGCATTCTCCGCTCGGTTCGAATTGATGCTTGACCAGTGGTTCCTGATTTTGAGTCCAACATATCATTTCACAACCAATGGATTTATCCCACATTCATATCCGGCCGCACTTTTGGCGGGGAAGAAACGTCTCGACAACAACGCGTCTCTCCGTGGTCAGGTGATCATGTGGCATCGCTTCCTGTCTGGCAGCGAGGTGCCCAAAGACGATCTTTTTGGATCGTATCACTCAGGTGAAAAGTACCTCGGGTTCGGCCCGCCCCCGTCTGTCAGCTTGCCCACAACAGTCCCCGAAAAGGCCTGGGCATCGTCGAAATCCAAGAAGGGTAGTGAGTCAGAAGACGATTTGCTGGAGGGACTTCAGCTTGACTGAATTTACAGGCAAGATTTTTGATGAGCCATTGCTCGAATTTGGAGACAGGCACAGTCATCCTGACCCAAGGTTGGGTCTGAGTGATGCCGGTCCACATCAGACGTATGTCGGTGAGGTCATCAAGATTGGCGTCGTCGGTAGTTCAAAGACCATTGAAGATGCCAAGGCTTTTATGGAGGCAGCAACGGACGGGTTTGAGGGCAACACACAAAAGCACCCAAATCTTCACCCGGATTTCCCGGGACTGAAGAACCAAAACCCCTTCAGATGCGGGTTCGAAATTGGCGAACATTCAGTTGAGGCACTTTCCAAGTCACAGATCGACAAGGTGATCAAAGAGCCGGACCACAATAAGGCGGTCGAGTTGGCTGTGGAGATGATCTGCGAAAGGCTGCAGGTTCTGGAAGATAGCGGAGATCGACCTGATGTCGCCATGGTCGCTCTCCCGGTACGACTGATCGAACGGGTTTGGGGAGCGAAGGTCGAAGCGAAATCCACCACCGAGAAGGAAGACAGCGGCGGATCAGACGCACCGAACTTTCGCGGATTGCTCAAGGCCAGGGCAATGCCCTTGAACTTCTCCATCCAGATTGTCTGGGAGGATGTACTTGACGACACGGCGAAGATACCTCGAAAAATCAAGGAATCTGCCGATCGCAAGATACAGGATGAAGCAGGGCGCAGCTGGAACCTGCTAACAACCCTTTACTACAAGGGCAGTGGCCGTGTTCCGTGGCGTCGACAACCGCAAGAGGGGGAGTACAAGGCTTGCTACATCGGCATCAGCTTCTATCGAGACATTGATGGTCAGCAGCTTTGGACGAGTGCGGCACAAATGTTCGACGAGCGCGGCAAAGGGTTCATTTTGAAAGGGGGGCGAGCCCAAACTGAATCTCGGGGTAAGCACCCCTATATGGAGCAGGAGGACGCCTATGAGCTCGTCAAGAACGTTCTGAGCGCGTACCGGGCGCACCACAAGCACTATCCAGCAAGAGTCATCATCATGAAGACATCGCGTTTCCGCGATGAAGAAGCAGATGGGTTCTTGGAAGCGCTGGACGAATGTGGCGCAGAGCTGCGTGACCTCGTATGGGTACAGGAGCACTACTCAGCGAAAGTCCTTCGCGATGGAGACTATCCTGTCCTGCGCGGAACCTTCATCGATCTCGATGGAAAGGGTTTGCTCTACACCAATGGGAGCATCCCCTATTATGGGACCTATCCAGGTCAGTATGTCCCCAACCCCCTGCTTCTATGTCCGCATGAATCGAGCGAAAGTACCGTTACGCAGATCGCAGACGAAGTGTTTTCGCTGACAAAGATCAATTGGAATTCAACGCAGATAAATCAGAAACTGCCCATTCCAATCCGGGCCGCACGGAAGGTCGGCGAGGTGCTCAAATACCTTGGTGAGGGACAATCAGTAAGCTCGGACTACCGAAAGTACATCTGAGGAATTACTAACTTGAGAGCTATTTGTCTTGGCAACAAAATGAGCACGATAGCTCCACCAAAGTCGAAATTAGCTCAGGGGTCAGTTCGCAGACCCGACCCAAAATATCAGTTGGTACGCGCTGACGTTGGTTGGTGATCTGCCTAAGAGTTTGCGCTCGCAGCGAAAGGTCGGTCTGGTGGGCCGCACAGCGACACTGCTATGGATAGATGAACGGAAGGTTCGGGCCGGAATCGTCACCACAACTAGGGCCAATGAATGTCAGCTATTCGCGATCGGATCACGTAAGCCGACAGTCTTTTCACAGCCCCAAACTTGCCTATCATCCTTCCCGCCTGTTCCACACCAAGAACGCCGTGCCTTCTTCCTCAAAAAGGGCCGCTCGGATCGGATTGGAAAAGCTCGGATCGTCCAACAGCACACTTAGGTACTCTCTGGACTGGTTGTCATTGGTTTTCGATTTCCACGCAGCGCCAAGTTCAGCGGGGCCGGCATAGACCCGGAAATCTGGCGCACCTTCAGAAGCTTTCTTGTCATTGGCGACAATGCTGGCTTTAACGTTGATGGTCAGCGTTCGGATTGTGCCCATGTAGCCGTCTTTACTGGCGGTGAAACTGCCGATGGTCGCCATTTTCAAGTCTCCTGAAATTGATCTTGCGAAGATTGAGACCGCCTTTCGGCAAGTTGTTTTCGCGCTCGCTTAAATCCGGCATCCGCGTCCATGAACGACGTAAGCATGAATGGGATCAGGTCAGAAACGGTTTCCTTTTGCCCATAGGCCTGCCGGTAGATTTCAGCGTAATCGTTCAAGGCTTTTTTCAGCTCGACGTCAGCGGTGAAGGTAATTTTTACGGCCTCACGATCAGGGAGCTTGCCCAGTTTCAATGTCATTGTGCTCCTCCCTGTTGGCCGTAGGGTTTCAGCACAACATCCTTGTGCACGATGATCCTGAGTGGCCAACCGGGACGTATTGTGATGGTCGGCTGAATGTTGAGATTGCGTTCAGCCAGGCTCTGCCCAACCTGGTTGGCACTATCCTGGATCGAACTTCTGAGCGCCTCGACCAGATCGCGCTCATCCTGGCCGAAGGTCTGCTCACTGCCGACGCCCAATAGCGTCGACAAGGCTATTCCTTTCAGCAGCCGCCACGTGTGAAAGTCTACCTTATCGTGAAGCCCCGCATACCCGGTGGTGTCGGTTGCCGGCAGGTTATCGATCACGATGGAGGATCCATCCGGCATTATTATGCGCTGCCAAACAACAAGCGCCCTGTCCTGACCGAACGATATCTGACTGTCGTATGTGCCGATGAGACGTGAACCTTGTGGGACGAGCAAATGCTGTCCCGTCCAACTGTCGTAGACATTGCTTGTGACTTGCGCGATCACCTTGCCGGGCAGATCAGAATTCAAACCGGTTACCAGGCTTGCCGAAATGACGGTTCCGGCCATGAGCTGATAAGGTGAAAGCGGTTCCTGCAAACTGTGCTTGCTATAGATGTCGTCTTCGACCCCACCGTTCAGAAACGCCTGCTTGTGAAGCTGCCCATTTTGGTCTGACCCGGTGTCAATTTCGAACGGATCCGTTTGACCAGAGACCGGTTGAAATGAGTACCTCGGCGACTGTGTTCGGTTCGAGCTTAAGGTGTCCGGCTGGTCAACCGGTGACACACTCAAACCCAGTTGGCTGCCGGTTCCAACGGACTTGGTGTTGAGCTGGAAAAAGACGCCGGATTCCCGCCCCTGTTGCGCCAGCCGCGCCAGACGAATTCGATCGGCGCGAGCGGCATCTGCTTCCGGGTCAGGACGGAAGGGCAACTCCGGTGCCGTCCGGACGCCGAGATCCCGCTCTGCCCGCACAAACCCGGTCCCTAGATCACCCGGCAGAGGTGGTCCTAGCTTAATCTTCGGCGCAAGATCGCTGTAGCTGCTCGGAAGCTGATCAAAACCGTCGGGCGTAGGATGATTTTCGGTTCGGTAGAGTTCCTTGCCAGTTCCTGGGCGGTCAAGGATCTGCGGCGGATCGAGCGCTACGAAAACCGCACCTGAAATCAACACCAGACCGGCACTCGAAAGCAGAAACAGCAAACGCCGATTGATCCGCTTCACAGGTCTGGGCCTTGCGCGCAATTCGAGATCTTCAGGATCAAGTTTAGGTGTGGCGCCAATTGTATCTGAACTCATCTGGCTCCCCTCTTATCACCAGCAAGGAACCCGAATAGCGAGCGTCGTCCGGCAGGCCGGCCGTCTGAACGGGTGATGCGGACAACCTGCTGAGGCTTGGTCCCAAGACGCAATTCCGCCGCGGCAAAGAGCCGGTCGACGATGTAATAGCTGCCATTGACCCGGTAATTGACGAGCTGGTTCTCGCCATTGGGCCCGACGACGAAAAGCGGTGGCGCCTCCCCCTGATCCAGTCTTTCCGGAAATTGGATATAGACCTTGTGTGTGTCATCGAAGACCCGCACCGGACGCCAGGACGGCGTATCACCGCTCAGTCGGTAGCGGAATTTCAGCTGATCCAGGCGAAGGCCCCGGTCAGCAACGATTTCCGCGGCTGAGTGTGCCTGAACGTTGCGGCGCTGGAGCGCCAGGAGCTCGTCGCGCGGATAGTGCCAGGAAACCGACGCCATATAGGTTTCGGTGTCGCTGGTCAGTTCCAGATGATAAGTGCGCCTGTCGGTGATGATGACCAGGTTGGTTTTCAAACCTTCTTTAATCGGTTTCACCAGCACATGGGCACGAGCCTTGTCCCCTGTCCCGCTCACCGTATCCCCGATGACCCATCGGACAGTATCGCCGGCAGATACAGCAACAATTGCCTCACCGGTTTGGAGTGCGATGTCGCTGAGCTGTTCCGGAGCAGTGTAGAGCTGATAGAGCGCGCCTTCGACGTATGGATAGATCTGGATCGCGTTGATATAGCCGCCCCCGGTTGGCTCGATTTTCGCGGCCTCGTTGGCGGATGCGATACGTTCTTCCGGTGTCCGCTCATCCTTGGTTTTTCTGACGATGCCCGGCGCCTTTTTCATCTGTCCCGGCAAAGGCAGAAGTTTTGGCTTTTCAACAATCGTTACCGGACCCGGAGGGTCGACAGTAAGGCTCGCCTGATCGAAGGTGGCTGCGTCGAAATCGATTTCCGGTGGCAACTGCTTTTGGGTGCAAGCACCAAGGCTGACGGAAACACAAAGAAAGATCAGTCTCTTCATCAGTTTCATCACTTTTCTTCTTTGGGAGTGAGTTCGCGGCTCCAGTTCACCGCGTGGACGTAAATGCCGAGCGGGTTCCGCCTCAGAGCAGCTTCGGTACGGGGTGGCTTGACGATGACCGTCACGACAGCCCGGTGATGGGTCGTGGCGCCGAGCGTTCCGTTCTCGAACTCTTCCTCACGCCAGCGAATATCGAAGCTCTCTGGCGAGGAGCGCACAACGCTTGTCACCTCGACGGTGACCGTCTTCGTGCCGACCTTGCCGAAGGGATCGTTCTGTCGCGCAAATTCGTTCAGTGTATTTGCAGCTTCAGTGGTCGTGACGTCATAGGCAGCCAACCAGTTCTCGCGGACAATGATCGGGTCTATCGACAACGAGCGGACGTTCTCGATGAACCGGGCGAGGTGCCATGCAATCTGTGCATCGCTTGGCGAATAGGCTTCGAGCGCCGGTCCAATTGCCTTCACTTCACCCAGCCGATCGACCTCGACAACGTAAGGCGTGACTGTGCTGTGGCCGGTTTGCCAGGCGACACCAAAGGAGAGTCCGCCGGCGAGAACCAGGCAACCGAAGGCCATCAGGCGCCAGTTTCGTGCCTGGACGCGCGCGGATCCGATCCGCTCGTCCCAGACCTGAGCTGCCTTCTGGTACGGCGTTTCGGGTTCCGGCGTCCTGCCGTAGGAGATGGTTGCTCGCTTGAAGAACATCGCTCGCCTCTTAGTCATTGGGATCAAGTTTAGGAGTGTCGCCGGAGACGGGCCGGTCACCGTCGCGCAGGGTATGGGCGGCGATGGTCACACCTTCTCTCAGCCTTTGTTCGCGGCGGAGCCGATGTGCCCAGTCAGGTGCTCCGGATTTTGCGGGTTCGCCTGGGCTATTCCGCGTGGCATTGGCTTCCGCGGTACCGGAGGTAGAAGAAGCGGCGCGTTCTCCATTTTCATACGAGTCACGTATTCCGCTCGTCGCACTCGTCGCCAGTTTCCGGGCGCCAAGGCCAATCGTCCCTGCTCCCGCACGCACGACACCCGCGACCCCTGCGGCAATCCCGGCTGCACCGGTTTCCCCTGAAGCAGTCTTGCTCATCTGAAACGAAGCTGTTGCGCCGCCGGCCATCGCCGCGGCTGCGCGCGTCGCGCCGACACCACCCGAAGCAACAGCGCCGCCTGCTCCGAGCGCAACACCGCCCGCAGCTGCTCCGCCAAGTAACAGCCCTGCAGCGGAACCAGCGACAGTGCCGGCGCCGAGTTGCGGCGCGCCGGATACTAGCCCGGCAGCAATACCGGTTCCAAAAATCCCGAGCATGAAGATCGACAGAGCACCGAGAACTGTCGAGGCGGCTTGCGCCAACGTGATGTCGCCACCGGAAAAGGACGACGCGAACTCACCGAAGAGCGTCGAACCAATACCGACAATAATGGCGAGCACCATGAGCTTGATGCCGGCGGCAATCACATTTCCGAGCACCCGTTCGGCAAGAAAAGCTGACTTGTTCCAGAGCGCAAAGGGAACAAGCACAAAGCCTGCGAGTGTCGTCAGCTTGAATTCCAGGATCGTGATGAAGAGCTGGATTGCCAGGATGAAAAAGGCGATCAGCACAACGATCCAGGCAAGCAGAAGGACGACGATGGTCACGAAATTCTCGAAGAACGCGATCGGGCCGATGAGTGTCGAAACCTCGTCCAGCAGCGGCAGCGCCGCATCATACCCGGCCGTGGCAACGAAACCCGGCCTCATCAAATCATCGGCGCTGATCGGAGACCCGGTCGCCTGCAACCCGAGCCCTGCAAAACTCTTAAAGACAATGGAAGACAAGTCGGAGAAATTGTTCAGAATAAAGGCGAATGCGCCGACATAAAGGACTTTGCGGACCAACGACGGCAGCAGGGACCGGTCTTCGGAAAGCGCCCAGAACAGTCCTGCAAGCGTGACGTCTATCCCGATCAGGATCGTCGTCAGAAAGGCAATATCGGGTGCAAGAAGCCCAAAGCCGGAATCGATGTAACGAACGAAAGTTTCGGTAAATCGGTCGATCACGTTCAGGTCATCCATTGCGTGTTCTTTCGCTCGAGCTGCAAGACATGGTTTCCCGTTCCGAGCGGCAGTCCGGTCACCGCCGCTCGGATGATGAGCTTCTTCAATTTGGCTTTAGGTCAGTGCGGCGAGTAAGCGGATCCGCTTCCCACAAAATGTTCGAACCGGGCCTGGCCGCGCTCATGGGCAGCCAGCACATCGGCCTGTGACAATGCATCGGCGCGCGCGGATGCGGCCAGGAGGCTCTGGAGTTGCATGGACTGTTTGGCGGCAAGTGCCGTCAATTGATTGCCGGCCTGAACGGCCTGAAGATTGCCGACGGCGCCCTGGCTTTCACCGATCAACCGGTCGAGCGCGGCTGCGTCGGTTCTGATTTCGCCGACAACGCTCGCCTGAACTTCAAGTGCATGACGGAAGCCATCGCGCGCCAGGTTCCAGGTCTGTCGGGCATCCTGCAGGATCCTGGTCGTCGGAACGCCGCTTGCATACTCTTCCGGGAAGAACTGCCGGTAGGTGCTGTCGATTTCGGAAATCTCATAGGCGATCCCCTGCGCGTCCTGGATCAGACGGTCAACCTGATTGAGAGATCCCTGGAGTTCGCCGGCAATCGAAACCGGAAGATTGGCCAAATTCCTGGTCTGATTGATCAGCATCTGCGCTTCATTGGAGAGTTGCTGGACCTGATTGTTGATCTCCTCCAGCGCACGGGCTGCCGACAGCACATTTTCCGCATGGTTCCATGGATCGTAGACCACCCGCCAGGCAGCGCTTTGCCCGGGCAGGAGTGCGATTGTCGCGGCAAGAGCACCTATGAAAAAACTACGTGACATCAGAGTTCTCCTTCGGCTTCTGATTGGGGGACGTTTCCGGTGAGTTCTGCAGCCCATTCGAGCCCGTGCGCTCGCAGCCACGAATCTGCGAATTCCTCTTCGCCATGCGCGGCGATGAGCTCATCCATGAGAGCGTGATCTTCCCTGCTCGAAGCAGCGATGAAGGCCAGCGCGACAGGACCTGGGTTGAGTTCGAAGAGCCGGTTGCCGTGTCGCGACTGGTAGTAGTAGTCGCGTTTCGGCATTGCCCTGGCGATGATTTCGATCTGACGGCCGTTCAGTCCGAAGGCCTCGTAGATCTCTTTGGCTTGAGGCTCTATTGCCCGATCATTGGGCAGGAAAATACGGCTCGGACAGCTCTCAATGATCGCAGGCGCAATCGAGGAACTGGCAACATCCGAGAGAGCCTGCGTCGCGAAAATCACTGAGACGTTTCGTTTTCTGAGCGTCTTCAACCATTCACGGATACGCGCAGCAAATGCTGGATGATCCAGAAACAGCCAGGCTTCATCGAGGATCAGGAGGGCTGGCGTTCCGTCGAATTTTTGCTCCAACCTGTGAAAGAGGTAGGTGAGCACAGGCAAAACGGCGCCTTCGCTGTGCATCAGCTCTTCCATCTCGAAACACTGGACGGCCCCGAGTGTCAGCCGGTCGTGATCGGCATCGAGCAAGCGGCCATAAGGACCTTCCAGAGTGTAAGGGAGCAGTGCCTGACGCAAATCGTTGCGTTGGAGCAAAGTGGTAAGACCGGTTAATGTGCGTTCCGGCTGCGGTGCCGAGGCAAGGCTCGATAGCGCCGACCAGACCGCGTCCTTGATGTCGGGCGAAACTTCCACTTTCTCCTGGGTCAGTAATCCCAGGATCCATTCCTGCGCGAAGGTTCGCTCCATGATCAGATCGATGTTCACCAGCGGTTGGAATGCGAGCGCGCCCTTCAGCCCCTCCCTCGCCGCACCAAGGTCAAAATAAGCGCCTCCCATTCCAAGGACGGTCGCCCGTGCCGAGCCGCCCTTGTCGAAGATCGTGATCTGGCTCTTTGGGTATCGGCGGAACTGCAGGGCGATCAGAGACAGCAACACCGATTTGCCTGCGCCGGTCGGTCCGACGATGATGGTGTGGCCGACATCGCCGACATGAGTGCTCAGGCGAAACGGCGTCGTGCCATTGGTGCGAACGGTCAGGAGCGGCGGACCATCCAGATGCTCGTTGCGCTCCGGCCCGGCCCAGCTGGCCGAGAGCGGCATCATGTGAGCAAGGTTCAAAGTGTTGACGGGCGCTGCCCGGACGTTCGCATAGACGTGTCCGGGAAGAGACGAAAGCCAGGCCTCCACCGCATTGAGGCTTTCTTCAATTGTCGCAAAACCTCGCCCGTCAGTAACGCGCTTGGCCAATCGGAGCTTCTGATCGGCCCGGTGGTCATGTTCATCGGAGATGACGAGTGTCGTCGTGACATAACCGTAGGAAACAAGATCCGCACCAAGCTCTTGCAGAGCCTCATCGGCATCCGCCGCCTTGTTTTCCGCATCGGCGTCAATCAGCACCGACTGTTCGTTGGTCATGACCTCTTTGACGATCGCCCCTATGGACTTTCGTTTGGCGAACCATTGCCGGCGGTAACGCCGGATCATCTTTTCAGCCGCGGCCTTGTCGAGCGGCAAAAACCGCGTCATCCAGCGATAGGAAAAGCCAAGATGATTGAGATCGTCGAGAATGCCGGGGGTGGTGGCGCCCGGAAATCCCAGCACCGTAAGAAGTCTGAGATGCAACTCCCCAAGCTTCGGCGAAAGGCCGCCGACAAGAGGCGTATCGACAAGCGCAGCGTCGAGATAGGCGGGGATCTCCGGCACCGAGATCGATTGGCGATAGGAGGAGATACAATTGTGCAGGTAGGTCAGGGTCTCGCTGTCTGAGAGCGGCTCGGCTTCCGGCATGACTTGTTCGAGCAGATCGATTGCACGATCCGTTCGGTCGATGAAGGTCTTCAACTGGTCGCGAAAACTTTCATTGTGCCGATTTCCGGAATTTTCGACCAGATACCGCTCAGCCCGGCTCACACTTTCTGAAGGCGGCAACCAGGTGAACGTCAGCACATAGCTGTTTTCAAAAAGAGTGTCGGAGGCTTCAAAGAGAGCCCTGCGCTCTTCGTCGACCAGGGCCGACAGCGGGTCAGGAAAGTCCGAGCGCGGATACTGTCCGGCATCATGCCGGTCCGCTTCAAAGAACAATGCCCAGCCGGACCCGAACCTTCGAAGCAAGTTGTTGATCCGGGCACACGCCGCGACCAGCTCAGCTTCGGTTGCACTTTCAAGATCAGATCCGCGAAACCGGGCTGAGCGCTGCAGGGAACCATCCTTGTTCAGAACGACACCCGGAGCAACGAGGCAGCCCCAAGGCAAATAGTCGGCAAGGCCCGTCGGCCGTTTGCGGTATTCTGCAAGGTTCAACATGAAAGAAAGCCCTTGTGTCGGATATGGCGGGCAAGGACATCCATGAAGGCGGGATCCTTGCGTGCGGCAAAGACGGCGATCGCATGCCCGATCAGCCAAACAGCGGCACCCGCACTCCAAAGCTGAAGGCCCAGCCCAAGAGCGGCAGCGAGCGTGCCGTTGGCGATCGCAACAGTGCGCGGCGCACCGCCCATCAGGATGGGCTCGGTCAACGCGCGGTGGAGCGGGATCTCAAATCCTTGAACGGCCATCAGACAAGCGCTCCGCCCGCAAAGGAAAAGAATGAAAGGAAAAACGATGTGGCGGCAAAGGCGATGGAAAGGCCGAAGACGATCTGGATCAGGCGCCGGAACCCGCCCGAGGCTTCCCCGAAGGCGAGCGACAGTCCTGTAATGACGATGATCATCACCGCGACAATACGGGCAACCGGACCTTCGATGGATTCCAGGATCTGGGTGAGAGGCGCTTCCCAGGGCATGCCGGAACCAGCCGCATGAGCCCTGGCGGTGAGGATGAGGACAATGGTGGATGCAGAGGCAACGTCCGCAAGTCGGCGAAACACAAAATCAGATCGGGTCATATGTGGCTCCCTTTTTCAGGTTGTCGAGGCGAATGGCACGGGTGTCAGAGTTTCAAGGCGATAGTCGCCGTTGGCATCGAGGCCCTTGAGAGACGAGACGGTTTCAACACGCCGTCCCGGTCCCCTCCCCTTCAGAAAGACGACGATGTCGATTGCTTCGGCGATGAGGCGCCGCGGCACGGTGATGACAGCTTCCTGAATGAGCTGCTCAAGCCGGTAGAGCGCGGCATGGCCTGAGTTGGCGTGCAGCGTCGTAATTCCGCCCGGATGTCCGGTGTTCCAGGCCTTGAGCATGTCGAGAGCTTCCGGTCCCCTGACTTCGCCGACAACGATCCGGTCCGGACGCAGGCGCATGGTCGAGCGCACGAGGTCGGCAAGGGAGGCGGTGCCAGACTTGGTTCGAAGGTTCACGCAATCTTCAGCCGCGCATTGAAGTTCGCGCGTGTCCTCGATGATGATCACCCGGTCGCCGCCCAGAGCGACCTCAGCCAACATGGCATTTACCAGTGTTGTCTTGCCCGAGCCGGTTCCGCCTACGACGACAATGTTCTGATGAGATTCAATGGCCTCGCGAATGGCAGTCGCCTGAAGAGGCGTCAGGATCTGCGCACCGACATAATCACTCAACGAGTAGAGGACGTTCGCCGGTTTTCGGATCGAGAAGCAGGGTGCCGGTGCGACAGGGGGAAGCAAGCCTTCGAAACGTTCGCCTGTTTCCGGCAATTCGGCGGAGACTATGGGAGCACCGGAATGGCACTCCTGTCCGATATGGCTTGCGACCAGCCGGATGATTCGTTCTGCTTCGTCCGCACCGATCCTTTGACCGGTGGCAACCCGGCCTTCGCCATGCCGGTCAAGCCACAGCCTTCCATCGGGGTTGACCATCACCTCGGTTGTCAAATTGTCGGCGAGGGCATCGGCGATCTGCGGGCCCATGGCCGTTGCCAGCATTGACCGGCGGCGGTTGCGGGTCGTAGACAGGAGACGGTCATTCATCGCTCGTCTCCAGGTTTTCACCTTCGCGGGAATTTGACTGGTCCTTGCGTACCGAGCGCAGAGCTTCGATTTCGGCCTCGGTGAAGAACTCGCTCTCGCCGGCACTGATTTCATCCAGCACGTCGCGGATCATGTTCTTGCCACCAGCAAGCCGCCTGGCGAGCTGCGTCGTAAAATATTCAAACCGCTCCTTGCCGAGCGCCCGGGCCGCATCCTGATCCGCGTTCGGCAAGGGCGGCGTGACCGTCAGGAAAAAGCGGATGTAGAGAGCGAGCGTTTCGGTCGCGATGGAGAGGTTCCGCTCAAGACGGTCGTATTGACGGCTTATCCGATCGAGCCTTCGGACCAAGGCGCCGTCACGCTGGTCGTCAAATTCCCTGGAGAAAAACCCTAGGAGAGCAGCTTCGACGACGGCGGCTTTGGTCACTCCGGGACGTTTGGTGGCAATTTCCACCCGCTCGGAGAGTTCGTGCGAAATATGGACATTCAAACGGGGCTTCATCGAAATTCCTCTAAAATCCGGGCAGCAGGTCGTCGTCTGAGTGGTCCATCGCATGCGCGCGGCGGACGGCAGCAGTGGTTCGGTTCAGTTGCGTGAGGCGGTTTGCGTTGGCGGCGTCGAAGTCGTCGTCGAGGAGACCGGCATCAGGCGCAATTTCAGGTTCGGTCGGCGTCGGCACTTCCTCCGGCAAAGCCGGGTGGCGCTGGAGACCGCCTTCGTCTTCGTCGGAGCTGATCGCCGTTTGCTGCTGGATTTTTTCAAGGTCAGCACGAGGCGTTCGCGTGAGGCCGGTCCAATCGTCAGGTCGGGTCGGCGGGCGATCCTCAAACGGACCGCCCGCCTTCAGGCCAGGCGGGGGGAGGACCCGGCCCGAAAGGTTTTTGTCATCGAAGTAACGGAGCTTTTTGGCCCTGACCGGCGGGTGACCGGAGATCATGACGACCTCCTCGTCCGCCGGCAGTTGCATGATTTCTCCCGGTGTCATGAGCGCACGTGCCGTTTCCTGGCGGGAGACCATGACGTGCGCGAGCCAGGGCGCGAGCCTGTGACCGGCGTAGTTCCGTTGTGCCCGGAGTTCCGTCGCGGTCCCGAGCGAGTCGGAGATCCTCTTTGCCGTGCGTTCGTCATTGGCCGCGAACGCGATGCGAAGATGGCAATTGTCGAGGATGGAATTGTTCTCGCCATAGGCCTTGGTTATCTGGTTGAGGGACTGGGCGATCAGAAAGCTGCGCACGCCATAGCCGGCCATGAATGCGAGTGCGTTTTCGAAGAAATCGAGCCGTCCGAGCGCGGGGAATTCATCCAGCATCATCAGAAGCTGGTGCTGCCGGGACTTCTTCTTGTCGCCCTCCAGGCGTTCTGTCAGGCGGCGCCCGATCTGATTGAGGATCAATCGGACGAGCGGTTTGGTCCGGGAGATATCTGACGGCGGAATGACCAGATAAAGCGAGACCGGATTTTTCGCATCCTTCAGATCGGCGATCCGCCACTCGCATGCGCTCGTTGTTTCCGCGACTGTCGGATCCCGGTAAAGGCCAAGGAAGGACATGGCCGTTGAGAGAACGCCGGAACGTTCGTTCTCGGATTTGTTCAGGAGCTCACGCGCCGCCTGGGCAACGACAGGGTGAACCTTTGGATCGTTGCCTGAGCCCAGATGATTTGTGCGCATCATGACGCGCAGCGAATGCTCAAAGGAATGCTTGGGATCGGAGAGGAAAGTAGCAACCCGGGAGAGTGTCTTTTCCTTTTCGGCATAAAGGACATGCAGGATCACGCCGACGAGCAGGGAGTGACTGGTTTTTTCCCAATGGTTGCGCCGCTCGAGCGCGCCTTCCGGATCGACAAGAATGTCTGCAATGTTCTGGACATCGCGGACTTCGAAGGGACCTTTGCGGACCTCCAGAAGAGGATTGTACTTGGCGCTTGCCGGATCGGTCGGGTTGAAGAACAGGCAATGGGAGAAATGCGAGCGCCAGCCTGCGGTCAGTTGCCAGTTTTCACCCTTGATGTCGTGGATGACCGCAGAATGCGGCCAGCTCAACAAGGTCGGAATGACGAGGCCGACGCCTTTGCCCGACCGTGTCGGTGCAAAGCACATGACGTGTTCTGGCCCGTCATGGCGCAGATACCGGTCGTTTAACCGTCCGAGAAATACACCTTTGTCGTGGGTGAGCCCGGACTTTGCGATCTCGGCTCTGGTTGCCCAGCGCGCAGAGCCGTAGGTGGTCACCAATTGGTTCTGACGCGCCCGCCAAAGCGATCCGGCAATCGCAACCGCAACCCCTGCCAGACCGCCGGAAGCTGCTATGGTCCCTGCCGTGTTGAAAACGTCCGGAGCATAGCTATCGAAAGCATACCACCACTCGAACAGGCGCCAGGGCAGGTAAACCTCATATCCGGCAATTTCGAACCAGAACGGCCCGAGCCGCGGCTGGTTATCCAGCGAATATGCTGCCCATTGCGTTCCCGCCCAAACGGCACCAATGACGATCGAAAAAACGATCGCAATCTGACCTATAAGGAGTTTGGTGGGTGTCATCGATCTCTTGCCGCTCGTTGAAGCCGGGCAGAAGATCGGCGGAATTTGGTTTGTTAATCAATGAGATCGGCACCAAGGTAATCCAAGGACTGCAAGTTGGGCATATCCAGGGAAGCTTGCTCCGGTTTCATCCAGTCGATTTTCGGGTAGCGGCCGATGTCAGCATCAATCGGGATTGGAGCTTTTGATTTCCAGGGTATGATTTGCACCCGGAAACGGCTTCCTTCGATTCTCCTCGTTTCACGAGGTCATTTCTTAGAAGGACGGAAAAGCGGACCTCGACCTGCGCAAACTCATAAAGTGACATTTTTGCCATTTATCTCTCCATTTATCGCGATAATATGCCATTATTGTCACTTAACAAAATTAATTCTCCTTTCCATAAAGTGCCAAACATGTCATCTTAAGCTGGAATAAAGCCATTAGGTGACAGAATTGGCACATCATGCAGATATCGCGAGACAGTTCTGACGAAGCCATCATGAGAGAACTCGGAGACCGGCTTTCCCGTTATCGCCTCAACCGCGACCTGACGCAGGAGGCACTCGCCGATGAGGCAGGCATTTCGAAACGGACGCTCATGCGGCTTGAAGACGGGGAATCCGTTCAGGCGACCAGTTTGATCCGGGCCTTGCGTGCGCACGGCCTCTTGCAGAATTTCGACGCTCTGGTGCCGCCCCCGCCCTTAAGCCCCATCCAGCAAGCCAAGCAGCATGGAAAAACCCGCAAGCGCGCCTCGTCTCCTCAAGAGGAACCACGGGAAAAAGGCACCTGGTCCTGGGGAGACGATGAATGACAACGGCAATAGTCAGGCTGTGGGGCCGGGATATCGGGGCAGTAAGCTGGGATGCGGACGGCGCGATCGGTAATTTCGAATACGATCCGGTCTTCCGGTCTAGCGGAATTGAAATCTCCCCGCTCACAATGCCGCTCTCGGACCGGATCTACAATTTCCCTGCTTTACCTCGTCCGACCTATCACGGACTACCTGGACTGCTCGCGGACTCTCTTCCGGACGATTTCGGCAACGCCTTGATCAATGCCTGGCTTGCCCGCCAGGGCCGAACGCCTGATACCTTCAATCCGGTGGAGCGGCTTTGTTATACCGGCGCACGGGGCATGGGCGCGCTTGAGTATCAGCCGGCGATCGGGCCGGTCGGTGACAGATCCGTCGACGTTGATGTCGCGGCCCTGGTCGAGCTCGCAAGCGAGATCCTGACCAAACGCAACAATCTGCAAGGCTCGTTTCTCCCAGACGACCGGGAGGGGACCTTGCGCGACATCCTGCGTGTCGGCACCTCGGCAGGCGGCGCGCGAGCAAAAGCCATCATCGCCTGGAACGATCAGACCGGAGAAGTCCGGTCGGGACAGGTATCGGCCGGTGAAGGTTTCAGCTATTGGCTTATAAAATTCGACGGCGTTTCCGGCAACCGCGACAAGGAGCTTGAAGATCCCGCGGGCTATGGCCTGATCGAATATGCCTACTACCGGATGGCCAAAGAGGCGGGCATCCAGATGAGCGAATGCCGTCTCCTGAAGGAAGGCGGCCGCAATCACTTCATGACCAGGCGTTTCGACAGGACGGAAACGGGTGGCAAGTTCCACATGCAATCGCTCTGCGCGATGGAGCATTTCGACTTCAAGCGCGCCGGCGCCTATTCCTACGAGCAGGCACTCCAGACGATCCGCAAGTTAGGCCTGCCGATCGAAGCTGTCGAAGAGCAATTCCGCCGCATGGCCTTCAACATCATTGCCCGTAATCAGGACGATCACGTCAAGAACATTGCTTTCCTGATGGACCGGTCCGGCAGCTGGTCGCTGTCTCCGGCCTTTGACGTGACTTACAGCTACAATCCCTCAGGCGACTGGACGAGTTCCCACCAGATGACGCTGAACGGCAAGCGGGACAGGTTCGTCATGGCAGATTTTGAGGCCTGCGCCAGGCTTGCTTCGATGAAGCGCGGACGCGCCAGGGAAATTGTCGGCCAGGTGCACGAGGCCGTTCAGCACTGGCCGGCGATTGCCGAAGAGACCGGGATAGATGCGCACCGCATTCAGGACATCAGGAGCAACCAGCGGCTGGACATAGCCGAGAGCGGGGAATGCCCCTGAGACGCTGCTTACCCGATGCCCATCCCGCGTTTGCGCGAGAAATCGAAGGACATGCTTGCCCCACGAAGACGTCCGGAGACCAATTTGCCACGCTGGCGTTCGAGGACCGGCCGCCAGGGCACAAGATTGAACTCCTTTGACTTTTCCAGGATTGCAAACCTGCCGCTGGCAAGCTTGACAGACCGCTTGTAGACGCCTTCCGCGCGTTCCCCATCAGGTGTTTCAACAAAGGTAAGTCCGGTTTCATTCGAGAGCTTGGCTCCAACCGCACTCAGCTCCCTTTGCCGCAGGAATTGCAACAGATTGCGCCTGAAGCGGATCCTCCCTGCCTTCCGCTCGGCCAGCCCCTGCTCGATCAGATGCTCTTGCCGACGTTGAATTGCCGAGTTTGCACGGCTTCCAAACCGCCCGCCTCGAAGCTGGAGAGGCTTTGCGTCGAGCAGTTGCCGGTCGAGCCAGGTGGCCCCGTCCGCGCCGACTTGAGCTTCGAGCGAAAGATAGGAAAGTGCGGTTGCACGCGCAGGAAAGCGCGTCTCATTCATTGCAAGGCCGGTGATCCGTTCCTCGAAATCGTCCGGAATTTTCCAGGAACCATCGGCGTTGCGCTGGACGATACCCTGGCGCCGGAGGGCTTCGAGCCGGCGGATATGTGTTTTGACGACCTCCTCCGAGACCTCTCCGGGATTGCTCCGGGACACCTCCGGCGCATAGATCCCGCCATTCTGCCTCGCCAGGTCGGCGATAATACGATCCGCTTCTTTGATGCCCTGCCCCACCGGCTCGACTGCGACGACGGCACCAAGAGGCAGATCCTCCATATCCTGGCGCGGATCGAGAGCGACATGATGGACGCGGCCGTCGGCGCCATCGACCAGGATGTAATGCCCTTCATTCAGCTCATCGTGCAGTCCCCGGTCAATGACCTGGCCTGTTACGGTTCGGCTGCGCGGATCGCCGGGATCGAAAATTGCATAGTCGGAAGCACCCGCATCCAGTCCTGCTGCTTTCAAACCGCGGTGCATGGTCTTGATAATGTCGCCGCGCTCGCCTGCACGCCGCAGGGTCGCTTCCAGTTTGGCCGAAAGCTGCCACTGGCCTGGCGCGACCTCATTTGCAAGTCCTCGCTGTTCCAGGACACGAAGACGTCCTGCCTTGAGTGTTTGCCAGGACCGTTCGTTCGCAGACGCTTTGCTGGCTCCAACATCGAGCAGCCCGTTTCCTGCCTGGCGGAGCAGGCGCCGGTCGAGATCCGTGAACCGGTCCTGTCCGACCTGCCGCGCAAGCTTTTGGCGAAATTCCTGCTCTGTTTGTGGTCCAAGTTCCAAAGTCAGAAGTTCGCTCGCCCGCCGGCGCATGCCATGGCCGATATAATCCCTGGCGATTATGAGATCCTTGCCCTGATCGTCCCGGCCGCGCAGAAGGATATGGGAATGGGGCTGGGCGGTATTGAAATGATCGACGGCCACCCAATCGAGTTTGGTGCCGAGATCCTGTTCCATCGAGCGCATCAGATCGCGGACGAAGGGTTTCAGATCCTCAAGCTCGACAGCGTCTTCCGGTGACACGATGAAACGGAACTGGTGCCGGTCGTCCTCGCTGCGTTTCAGGAAGGCGCGGCCGTCCGCCTCATTGCTGTTCGCATCGTAGAGCCGGCCGGGTTCTTGCTCCCTGGAAACACCATCCCTCTGCAGGTAGCGGAGGTGGGCCCGCGCCGCGCCAAGCCCGCCTCTCCCGCTCCTTCCCGCCAATTTGACGATG
The DNA here is from genome assembly GCF_001999245.1 of Roseibium algicola. Lineage (NCBI taxonomy): Bacteria > Pseudomonadati > Pseudomonadota > Alphaproteobacteria > Hyphomicrobiales > Stappiaceae > Roseibium > Roseibium algicola. The sequence continues at coordinate 4,109,033 of NZ_CP019630.1, read as the reverse complement.
CGGGATTTAATGACGACACGCCTGGTGGCGGGAGCGAACCGGTGACCTGCGCGGTGCCGGTTCAGCCAATCGTTGCCGCGTCCGATCCGGCGGCCGGTGAACCTCGTGGACAGCTTGGGGCTTGCACCGCTCGCTCGCTCGGCGGACATCTGGTGGAGCACCCGGTTGAGATAGCTCTTCGACTTCGTGCCGCCCAGGCTCCGAATTCGGCCCGGTTTCGGCCTGAAGACATCGTCCTTGTCTCTGCTCATATCTTGTTGCAGCTCACATCCGTTTGGGTCGGATCAAGACAATCTGCTAACTTGCACCTGGTCTTCTTTTGAGATTTCAGAAGCTTGACCTGTTTCACCTGCACCAGAGGTTTGCCGCTGGGTGCAGGTGAAACCCCATGTGCAGACTGAAGTTCCGGGGAGCTTGCACGCTCCCCTTTTATCTTGCCTTCCGCCGCCTCAGTCCATTTCAGCCGCTCTGGGCCACATATTCTCTGGACGGCCTTACCTGTCATTTCCGGCTCAAGACACTGAGCCGCGTCGCCCTGCCGAGTATCCGGGACCTTTCGACGATCCCGAAATACCGGCTGTCGAAAGAATCCGGATGCTGTTGCAGCAGGAAAATCTGGTTCTCTGCGAGCAAGTGGCACCCCTTCCAATTCGGCAATGGCCGCCCCTTTTTGTCCGTCGCCCGGGCATGTGCGACGGTCATTCCGTTGATCAGAACATCGCGATCAAGACGGCAAACGGTGTCGCCATTGGACGCGGCAATTTCCTTGATCAAGGGGACACCACGCGGAAGATAGAGCCGATCTTCAATAAGCTTTCGAATTGCGTCCGGCGGCTCGATCAGCACGTGGTCGCCGGGTTTCGCGGGTAATTGATCGACCCAATAATAACCGGCCGGAGCGCTTGCAGAACCGTTATAGACAAGCTTGAGCGGCAGCCAATGCGCGCCGGAAGCGGCCAGGGCAAGCACAGAAACAACGGTCGCAATGAGGGTCCGGGTTCTCATTCCAGCACCAGCCTTGCCGTTTGAACGGCTCTGTGCTGGGTGTTTGAATAGGGCCGGATTTCGCTGCGCGTGAGAATACGGTTGTGAAGATGCCGGTAATAGGAAGGAGAGATATCTTCCGCCTCGAAACCGCGCGCTTCGAGCGCGTCCAGCAGCTTGAAGAGTTGCCTTACACGCGCCGCACCGTCCAAATGAAGCAGGATCCCGGCTCCTGGTTTGATGCCATCAACACGGGTAAGCGCGACACCTTGCCGGTCCAACTGACCAAGGGTCTGCGCGACCAGAAAGCTCCAGGACTGCGTTCCATATTCGTTGGCGTACCAGCGGACATAGCCGAACATCTCGCCGGGATCGAAGACGGCGAGCGCGCGTCTTCGATCCAAATCCACGCGCCCGACGGGCCTGCCGAAACGCAAGCGGTCGTTGCGGAACTCGGGATAGAACACGAGCTCAACTGTCGTAAAAAGTCGATCAGACATCGGCGGTCGAATCCTTCTTTCTGAGGTTCGACCAGTCGTTGAGATCGTCGATGTGATAGCGCACGTGACGGCCGTGTTTGCGGTAGATGGGACCGCCGCCATTGACACGCATTTTCTCCAGCGTGTTGGGTCTCAGCTTTAAAAACCGGGCTGCTTCCTTCGTTGTGAGGAACGGGCCGTCGTCTTCCAATTGTGTGTCGGTCATGGCAACTCCAATGGTTGGATTTCGGAGCTGCGGTGCCGAGGATGGTCTTGCCGTAGGTGAGAAAGCAGCGCCGATAGCTGCCAAGATCGGCGAAGACTGTCTATTTGAGCAGCGGCGAAAACCTTCAAGCCGGTTTTCGCCGGAGCATTTCAGTTACGCCTTTCGCCCGAATTCGGATACCGGTTGTAAGAAAGCGCCCCCGCACCGCTCAGTGCGGAGGCTTTCTTATTTCTGTCAGGCCGGATTCCAGAGGATTGCCATGACGTTTTCGTTTGTCTCGCCAGCAGCCCTGCCGAGGTTGGCGAAGATCCGGTGCGGCCCGAATTCAGGGGCTGCGAAGGTCAGGGAGATGTAGGATTTCCCACTGACTTTTCCGGTCCGGTTCCAGCCGCCACCGATTTCGATGCGGTCTTCGGTGAAGACCCGGAAGTCGGGCTGGCCATCACTTTCCTTGGCCTCGTTGGGCTTGATGCTGATGCGTTTTTTGAGGCTCATCATGGAGAGGGTGCCTTCGAAAGCGCCGTTTTCCGTCTTCGTCACAAATCCGAGTGCCTGTGCCATTTTCTTCATCTCCTTGTGTTTGCCGCTTCGGGGCCTCTCCCCTCGGCTGACGCGGGACCAGAAATGGCGGGCGGTGACTGGGGGAACCCTTCAGGGCCGAAGCGCCAAGCGGAGGACTGCCGCGCAGCGGTTTTTTGGGGGCGCAAGCCCCATGCGCGAGGAAGTCCGCCTGGACAAGCGGACGGGGAAAAAACCGCGGAGCGGCAGTTTCGCCCAGGCGCCGTTCGCCATAGGTCCAACTAGCAAAGCCGCAGGGGAGAGGCCTTGAAGCGACGAGGCCAACTAGGGGTGGAAATGGTCAGATACGGGACGCGGGCACGGGCAGAACGGAAAGGAATTCGAATGCAGCGCAGCGCTCGATTTGAGCCCAAAGAACGAGCAAACGCTCCAACTTTGCCGGCTGGGAGAATGGCCAAGCAAAACGGGAGAATCCGTTTCCCGCCAATTGGCAGCAACCGGATCCGGGCAAGCCAAGACCGTGGTAAATTCGCAATTGAGCCACGTTGAATGCATCCGTTGCCAAACACCATCGCCTGCAACAACGGCCGAGCAGCGCGACTGAAACGTTGGATTTTCTCATGTCAGTACGCGTGATCCGGCCATAACACACAGCTCGCGCCGGTTCGGCGCGGGGCTTTGTTTGGACGTTCGAAAAATCCGTACGGCGGGGTGCGAACCTTCATTCCAGGGTGAAAGGTTCGCCCCCGCCTTCCGGTCTTCAGCCGGAAAGCTTTTGGGCTCGATCAGCCATTTCGCCGAGCCGGGCAGCCCCGGATTTGGTGTAGGCAGCAAATGGGAACTTCAGATAGCGCGGCAGCCATTTCGCGTCTTGTTTGTCTTCCGCTCCCTTCAGACTGTCCCGGATCGCCTGCTTCTGGTCTTTTGCCGTTGCGCTGATATTGGCGTTCGCAAGGCCCTTTCCTCCGGTCTCGGCCAGAATTTCATTGATCGCTGCCTTGTCGCGAAGAAGGTCGAAGAAGGCATCTTCCGGCTCCCAGAGGTCACTGAGATCGACACTCAAATGATTGCCGATCTGCTCGATCAGGCTAGTTCCGGCGCTCAAGGTTTCCGCCATGACGAAGGTGAGCAATCGCCCGACTTCGGCGTCGGTGAGTGTGATGAGTTTTGCCAGTAGCGTTCCGACCCGCACATCGAGGCCGAAGGGGCGCGTCAGGGAGGGACAGTCTTCGGCAAGATCGAGGAGTTTCAGGATCTCTGCGCGTTCGGCTTCGAAGGCAACCTGGGCCTTCGAATTTGCGATGCTTTCAGCGGTTGTTTCGCGGTCGGCTATTTGCGGCTCGGGCCGGACCTGCCAAAGATCCGATCCGCGGATCGCATGAGCGACCATCACGCGCAATGCCAACTGCGGCTCTTTCAGCAGAGCACCACGAACAGCCGCATGCCGGTGAAGTTCGATGTAGTTTTGCGCGGCGGCTGTAAGTTCAGGGCGGACCGGACGGTCATCGACAGCTTCGCCGCCTTCTCCAACGCGAACTTTCATGCGCCGGTCGTGTTCTTTGCGTGTCAGGTAGCCTTCGTGGAAAGTGATTTCACCGTTCAATTTTGTTTCAACATAGACCCGGCCACCGTCTTCTTTTCCTGTTTTCGCGTGCTCCCATTGCGGAAAATATGCGCCGGGATCGAGCACGACGACATCCTGCCAGCCTTCTTCTCTAAGGGCGTCGCACCGTTCGGCGATAGCCTTGTTCTGGAGCTGCCAGAACAGGTCACCATCGACGAAATACCCGGTCTCTGCGAAGAGATCCGCGACAATCTCCCCCTGATAGGCATCAAGCGGAAAAAGCGCGGCTTCCAGTTTGATCTCACCGCCGAAGAGCCATTGTTTGAGGTGTCGGCCACGCGGTGCGCGCTCCTCCGGATTTTGAAACAGTTTGAGCCAGTCGGCTTGCTGACCTTTCGTTGCCAGGGTCAGGTGCCTGATGGTTTCGGGGTCGATGTCTTCTTGCCGGTAGGCGTCCCGGATCTCGGGCAAAAGATTACCGAGGGCAAGCGAGCGTTTGACCATGATCGCCGTCACGCCAAAAGTTGATGCGATCTCTTCGACGCTACGGCCTTCTGCGGCCAGTCGCGCAAAGGTTTCAAAGCGTGTCATTTCATCGGGTGCGAGGCGAGCGACGTTTTCGATCAGGGAAGCCTCGAGCGCTGCGGCATCATCTTTTTCGCTCATGACGGCGCAGGGGACCGGCTCGATCTCACCGCCCTCCTTTTCGATCTTCTTGAGGCAGTAGAACCGCCGCCGTCCGGCAACGATCTCGTATCCGCTGCCGTTTTTGCGAACGAGCAGCGGTTGCTGGACGCCTCTTGCGCGAATTGAGGGAAGGATATCGGAGATATCCGGGGCTTTGCGCGCATGACGCATATTGAGCGGTGAAATTTTCAACTGATCGAGAGGAATATGTGCGAGTTCCATTGGAAATGGCTCCTTGAAATCTGCCGGTGCGCCCACCGGAATGTGAGGCGTGAATTGCTGGCATGACCGGCCCGGTCATGCTCAACCCGGACCGAAGACCGGCAGGTTATGAACGAGGTGTTTGGGGCTTACCGGACCCAGAAAACGTGGACTTTTTCGAAGCTCAGTTCGATGGTGAAGACTTCGCCGCCGAGTTCCATGTCACGGGCGATCGCCTCGTAATCTATGTAGTTGGCGAGTCGTTCGGGGATCTCGATCGTTTCTTCGATGAGGGCCTGAGCGTAATCCGCGAGCGAGCTATAAAGGCCCGCATAGTTTTCAAATGCGCCTTCTGCTTGCTCGATGTCGCCGCAAAAATGCTGAAGCAGCTTGCCGCCGAGAGATCCGTGTTCACATACGAAGGCAGCAAGTTCTGCTACGCTTTTGATGCTCGCGTATTCGGAGATTTCGGCCCCTTCAAAGCCTTCGTAATCGTGAATGGCCCATTCCTCGGCATCAAGGATCGGGGAGCCTTTGAGCATCTCGGAAATTTCCGCCTGAATGTCTTCCGTTTCCTGTTCGGCGCGTATCCATTGCCCGTGAAGGCAGCCGTTGTTGTAGGCAGCCAGGCACGCCACATAGATGCGAGGTTCCTGCCCTTCCGCTGGTTTCTGTGCCCGTTGGGTGTTCTCTGTCATTTCCTTACCCTCTATCCCGCCGCTTTTCCCCCAAGGTGAGGGGCGGCGAAGAGGCCCGTCAGCCCCGAGCTTCAAGGGCGCGGTGCAATGGGTTCGGTAGGAGAAGAATGGAAACCTGGACGGACTGAAAACCGAAACGGTTGCGGCGCGACCGCTCGGGGCTAAAAGGGCTGACCGCCCCTCACCGGCAGGGAAAAGCTCAATATGAATTTCGACGGCCGATGGCCGGCGGCCGTTTGCCCGGAACCAAATCCTCGGATCTACGAAACAGAGCGATTTAAAAGAAACCGGACCAGCTAAGGTGGTTTGCAAAACCTCGTTCAATGAGTACCAGGTACAGTCAAATCGAAACCGGCATGCAAGTAACCTCAGCGCGTGCCGTATCGGCAGCGCCTGCAGGCATCAGTGACGTGATTGTCACAAACAACAACCACAAGATGAGATACCTTGTTAGACAAATTGTCTTGAAGGGTTACGAAATGAACGCGCGCGATATTTCATTTGCCAGTTTCAATTTACTCAATCTCCATCTTCCTGGAGAGGCCATTTACGGGGATACCGACGGCTGGGCTCAGGAAGTATTCGACAAGAAGGTTGACTACACCGCTCGTGCATTGACCCGGCTCGACGCAGACGTCATCGGGTTTCAGGAACTTTGGGCGAAAGAAGCACTGCAGCGTGCGATGGATCAATCGGCGATAGCTGACACGCACACTCTGCTTGTCCCGAACGATCATAACAACGACAAGATTATTTGCGCCGCCGCGGTGCGCAAGGAAATGCTGGTGGACAGTCCTGAGTGGATCGACACTTTTCCTAAAGATTTCGTATTGCAATCGACTGGTGATGACCCACAGCAGCCTGACATTTCCGTTTCGCTCGACGGTTTTTCACGTCCGGTCATGCACCTACAAGTCCAACCTGACCCTCGAACACCGGTCATTCACGTGTTTATTTGTCACTTTAAGTCCCGTCGTCCTGCACAGATCTGGCGTGAGAGGAGTTGGTACAAACAAGACATTCATGGCCCTCATGTAAATGCTCTTGGCTACGCAATTTCAACAGTTCGACGGACCGCTGAGGCCGCAGCACTTCGAATGATTGTGACCAACCTGACGAAAGATACCGACACGCCGGTGGTGCTGATCGGAGATATGAACGATGGCAAGGAAAGCAATACGCTTAACGTATTGTCCGAACAGCCTACTTATCTGTCCCCGCTCTCGACTGGCGGCGGCGACAACGCGCTGTACACAGCACAAACCATGCAGGAATACCGCTCGACGCGTGATGTCTATTACACCCATGTTTTCAAGGGACAACGTGAGAGCCTGGACCACATATTGTTCAGTCAGGAATTTTATGACAACTCCAAGAAGCGATTGTGGGCGTTCGACGAGATGCTGGTGCAGAATGACCACCTGAACTACGACGACCACAAGGAAAGCGGAACCAACGACCATGGGATCGTTCGCGTTGGATTTCGATGGAAGCCCGAACCCGGTCGCACGACTTGAGACTGGCCCGTTGCGACCGTGCCGAAGAGCCCAAAGTTTTTTTGTCAACTTGAGGAAAACTTGGAGTTTAGTGCGAAACGGTAAACGCGAGAAATGCGAAACCTGTGGTCTCACGAGCTGGAAACTGAAGACGAGCAAAGAAGTTGTTGTTGTCCCGAGTCGCATAGGATGGCCAATTTAGGCCAATAAGCGGCTCAAATAGCCTTGAAACACAAAATCCCACCCATCGGAGACGATCGGGCGGGTTTTCTTTATCCAATGAATTCGACCGGTTCCGATGTCCGCTCCGAAGATGGTTCCTGTGTGAAACGGCCAGATTGACTTTACAGAGCTTTGCAACCCCCAATACTATTCTTCTCCTGCATCGGTTGAAGGAACATAATCATCAACCCAGTCCCGACAATAACCGCCTCTCAATTCGCAACCGCCTTCGATCTTAGGCCAAACCTTGTGGCATGGTTCCTTGGAGCGGGTGCATCGGCGGCCTCTGGCATTCCAACCGGCTATGCTATGATCCGGGATTTCAAGGCACAGATCTTTTGCCGCGAGACCAACCTGTCGAAGCGGGAGATCGATACGGCCGATCCTATCTGGATCGACAGGATTGACAGTTTCTTCCGACAAACGTCACTCCTGCCTCCTGAAGGTGATCCCACGGAATATGCTGCGGCCTTCGAAGCGGTATACCCGCAGCCCCGGCATCGACGGCAATATATAGCCGACGCGATCTCTAAGGGTACGCCCTGTTTCGGGCACAAGGTGCTGGGAAGCTTGATGGCGGCCGGCAAGGTAGATTGCGTTTTCACGACGAACTTCGATCCGCTGATTGAAGAGGCAGCACTTTCCGCAAACGCAATCCTGCCTGTCGTCGATCAGAAACGTCCGACAGTGGCAGCGATCGACTCCGCCGATCGGGCAATGCGCTGCCTCAATGAATCGGACTGGCCGATGATCGCCAAGCTTCACGGCGATTATCAGTCGATCTCGATCAAGAATACGGGATCGGAGCTGGAGGAGCAGGACATCCGAATGCGCCATGTCTTGGTGGAAGCCGGCAAGCGTTTCGGAATGGTCTTTGTTGGCTATAGCGGTCGCGACGCCTCGATCATGGAAGCGTTGACCGCTGTTCTCGATGAACCTTCGCCTTTCCCGAATGGACTTTACTGGCTTACCTCGTCGGCCTCCCGCTTGCTGCCCTCTGTATCCGAATTCCTGAAACGGGCCCAGCTCGCCGGCGTTGACGTGGCTGTCGTTGAATGTGCGACATTCGACGAGCTGAGCGCCGACATCTCCAAAACGAGCGACCTGCCCCAACCGCTCTATGATCAGGTGATGGCCGGGCGCCCTGCACCACGCTTAGTGCCGGTCCAGCTGCCTACTGCCGAGGCTCGCGCGTTCCCTATCCTGCGCTATTCCTGTCTTCATATCGAAGGAATTCCAAGTGCTGCCCGGCGGATAAAACTCGCGCAAAGCACAACCTCTTCCGTTGTGCGGGAGCTATTGAAGGAGAAAGGGGTCAAGGCGACGGTTGCGGTGCTTGGACGAGAGCTCGCCGTGTTTGGCAGGGATCGGGAGATAGTCGATGCGCTTGCACCGTTCGGTGCGACACCCAATGGTGAGATCGAACTGGATCCGGCCAAAGACAGTTGGGCAAAGGGTCTTATCTATGACGCCTTAGTCAGAGGCCTCGCGCGGCGACTTCCGCTCATACCGCGATTTAAACGCTCTGGACATTCCGTAGTCATTGCCTCGCCAAGTGAAGGTGATGATCCGGAAAAAACACGCCAGGACGCGCAGTTTTTATCAAAACTTCGGAGCGCTTATAATAGCGATCTTACCGGCACCATTCCCGGCCTCGGGCTCCCCTTTCAGGAAGGCCTGCTCCTAAAGCTTGACCTGATCGACGGGCGCTGGTGGTGCGGTTACGAACCTTACACATTTGTGCATATCCCGCGTCCAGAAATAACAAAGGAAGGAGATCCCGAAAAATCGGAAATCGCCAACGGGGAACCGATGGCTGCTCGAATTAACCGGGGTGGGGATCCGGCCGGCGACTGGCGCCGAGAACGTTGGGCCCAACGTTACAATCGAAACTGGGCCAGAATCGTCGCGGCCTGGGCACAGCTTCTAACCGACACCGACGGCGGGACCGCGCGGGCTGTCGGACTAAAAGAGGGCACCGGGATTGATGCTGTATTTAAAGTATCCCAGATCACCGGCTGGAGCCGCCCAGGCCATCATCATGTCTATTTCGATAGGACCACGTGATGAGCAGTCCTGCGCTTTTGACAAAACTACCGCCGTTCACACTGCTGGACGAACCGGCTTTGTCCTTCTCACCCTCGGAAGCGACGCAAGTCGATGTCCATCCGCTTAGGGGGCTTGCGAATTTCGGCCCCTATTCGAAAGGGTCGTTCGGCGGCTTTACCTCGAGTATTAGGATCGCAACCGTAGGTCCGGGAAGCGCCTTCAAACGGCGCGGTGAGTTGATGCTGTCGCTGCGCAGTGCGCACCGCCCTTCTGACAGGTCCGAGTATGTCCCACAATATCCGGGCTTCGAGCAGCTCTTCCACGTGGATCTCGTGTCGGCACCACGCGAAGCCCACATCAAGTGGCCTGAGAATATCCAAGAATTGGCTGGAGCTGGTAATCCGCAAGCCAGACTCTTCCTCGCGATGGAGGCAGCATTCCGGCAGCTGGAACTGGTGCGAAACGAATTCGACGTCGTGCTGGTACATTTTCCCGACAGCTGGAGTCCGGCCACGCGCAGCAAATTCTTTGACGCCCATGACGCGCTCAAAGCGCTTGGTGCCAGATTCAACATCCCAACCCAGGTCCTGAACGACCGCGTTTTTACTTTCACACACAAGGCCTCGCTCGCATGGCGACTTGCGACAGCCCTCTACGTGAAGGCCGCCGGCACACCGTGGAAACTTGCGCCACTAAAGGGCGTTCCGACCGACACGGCGTATATCGGACTGGCCTATGCGCTGCGTGGCGACCAACGGGATGCGCATTATGTAACGTGCTGCTCGCAAGTGTTCGACATGGATGGCGGCGGCATGCAATTCGTGGCCTTCGAAGCCCAGGATCCTGTTACTGACCTTGCCGAGGCGCGTAGGAACCCGTTCTTAAGCCGCGATGACATGCGCGCCGTTCTGGCCCGCAGTTTGGAACTCTACCAAGGGCGCAACGGCGGTAATCTGCCAAAAAGGCTGGTCATTCACAAAACCACAGCCTTCAAGGACGGCGAGATCGAAGGGGCGTTCGATGCGTTGACGGGCGTTCCTGAAATTGAGTGCGTAGAGGTCAGTTCGGCATCCTGCTGGCGCGGCGTCTGGCTGATTGAGTCAGGTATGCGTAGCCCCCCGACCAAGCCATCAGGGTATCCGGTGCCGAGAGGAACGATGGTGGTTAGGTCTGGGAATTCCGCACTGGTCTGGGTCGCCGGAAATGCGCCAGATGTCTCAACCAAGGGCGATTATTATCAAGGTAAGAAGAGCATCCCGCGACCGCTGGAATTAATCCGTCATGCTGGCAGAGGCCCGCTCGAACTGACCGCTCACGAGGCGTTGGCACTGACGAAGATGGATTGGAACAATGACGCCCTCTATGACCCCGTCCCGGTAAGCATCCGCTACTCACAAAGACTGGCACGTACGATCGCAAATGTTCCGGACCTGCCGCGAAACGTGTATCCCTATCGGCTATTCATGTAAGCTCTGACCCCAGCGTGCTGCTCACGTGAGCTGGGACCCCAGAACTCCACCAGTTTGGTTTAATAGCGGTCGAACTCTTGGAGAGGAACGCAGTGCAAGATCTGTAGTCTCTCTAAAACTAACTCAACGCTGTGATCGGCCCTGGGGAGATGATCGCTTGTCCCGGACTTGATTCACTACGTTTATCTCAACTACGCTGCCGAAATCCGTGTTGTTGGCGGCGCGGCACCGTTCATATTCCGCAAGATAGAAACGTCGCATGGAGAGTTTTAATCTAGACGCCCGCCAGCTTGCCCGGATCGAGGCCGTTCATCGAGGCTTCCTCTACCAGCACCTCTACGCGGCAGCGTGTCTATTTCGGGCAGCAAAGTCGGGGGTCACCCATGTCATTGTCGAAAACGACGAGGACATCGAACTCGTTTTCACTGAAAAGCGAATCTACGGCCAAGTCAAAACCCGCAGATCACAACTCATCTTCAGCGACATCGCTGACGCTCTCGCTAGGTTTGACCAAATTCGGGCAGAGCACACCGCCGGTCGCCGAAGTGGTGCCTGCCAATTCGTCATCATCTCGAATTCGACACCCGGGCCGGATCTTTCGAAGCGTATCAGCAGCCAGACTTGGCCCGTTGACGTCGCCCTGATGTACCCGGGGTGCACGTCGATGGACGCTTCACTCCCAGAACCATGGGCCTCCATCGTTGACGGCTTCCAAGCCTGTCGTACCGCGGCGGAAACACTACCATTCGCCATTCTCGCTCCCGAAACGCTGGTCTGGAAGCTTGCTGGGCGCATCCTGGCCGCCTCGGCTGGCATCGAGCCCGAAGCTACCCACACCTTTGCCGTCGACGCTCTTCCAACCCTTTTCGAACAGCTTGTCATCCAGCTCCAGGACTTCCCGGCGCCGCCACTGCGATACCGGCCACAGGACAATGAGCCGCCTCTCTTCAGCGAGCAACGAGTGCGCCTGGTCATCGGCTTCTCAGGCGCGGGCAAGACCTCCTGGGTCTCGCAGACGGCCCTCCACGCCACCGACCGGCTTGCGTACTACGACGTTGCAGACATATCCGGGCCCGCCTTGGCGAACGCGGTTGCGCGCGAGCTTGCCGCCCGCATATTCGGATCGCGCGGCGCGAAGCTGGGGGAGATTCTTCTGCCCGGCGCGAGCGGGGCGGAGATCCTCGTCGCGACCGGTCGTCACCTCGCCGAGGATGGTCTCACGGCGACCGTCGTGCTGGACAATGCACACCGCGTTCCTGCCACCGATCTCGTGTCGCTTGTCGGCGCATCGCCCCAGCTGCGCTTCCTGTTCCTCGCGCAACCGACGGCTTCGACGTCCCGCCTCGAAGCAACCCTTGGCATCGCGGCTGAGCACCTTCTTGGATGGTCGAACGATACCGCTGCCGCAGAGGGCGCATCACTTGGGTGTCGCGGAGACTATGCGGATTACGATCGTTTGCTGAAGCTGACCGCCGGCCTTCCGCTCTACGTCCAGAACGCCCTGAAAATTGCAGCGGGATCGTACAAGGGCGACATCGATCGCCTCTGCACAGCTCTGGAGCAGCGGACACACGTTGTCGAAACTGTGCAGGAACTCATCCTCGCCGACGTCTTCGAGACCTTTAACGACAACGAGCGCCGCGCGGTAGCCGCGCTCAGCCTCAGCGATGTCCCACTGTCACTGACAGAGGCCACCTCTATTCTCACGCGGACCTTCGGCGTTGAGCCAGTCGCAGCGGCTGCCGCTTTCCGGCGTCTTCGTACGACTGGCTCGATCCAGATTTTCGGTGTCGATCGCTTCAAGGTTCACGACGCAATCCGCCCGCTCGGTCGCGCCTTCCTCGACGATTGCGGCGCCGGCGCCCTGAAAGCCGCTCAAGAGGCAATTCGCGACATGCTGATGACCGCGCTACCGCAGGACCATGATCGTCAGCGGGTCTTCTTGCTGCTGCGGATGTTCGTGGCGCTTGGAAACGTGAAACCTCTCGTGCAGATGGCCACTGACGAACTATTCCATGAACTCGGCTATATGGAGGAGATTTCCGGTTTCCTGGTCGAAGCCTCCGCATCGGAGACGATCGCTCCAGAGGATCGGTTCTGGGCCCTGGATGGTCTCGTCTTCGCGCATTTCAAGGACGGCGACGACGCCGATATCGGCAATAAGCTCGACCGGATGGATGCGCTTGTCCGGGAGAACAACCTCGGCCTGACCGAACGCTTGGCCGTTGGAATGAAGCGCATGGTATTTGCCGCGCGCGAGAAGGACGTCACGACGGTCAAGAAGACCATGGATGAACTGAGCCGGGTCCTCCCGCAGACGCCTCAGCACCTTCGCGTGGCGAAATACAATTACGCGCACGCGCTGTTCGAACTCGGCATGATGGACGAATGCATCGCCGGCACGCTCGATCTCATAGTCGACTATTACGATGAGCTTGGCCTCAGGCTGGCCGACGTGATGGGCAACAACCCGGACAAGATCTGGCCGCTCTTGAAAAGCGACCAGAACCACCCCGACGACCTGAAACACCTCGCCGATGCGCTCGATCTCCAGTCGAAGGCGCTCAAGGCGAGCGGAGGCAATCCAGGTCTCGCTCCGATACACGCGATGAAGTTCTACTCGATGGCCCAGTCGTTGGATTCGTTCGTCCGCGTTGGCCAGGAGCTGGTCGATGACTTCATTGGCCGCAACGACTACATCGGCGCGCGCGACGTCATCGAGCGCAACCTCATGCCGACGATTACGGGACTGAAGCTCGCAGGGCGGATCATTCCCGTACGCAGCCAATACGCCGTCGTCCTCGCCTATTGCGGGGCGCTCAATGCTGCTGACACCGAGATGGCACGCCTGGAGCCTTACGAAGGCGGCTTGGACCCCAAAGGGCAGTGGGAACTTCGAAATCAGCGGGCGCTGATCGCTCATTTGCGGGAGAACCCGCCGCCACCACAATGGCAGATGCCGCCTAAACTCGGCGGCCCGGCGCGGTAGCTCCCGCAGCAAGTGCCACTAAGACGCGATCCACCGCCGCAGATAGAAATCAGTCTCTTTGCGGCTTTTGCACTGGTAGGTCTTGCGGATCATTTTCCGCAGCGTCTCCCCATTCGGGCCGTGCCGTTCCTCGCCTTCGGCGAGGTCCACCGCCGCCAGTTCTTCGTCGGTGAATCCCCCTATGGGCATAGGATTGACAGTCCAAATCTCGGCAAGACTGGCGACCACACCATTCGAGAACGGTATGCATTTCAGTATCTTCGGAAGCTGGTCTTCAAGCCCATAAAGCCGTGCCGCAGCGATCTTCGTGCTAATCTGGACGTTAATCAACGGCTTTCGCCTATAGAACGTGATGTCGGCAGGCTGGCCTGAGGACGACAGCATCGTGAGGTTATGGGTCAGCATCCCCTCGCGAGACCCGAAATGCTGCTCCAGTCGTTTGATCGCCTCTTGCGTGGTGATGTCTTGCGTCATGGGCGCTCGCTATGCTTCATCGTCAGCGCTTCGACTGCTGCGCGACGGGGCGGCCAGCATGGGGCTTGAACGACCGACGCCGAGCTGGAACTGCTGCGCAGCATCAACGAGTTCGAGTGCGCTCTTTCGTCCGAAGGCGATCTCCAAGCGGCGCTTATCTAGGTCGAATGTGAACCGAGCGCCCTCGCGGCTAGCTGCGCGGTGTCTCATGGAAACGAGGATCGACCATGCGCCGTAAGCGGCGCCCGGCGTCTGAAGCACCTCCCGAATGCCGGCATCCTCGATCTCGGATACGTCCAACTCGATGGTCGCGCCGGGGGCTGGGTCCAGCGATGGCGGAGTAAAGCTGTAGATGAAGGTCCGGCTCATGCATCGGCCAGCTTGTAGGCTGACCTGAGAAGTGCAATCGCCTCACCGCGCGTAAACGGCACGTTGAGCGCTTTGGGGTCGAGCGTTTCGTCGGCTTCAGCCAGATCAAGGAAGCGTCGTATGTCCTCGCGAATTTGATCGGGCAAGGTGATCGATGCATCACCGGGCAGAAGCTGGGTCAGGCGAAGTACATCATTGCGGTGCTTCTTGATATTTTTGCTGTCGATCCTTTCTCCGGACTCGGCGCGCGCGGATAGATCGAGGAACGCCCGCGCTTTAAAGGGGATGAGAAGTGTTTCATCGATGACGGTTACGCCCTCGATCTTCCGCTTCGCTGACTGCAACGCTTCATAGTATCCGTCGTCGAGCAGAATGGCCGACAGGCTGACGATGTCTTCCTCAACCGGGATGGGGGTGAGTTCTGCACTTTCCGGAAGATCGAGGGTGCCCGGCTTACGGGAAAACAGCTCGATCATGAAGGGGAAGCTCTGGTCCGACGGCTTGTGAAAGCGGTAGAATTCCTTTTCGCCGGTGCTGCGTTCGCGTGCCTGATAGCCACCCGCGTCCAGAAACGCTTTGAAAGCGGTGCCGAAGGCGGCATCGACCACCTCAACACAGAGCACCATGTCGATGTCCTTGGTGGCCCTGAAATCGAGACCGGCTTCATCGAACAGGAGGTCACAGGCCGCGCCGCCGATGATGGCGTAGTGGTCCTCATGGCCAGCGAAGTACTTCTGAAATTTATTGATGCCAGCTACCAAGGCAGGTTCTCCAAAAGTCGATCCGCGGCCATGGCGACACGCTCATCGCGATGATCCCGGAATTGTGCGTACAAGGACAGGACGTCCACGGTATTTGTGTCGGACAAGGCGGCCGGATCGTAGGACCATGTCTCGATGATGCAGTTGGCTTCGTCGCGGTCGGTTTCGGTCAGGTCCGTCGCTTGCGAAATCGCTTTCCAGTCGCTGGCGGCGACGGCATAAGTGTCGATACGGGGGCTAGCCAGCTCCGTGAGGTGGGATAGCGCCGTTTCCCCGGCCAACTTCAGGTGCGCGCTGGAGGCGCTCCCACGCACGAATTTCATGGAACGAACCGGACTGCGGAGATGTGGTGTTGCTTCCTCCAGGAGGTGTCGCCCTTCTGCCTTGAAGTGAATACGCCTTTCTTTCCCGTGCCTGACGGTTTCAGCGAGACCGGTGGCAACCAGATCGTCGAACGCTCGACCGATCGACATTGCCGAGTAATGCAAGCGTTCGGCCAATAGGGATGGCGTTGTCACATGCCTGTCGAGGTGCAGGATATGATGAAAAAGGACGGTTTGGGCGGCGGGGGACAGGCCGTCCAACTTTCGGAGGCGCGGCGCCCGGAAGTGCTCGCGCAGATCGATCGCCAGATCTGGTATATAGAGCTGGTTGCCGGGAACGATAAATGGAACACCTTGACCGATGAGGCGTGACCGGTTGTGCGCACTGATGGTCATGGTGGCGAACGCTACCGTAGCATGAGTGGCGTTGCGGACTATGTCGATATGTTTGGCGATATCGGCTGGAGTGCCTGTGCCGTCGAGCTTGGCAACGATGACGCATTGCCGTCCAAGAACCCGGGTTTCGTAGAGGGTGTAGGTGCGTCCGATAAAGGCCGGTAAGCTGCGCGTGGCTTCGAATGGGCGGACATCGATACGCTCATGAAGGAGCGCTCCCAGGTAGCGTTCCAACGCTTCGGGAAACTGAACATCGTGGTTGCTAATGTCTCTTTCTAACATGGATACGCACGCTAACATTGATGGTGTTAGTGTGCAATTCTAATGTTAGCGTAACGGCTACTAAAGCAGACTCGTTGTCGATGGAAAACGTCTTGAACCTCAGGCGGGCGCTTTTCGCCATCGTTCAGGCCTCAAGCCCAATTATGAGACGATCATAGAAAGGGCCGCATCATGCCGCGACCTACATCCGGACATTACCAGACAGATTCACCGAAGCCGACACTCAACGGACTGGCAGCATTCGGAAAATCGCGAGAGCGGCCTCAATGGCGGCGACGAGGGCGCAAAGCGGTCATTGGTTCGAATACCGCCAAGTAAGAATCGCGGCGGCACTCCTTCCCCATCCGGGTTGACCTGAAACGAAGCTCCCCGTCGCGGATTCGCATAACGTGCCTTCTGGAACTTTCGGTTCGGACTTTGACTGAGATAATCATTCTACCCACTTGCTAAAGTAAGGGGTATGAAGTCGACAGCGGGCTGTTGGCTTTGAAGCTGAACACGTTGGCAGCGAACATCCGACCTCGATGTTCCATAAGGGGCAGTGAATGTCGAGTTGTTCACGCCACTACATATCGCAAAAGTTGAATTCCGACACTCTCAGGTTAAGCTGTTTGCCTGTTAGTGGAGGATCTTCATGGAACTGTTTGCCGGTCCATTGGCGCTCACATTTTTGGTGTCTTTGTGTGCCGGCGTTGTGATGCTCTGTGTCCGCAACTGGCGCCCTAACGCACGCTGGGCTTTCATGTTGTCCGGCGCATCGTTTTTTCTTGGTGCGGGCGCGTCGGGTGGAATCGCTTCATTGGCGGCGCTGGCGGTCCTGATATCGCTTTTGGGAATTGTAGCTGGCGTGCTTTTGCTGTTTCTCCCGCGACGGCGGACGGCAGCAAAAACTGTTCTCAAATCATCCCTTGGCGGTCTCTTGGCGGGAATACTTGTCTTTGTGTTTGCAGATGAAACCGTTCCGCAAAAGTCGGGCAAACGTGAAGTCGCAGCCATCCAAAAAACAACTCCCGAAGAGCCGGCAAAGAAAAGCGCTCCACCTGCCAAAGCGCCTGCACCTTCTCCCCCGATAGCAGAAAAGGTCGCAAAGCCAAATTCGCCTACCCAAACGAATGCATTCCTTCGCCAACCGAAACCGACGTTTGCACCTGAAACCATGTATGTGGACGCAACTCGCCTCAATGTGCGCGACGGTCCCTCGAAGACTCACAAGGTCATCTGGACGCTCAAAAACAACGAAAAGGTTCAGGTGGTCGATCGGGATGGGAGTTGGGCGCTGCTCAAAGACGATCGCTATCAAGGCTGGGTTTTTGCGACTTACTTAACTCCTAAACTTGGGACGGCGAAGGCCGCGAAAAATCAAGATGCAGCTCCCCTTGCATCCAATCCTCGACCAGGCCTTTCAGATGCGCAAATAGCCGAGATATTGATAAAGCGATCCATTGCGTACTACAGCGGGAATTGCCCTTGCCCCTACAATAGAGCGCGCAATGGAAGCAGCTGCGGTAGGCGCAGTGCTTATTCAAGACCGGGCGGAGCTTCTCCCCTCTGTTACCGCAGCGATGTGACAAAAACCATGATCGCCAATTATCGGGCGAGGCAATGAATTATAGATCCGTAGCCGTGCGGATAACTATCGCCGTGCTCTCCGCCACCCCGCGGCGCGAGCATCCGCTTCTGAACAGAACCAGCGTTCACCCTTGCTCGTATTAATCTGTGTTTGGCTGTAAAATTCCTGTCCGGGAACATGGAAGATCTTTTCCCCGGTCGCCACACTGATGTTGCCCTTTATGTTGCAATTCCCTGAGTCTTGGCCACTAAACGAAGACGGGCTTGTTTGTGTCTGTTTTTGTTTTTCGACACGCTTCCGGGCTCGATAGTCCCAAGGGTTTTCGAACATTCCCTGCCACATACCTCGCTGATTTGCCCAAGCTTGATCCTGGTTCTTGGCGTACGCTCCATTGCTGTATCGTGGCCAATCGACCGCGTGACCTGCTGTTACAAGCGCAACTGCAACACTCTCTCCATCCGCGCGATAACAGTCGCCGACATATCGATCGTACTGATCCCAATCCACGAAGTTGCAAGTGGTTGGACTGGACTTTGCGAGAAAGGCATCTAGAAACTTCGCCGCTTCAGATCCGCAAAGGTATGTATCGCCACTCTTCCGAAGGCAGGTCTGATCGGTTTCAGGCGCATCAATTCCATTGAAACGTATGTGCTGTCCGTGGATTTCGATCGTGTCACCATCGATTACCGATGCCCGGCCAACGATTGGTTCTCCCGGGGACTTGAGCTGATTTTTCACGAGTCCAGTGAGGGCGGGCGTTCCGAAGTACCAGACTGAAAGAATGGTGGAGACGAACAGGAAAACCGCAATTCCGAGCAAAACATCAAAACCTTTGATCTTAGATTTGTTGGACGTGTTGGTTGGTGGCACCAAGGTGTGAACGTTCCCTTCCACGATGCCGTCGCAAGTCGGATATCGGCTGCACCCCCAAAACTCCCGCCCCTTGAATTTTCCGCGCTTCGCGGTTCGACGACGCATTTGAGCGCCACACTTGGGGCAAGAGATTGTCGAGTAATACTTATATTTGTTCTGCCGGGACGAACGCCTCAGGTTGCGAAAGCCAGCCAAAGCGGCCATGAGGCAAATCGCGAGAAAAACAACCAGAAACAGTTGCTTCTCGTCGTCGTAGCCCTGAATAGATCCACCGCCCCATCCGCGCCTGCGAGCTTCGGTGGGCATTGAAAAAAGGAAGGCGACCAGTGCGATTGTCGATACACGTTTCACAGACACACCCCTAAGTAGGGTGACTATGACAAACCACTTTAAATAATCAAACCTCTCTTAAAGCCGTTGGCTTGGCTGCCTCGTCGCTTTCAACAATCTTTTGAAACTCGGCCAGAAGTTCCGGAAAGTGGCGTGCCAGGTGGCGCACGACATGAGCGTTCTCAATCAAGCGCCTCACATAGCCTGTGGCGATCACAAGATCGAGGTGGTCCTCACCGTATGTGCCCTCCAACAAATGAAACTCTCGATCGAGTTTGGCTGACTCCTGCTCCATCAAAGCAATCTGCTCTTCGGATAACCCGTTGACCTTCTTAGACTTACCAGCGTCAACAAGCTGCGAAGACGGTGTCGCGCCAACAAGGGATTTCGCATAAGTGAAGGAGTACTTGTTCATTGCGACCATCAGCTGAGCGGCCTCGATTTGCCGAAGCGGTTTCAATTTTCGCAATTCCCCGAAGGCGTTTATCGAAACATGCTTGTCTTTCAGAAGGTCAACGACTTCCTGGCATATGCCTTCGAGCAGGCGGCGCTTTGTCCGAATGCTGGCAATATTGACGTTTAAGACCTTGGCGAGCACTTCTTCCGAAACGCCCTTTTCAACGGCCTTCAGGATCATTTTGTGTTCCTGAATGATTGCGAGACGGTTGACGCGTTTATTGTAGGTGTAGGCCTCGTCATCGGTTGCAATTAGACAGGTAACTTTCTCTTCGCCGAGTTCCTGCAACACCGCCAGCCTGATATGACCATCCAGCAGAAGAAACTTCCCCTCTTCGCCTGGGTCACGGGCAACCACTGGAGGTTCGGCCAGGCCTGAGTAAAAAATGGATGCGCGAATTTGAGCGTATTTCGGGGAGCGCTTGACCCGGTCGCTCACAATCCGGAGTGGAGTAATTTCCGGTATGGAGAGCGTTACAGGTTCCTTTTCGAAGGCAAACGGCACAGGACGACCCGACATTTATTGGTCACCTCGTAAGCTCCTGACGCTCCATTCGCGCGGCAAGGTTCTTGGGAACGGTATCGAGATTTTCCGTTTTGAGAACCTCTACGAAAGCGTCGTCGTGCAAAAGCTCACGCACGGCATGAGCAATGAACATCAACCGATCGCGGGTTGCATCGGCCTTGCGGATCAGCAGTTTTTTCCGGTCAGTATCTTCCTGATAGGCTTTGACGAGTGCATCGGACGATACGTTTTTCCTCGTTTTCCGAGCTCCACCAAGCCCTTTTCCCTTGCGTTGACGGTTTTCGATCACCCGTTTGGCGATGAAGAGCTTGCGACCTCTCAAGATGTTTTTTTCATAGGCTTGCTGAAGCGCTGCCTGTATGCCTTCATCATCAGCGTCGGCAATCTCGACAGCAACACTGACGGGGATGTGACCGGCTTCGACCGACCTCAGCAAACGCCGTTCCCCCTGTCGCAATAGCTTGCCAACGCCGCGCACATATTCGACTGACAGGCCTGTTTTTCGGCCAATTTCAACGTCTGTGTATCCCCTCTTACTCATCCCGCTGATATCTTGGAGAAGATCGATCGCCTGATGTTTACGGCGGGCGCAGTTCTCCACCAGGCTCTTAACGAGAACCGTTTCCGTGTCTGCCTCAATCACAATTGCCGGGATTTCGGATTGCCCGAGCTCTCGAAAGGCCTCCAAGCGCCCCTGACCACACACCAATTCGTATTGACCGTCACCTCTCTTCGTGACCGTGACCGGACGCTTGAGACCGATTTCTTCTATACTTGAAACGATTTCCCGGAAAATCTTTCTGTTTCGAACTCGGGGATTCAATATCGCAATTTGCTCAATTGGTATGAGTTCGATCTGAAGCTGTGTTGTTTCCGGCATCAGGCAGCCTCCGAAATCGGAATGCGTTCTGCCATTTCGAAGAGAGGATCCAGGTTGTCAAAGCGGAAGGCATCCAGCCAGATGCCGTTGTTCTCCCCAAGCCGCAAGACTTTTGCGTCCATATCGAAGGTCGGCAGTATCAGGTAGTCCCTGGCTCGGAGATTTTGCTCGTTCATGCGAACTGCAATGGTGAGATCCGGAAGCAGACCCCTGTCGAGCCGCAACTTCCAGCGCAGCGCTCCAGCCGGGGTTTGAAAACAACGGTTGATCGTAAGCGACGCTGTAAACTCGCGATTGATCGTAAGAAGGTCAGTGAGTTCGTCGCGATGAACGCGGCCACCAGCCGTCTCTATTCCGGAAATTGTCTCGGCTATCACCTGGGGATGCCGGAGCCGCAGAGCCCGGTTGATCTGAATGTACCGATAATCTCGTTCCGGGGCATAACCGATCAGTTTGTAAGCTTTAAGCAGGCCACCAAACCGGTGCTGATACGCCTTGCTGGACGGGCAATTGTCCGACTCGTCTATTATCAACCCGGAAAGCACGCCTGTCTGTTCGTAGACCCCGCGCAACAATTCCAGCATTTCGTCGTTTGACAAATGACGCGAGCGCGCTTCGATGATTGCCCGTGCCGCATCAAACATTTCTGCTTCGACAATGGCTTCAAAAGCACTGTCGGCACGCACCCACATCGATGGGTCGTTGTTGACGCGATGCTGTTTCAGCTTGAAGGACTCGTGGTTCCAGACATTGTTCCCAATGTATTTCTCATTGATGAGAATCTGGTGGACGGTTCCTTTGGTCCAAGCTCTCCCCAGATCCGTCAGAACACCGTGCTGGTTGAGTTCTTTTGCGATGTCGTCTTCGCTCTGCCGGTCTTCCACAAATCGCCGGTAGATCCAGCGGACGATGGCAATTTCTTCAGAGGGACCGGGAACAAGCACAACTCTATCTGTTTGAATGCTCTTTTTCTCGCCTACAGCAAGAATGCCCTTCGGCCGACCTTGTTCGTCCCTCAATTCGCGGCGCAGACCGAAACCCGCCAGTCCCCCCTGGCGATAGCCCATCTCGATCAGGCGGCACTGCCCTGCAAAGACCTTTACCGAGAGCTCCCGGCTGTATTCGGCAGCCATGCGCCTTTTCACGACTTTCTGGACATCAGAGCCGATGCTGCCATCGTTGTCGAATTGTTCGGCGCAATATTCGACGCGCACTCCTGCGCGTCGGCAGCGATACTCATAGAAAGCACTTTCGTCGGCATCCTGGAATCTGCCCCAGCGGCTGATGTCGTAGACCAGCACAACCGAGAAATCCGCTGTGCCGCTTTCAATGTCTGCAATCAGCTGACGAAGTCCGGATCTGCCTTCAATGTTCAGACCGCTGCGCCCCGCATCCTTATACGTGCGGACAATCGTGAACCCACGTTGTGTGGCGTAGCGGCGTATCACGTCCGACTGGTTTTCAGTCGAGTATTTCTGATGCTCCGTCGACATGCGCACATATTCAACAGCCCGAACCGGGGCTGATGCACTCTTGTCGCCTGCTCGTTGGGCATCATTGAGCTGTGACACTGGGTTGACCCTGAAGTCTGTTCTCGTTCGCAGCTGCAGTATCCGCGCGGGGAATTCTTCCGCCAGAAATGCTCGCAACCCGATAATAGCCGTAGAAGACCTGAAAGATGTTGCCGAAAACCGGCAACTTTTTGCAAAAGGGCTTGACCATGCAATACGACGCAGAGGCCTATGCGGCGGTCATTGCTACCGCTCTGAGAACGGAACTGGGCAGCACCCATAGATCCATCAAAACAATCAGAAGGTGGACCGGGGCATCGGAACGGACTGCCACCAATTGGCTGTCAGCCGACAACGGTCCAAGCGGGCCGCATCTGGCATCACTAGCGCATCACTCAGATGCTGTCCTGGAAGCGTTTCTCATCATGGCTGGGCGAGACCGGGCCGTCATAGATCTACAAGTTACTAAAATGCGCAGTGAACTGGCGCAGGCTCTGGAGAAAATAGACTCCATTATTGGCGGTACGCCATAGTGCTCAAGATCGTTCGCCAGCATGCCTTGCGACGCGAGTGCCACAAGACATGCTCCTTCTTCGAAGCGAAGTTACTCAGGCCCGGTTGCGAGTTCAAAGCCTTCGTCCAACCATCCTGTAACCCCCCCAGCCATGATCTTGACCGGTCGGCCAAGCTCCGCCAGCCGCAGAGCTCCTCTTGCGGCCCCATTGCAATGCGGTCCGGCGCAGTAGGTCACGAAGAGTGTCTCCTGCGGCCATTTCGCCATCTTGGAACGGATGATCTTGCCATGTGGCATGTTGATGGCGCCAGGCACGTGGCCCTTTTCAAACAGCGCCGGACTTCTGACATCCAGCAGGACGAACCCCGGCTCGCCGGACATTGCGTCATGCACGTCCCAGCAATCGGCTTCAAATGTGAATTCAGCGGCGAAGTGTTCGCGTGCAAGATCGCTCGGGGCGGCTGGCACGGAGGTAACGTTGTTGGTCATGATGGAACTCCTTTCCCGCCTTTTCTGGCTGTCAGAAGCTCCTATTGGCAATTGGCGCGATTGACGATATTCGTAAAAATCATGACAAAAACACTCGAGCCCCGTCTTCGCCCCCCTCAGCCGGAACTAACCGGGCCACTCGTCGTTGCCCTTCTTTACGATGGACTGTGCACGTTCGAGTTTGGCCTCGTCGCGGAAATTTTTGGTCTGGCCCGACCAGAGTTCGGATCTGATTGGTATCGCTTCGCAAGTTGCCCCGTCGAGAGTGGTCCCTTGCGGGCGCATGGGGGCCTCACCTTGACCCCGGACCATGATCCGGAACTCATCGAGGAGGCGGACATCATCGTCGTTCCGGGCTGGAAGGGCGTGGACTGTCAGGTTCCGGAAGAGTTGAACGAACGGCTACGACAAGCACACAGCAGGGGAGCAAGACTTGTCTCCATTTGCTCCGGTGCTTTCGTGCTCGCTGCAACGGGTCTGCTGAACGGCCGCTCCGCCACCACGCACTGGCGCTATGCGGATAAACTGCGCGAGCACTATCCCGAAATCACAGTCGACGAAACCTCACTTTACAGGCTGGAAAACCGGATATTCACCTCAGCTGGCAGTGCTGCCGGGATCGACCTGATGATTGAGATCATCCGTCAAGACCACGGACCGGAAAGGGCCAATTCCGTCGCCCGGCGCCTGGTGGTGCCCGCCCACCGCACTGGAGGTCAGGCCCAGTTTCTTGAACGTCCTGTCGCGCAACGGGAGGGCAGCGAAATCGCACCTATAGTTGAGCGAATGAGAGCAGACATTGCTGCTGTATGGACCATCGAGCGAATGGCTGAAGCCGGTCGCATGAGTCCACGCACCTTCCAGCGGCGTTTTCTCGAAGCCACGGGCGTGACGCCGGGCGACTGGCTGGTTCATGAAAGGCTCGAAGCGGCCAAAGATATATTAAGCCGGGGTAATGACGACATGGAAACCATTGCCACCTTGGTTGGTTTCGGCAGTGCCCATGCCTTGCGGCATCATTTCCGGAAAAAACTCGGATTACGCCCGTCGCAGTACCGCGCTCAATTCGGTGTAAGTGCGGAATAGGCGCGCTACCGTACCTCGAATTCGAGATCACAATTGGCAGGTCCGCGAATAAGCGCGGTAGGCGTCGAAGTGGCGAATGACTACGGCACGCAGAAATTCAGATCAAAATCGATAGCGAAGACGATTCCTTGCACCTGAGCTTTCGCGCCAGGGAGCGAAGGCGCATGGTCGAGACCGGCTTTTGCCGGGCTCGGTTCACGAGCGCCCGGTGCGCACCGATAGGTGCGCAGGCGCTATGGAGTTGTTTTCAGTTCTGCAAGAATGTGAAGTGGATCCGCACCGATTGCATCGACAACGTCCAGAAATTCCACCACATCCAGCCGTCGCTCGCCTCCCTCGTATTTCGCAACGAAAGATTGAGGTTTGCCAAGCTTGTTGGCCAATTGCTCTTGTGTGAGTCCCTTAGCTTTTCGAAGTTGGACCAATTGTTCCAACAACAAAAAATGACGCTCTGATCTCAGGGATTTGGACATGAAGTGAACCGGCCGGGGAATGACCGTTTCACCAAATAATCCCAGTTTCGGATTATCCCATTTTGGGATATTTTGGTGGTAACCACCTGAGACTGATGGAAGGTTGCTGCCTAATGGAAAGCACGAGAACACCAACCGAACAGAGCCGACTATCGCCCTCTTCCGACCATTTCACCGCCTATGACGCTGCCCATTTTTCAACCTACATGCAGCTCCTCACATTCGCCTCTGACCACGCAAGCATCGACGAGATGGCTCAAGCGGTTTTCGGCATCGATCCGGCGACCGACCCGGCACATGCCAGGCAGATGGTTGAAGCTCACCTGAAGCGGGCGAACTGGCTTTTAGCATCAGGCTACAAAGAGCTATTCCGGGAAGCCGTCTGAACCCTCTCTCAGGTCCGGCTACCGCAGGAAGTTTAGATAGCCTTCTTTCATGAGGTACCGCCCACGCCGGATTGCTCGCCGGACATGATCGCGGAGATGATTGCCGGGATCCGTCCAGTCCCGGCTAACCTTTTCCTCTCCGAATAGTGCCACCGCGATTTCGCGATGCGTTGCTCCATCAAGGGCACCATCGAGGGCCTGAAGGATGACGGTCAGGCGGCGGTTGCGAGGATCCGGGGGAAAGAGGCGTGCCGGAAGTTCTCCGGTTTGAAGAAAAACGTTCAGCGCTTCCATTAAGGCCAGACGGCTCTTGTTCAGATGCGGCGGCCAGACCGCCTCCGTCTTCAGGTGAAGTGGGGCAAGAACGTTCCTGGCTTCAACGAGCATCTGCAGGCTCTGCCCTGCTTGTTGAAGAAGGACATGATGCGCGTCTGAACCGGATTGCACGATTGTCACGTTGCATGGCAGAGCTTTGATATCCAGCTGTGCTGCTCCCGGTCTGGCGCGTTCGGCTGTTACGGGAAGAACACGCGCGAAGAGGTCCGGATCCCAGATGACGCCGGCGCCAGGATCCAGAGAAGTCGCGAAAAAAGAGGCCCAATTTCGTCAGGGGAGATTGGGCGGGCATGCTGTAGGTGGCTGGGTGTTGGCTCGATTTCTCAATCGAGCCAATAAAGTTTTCGAAGTCTGACTGAAAGCTTGGGTTTCTCCTCAAGAATTCCCAGGCCCAGCCGCTTCGGGGAAGGAAGGAACACGGGGCGTAGGTCTCCCGGCGATACCAGTTGGGGAAGCCGGGCCTCGATGCACTTGAGGGCATGGTTTCGGGACTCGGCGGAGGGCAAACCGTGTCAGTCTTCCCGATTCAAGTGAACGACGGGAGCCCAGAGGACGGGCTGATAGCCCCCTCCCCTTTCGCGAAGGCTGTCCAAAATCTCTTTCGAAACGTCGACAAAACCTGCGAGCGCCATCGTGTTGCCGATGGGTTTCGGAGATCCGAGGCGTTCCAGCGGCCAGCCGGCTATCCGCAGGATCCTTTCCATGCGTGTGTCCGTGACGGTGACAATACGGTCGGAACCGCGCGAGAGGGCAAATTCGACCATGCCGGCGAAGAGTTCGTAGGTGCCGACCGCAATTCCGCCATGGCCTTTCGGCGCGGCCGCGGGAAGGTCCAGAGCAAAACGGCTGCTTTCGAGAATACTGTCGTGTTCGGGAGCTGATCGGCCATCGAGCAGATTGGAAAACGTGTCGCGCAACATCGTCGGACCTGTTGTCGGCAGAAAGCGCACACAGCCTTCGATGCGTCCGGTCGCGCCTTTCATAATGAGATAATCGGGACAGTCGGCGTCATAGGTATCTATCTCAAAACCGCCTTTGGCCGGCACATCCCAGTTGAGCCGTTCATTGAACACTCGGTGGCGAAGCAAATGCATTTCCTGGATTTCACCGGAGAACTCGCGGTACCAGGGTTTCGAAATGAGCTGTATCATTGTTTTCTCCAATAGGATTTGATCGTTCTATTGGAGAGGTTTTGCAGACACGCGCATCCTGAGAACCATCACAGGTTGAAGTTTAAGATCAAAGCGATTTCGGACTTGATGCGGCGAGGATCGCAATTGCCTGCGCTACTGTCCTCACCTCGAATTTGCGGCGGACATTGTCCAGATGAAAGGTGACTGTCCGGCGTTTGATGCCCAGGATAATCGCTGTGTCACCAGTGGATTTTCCTCGTGCGGCCCATTGAAGACATTCCAGTTCCCGTTTTGTGAGAGATATACCGTCCACAATTCCGGTGCCGGAAAATCTTTTGCGCACCTGGATATGAAAGCACGTGACCATGAGCTGAAGCGCATGCCTATAAGTGGCGGCGATTTTGGCAAATTTCTCGTCGTCGTGCGCCGCAGCAAATGTCACCGCAGCGAAGCGTCCGTACCGGTCATGAATGGGAATAGTCATGCCCCGGCCAATTCCGAACTCGGAGGCCTCCCTGAAGAATTTCGAGTCATGCGAGAGATCTGCGGCACGAACACTTCCGGAAGGCCAAAGGAAGGGCTCGTGCGCATTTCTCATATGACAAACTACCGGATCGACCTGGTGATAGGCCTTCTCGCGATATCGGCTTCTCCAATCTTGCGGATAATTTGAGATGATGTGAGGTTCGCCGCGTGGTTCACCGGGTAAAGAAAAATAGGCAAATCTTTCTATTTCGAATTCTCGTGCAGCGATGGCCATCGTCTCCCGGAAATCGCTGTCATCGATGCAACCGGACATCCGGGTTATGAAGGTTTCAAAAACGCGCTGCATCCTGGTGCAGTGCCCCTGAGCTTATCGCGCGAAAGGTTCGCCCTGGTTTTCAAAGGCTAGACGGAGCGTTCAACCCCCTTTTTGTCGGCACTAAGCAGAAAAGAAAGACGATCGCATCAGAGCCGCGTCAATGAAGGTTCCCGCAGCAGGGCCGCCTAGCGGATCACGAAGGGATTATCGGTCTTGCCTGACGTGTTCAGCCACACCGTCTTGGTTTGCAGATATGCGTTGATTGCTTCCTGCCCATTTTCGCGCCCGATGCCGCTTCTCTTGTAGCCGCCAAACGGCGCCATATAAGAAACGGTGCGATATGAATTGATCCAGACCATACCAGCTTCCATCGCCTCCGCACCACGAAGCGCCCTGCCCATGTCGCCTGTCCAAACGCCCGCTGCCAGTCCGTAAGGACTGTCATTGGCAACTGCAAAAGCCTCTTCTTCGTC
Organism: Roseibium algicola; assembly: GCF_001999245.1. NCBI lineage: Bacteria > Pseudomonadati > Pseudomonadota > Alphaproteobacteria > Hyphomicrobiales > Stappiaceae > Roseibium > Roseibium algicola. Next base: position 4,081,007 of record NZ_CP019630.1, on the reverse strand, counting down.
ATCGAAGGGGATGACCGACAGGATCGGCCCGAACACTTCCTCGCGCGCGATACGCATGGAATTATTGACGCCAGTAAAGATTGTGGGTTGGACAAACCATCCCGGCGCAAGTTCCTTCTGGTCGGGAACACCACCGCCCAAAACGCATAGGGCGCCCTCGCTGCGCGCTATGTCGAGATAGGAAAGAACCTTCTCGCGTTGTAGCTGTGTCGTAATCGGTCCTACCTGAGTATCTGGCCTTGCCGGATCGCCCATTCTTGCGCTGGCGGCCAGCGAGGCGATTTTTTCAACGACCCGGTCGTGAATATTACGCTGAACCAGTAGGCGCGAACCCGCGATGCAGGTCTGGCCGCTGGCGGCGAAAATGCCGGAGATCGCTCCGTTAACGGCGCTTTCCAGATCCGCATCGTCGAAGACAATATTGGCGGATTTGCCCCCGAGCTCCAGGGTCACGGTCTTTAGCCCCTCGGCGGCGGCACGATAAATGGCAAGCCCTCCCGGCTCGCCACCAGTGAAGGCGATTTTGGCAACGTCCGGATGTGAGACGAGCGGCGCGCCCGCGTCTTGCGGAAATCCAGTGACGGTGTTGACCACCCCGGCCGGGAACCCGGCCTGTTCGAACAGCTTGACAAGCTCCAGGGTCGACGCGGACGCGTGCTCCGACGGCTTGATGACGACCGTATTGCCTGCCGCAAGAAGCGGTGCAAGCTTCCACGTCAGGAGAAGCAAGGGAGAATTCCACGGCATGATAGCCGCGATGACACCAAGAGGCTCATAGCGTGTGAAGGCGAACATTCCCGCCTTATCGATAGGCAGAACCGATCCTTCGATCTTGTCGGCAAGACCGCCGAAATAACGGAACCATTCGGGGATGTAGTGCAATTGCGCGGTCATCTCAGTGATGAGCTTGCCGTTGTCGCGCGTTTCCAGCGCGGCGAAGCGCTCGGCATTCTCCGCGATGAGGTCGGCAAGCCGTGTCAACAGCTTACCGCGCGCACTCGGGTTCATGCCGGCCCAGTCCTTCGAACGGAATGCTTTGCTGGCCGCCGCCACTGCTTCGTCCACATCGGTGGCGGTGCATCGCGGGATCAGTGCCCACGGTTTGCCAGTGAAAGGATCGAAGCTTTCGAAAGTCTTGGCTGCCGGTCGCAACCGGCCGCCGATCGTGTTTTCAAAACGTACAAGGGGCATGTCCGTCCTCAACAGTTATCGAAGCCCAAATTTGCGCGGAAACGATTCTTGATGGCGACGGCGTCACGCGGTGGCAGTGAGCGCGGCAGGTTTTCGGCGGTGATCTTCAGTACGAAGAGACGCGGCCCTGCGGCGGTGCGGCGCAGTTTTTCGCACAATCCGTCGACTTCCTCCAGGGAACGCAGTTCGGCAGATTCTGCAAACCCGCAGGCGGCGGCGATCTCGTTGAAACTGATGCCATGTCCGGTATGGCTGGATTGCATGCCGGTCTCGCCGAAGTGCTGATTGTCGAGGATGATCAGATCGAGGTTCCGGGGCCGCGCCACGGCGATCGTTGCCAGGGAGCCGAACGCCATGAGCTGTTCGCCGTCTCCGGTGATGATCATCACCCGCTTGTCAGGCTGCGCCTGAGCAAGACCCAGTCCCACCAGTGCGGCGCCTCCCATGGCACCCCAAAGATAATAGTTGTCCGCGCAGTCGCCCGCGGCATGGACATCGTAACTCGGCGACCCGAGGCCCGTGACCACCAATGCGCCTTCCCGGGTATCGAGCAGCTTTTTCACCGCTTCACGGCGGTCCATTGTCGGCATAGTCATTGCGGTCACCATTTTTTCTTACCGAGCAGGCGCTGTCCGATCAGCACCGCGATTTGTTGATCGGAATCGAATGCCATCGAAGCGGCTTGCGACACAGTATCGACGACAGCGGGTCCGGTCTCGGCACGCAGTACGGTCAGGCCGATCGCTTTCAGCGAGGCCTCCGTTGCCTGCCCCATCGGCACCTGCCATGGATTGAATTCGGCCCATTCGCCCCGCATCGTTACCAGCACCAACAAGGGAATGCGCGCCTGCACCGGCAGAGACAGCATGTTGATGCAGTTGCCTACGCCGGAGGATTGCATCAGCACGACGCTGCGTTGTCCTCCAAGCCATGACCCGGCAGCGACGGCAATGCCTTCCTCTTCGGTTGTCAGCACGTTGGTAACCACGTCCGGATCAGCACCAAAGCGACGGATCAAAGTGGTATGCCCCGCGTCGGGTACATAGGACATATGCGCAACGCCAGCTTCCTTCAGAGCGTCATAGACCTGATCCGGCCACTGATTTGCCGGTGCTGAAAGCCGCGCTGATGCAGCAACTTGTGGCTTGTTTGCGTCTAGGTTGATTGCCGTCACTTGAACCTCCGATAATTGGATGTGACGGAACAGTAACTCGGCTTTTATATATAATCCTCGTCCCTTTCTTGTGATCAGGTATAATGATATTAGATACCTTATGGAGTTATCTCAATTACGCACACTGATACACGTCGCCGAACTCGGTAGCCTCAGCAAGGCGGCCGACAGGCTTCACATTGCGCAGCCGGCTCTCAGTCGGCAGGTGCGTATGCTGGAGGAGGAACTCGGGTTCGCCCTTTTTCTTCGGCATGGCCGCGGCATGGTGCTATCCGAGCAAGGCGCTGAAGTCCTGACGCATGCAACACGAATCTTTGCCGAGGTCGAAGAGATCCGCGCTACTGCCAAGCCCGCCGGCGCGCCTCTAACCGGCGAAGTCGCCATCGGCCTGCCTCCGACCGTCGCCGAGATTATTTCGTTGCCGCTGGCAGCCGCATTCGGCAAGGCCCATCCCGATGCGAAGCTCAGGCTAGTCAGCGCCTACACCGGATATCTGCTCGACTGGTTGCATCGCGGTGAAATCGACACCGCGGTCATGTACGATCCCCGCAACGCCCGCTCGTTGCGCTGTCGACCTCTTCTTCTTGAAAACCTGTTCCTTATCGGTCCGCCTGGAACAGACTTTTCAACGTTCCAGGCCGTATCGTTCGCCTCCCTTGAAGGCAAGCGCCTGCTTTTGCCCAGCCTGAAACATGGGCTGCGCATCATCGTTGAAAACTGTGCAGCGGAGACCGGCATCACACTCGATGTCGGCATCGAGGCCGACACATACGCGCTTTTGAAAGATCTCGTTCGCACCGGCCATGGCTGGACGATCCTGCCACTCGCCCCCATTCATGCCGATGTCACAGCAGGCCTCCTGACGGCCGCACCCCTGATAGATCCAGCACCCGCGCGGCGCCTCATCCTTGCCTATCCGGCTGACCGGCCTGCCTCGCGGCTCGCGCGGTTCGCCGGCCAGGCGATCGAGGAGACCGCCCGGGATCTTGTCGAACGCGCTGTATGGGCTGGGCAGCTGCTCAGCCCCAAGTCGTGAGATATTCAATTTCAGCATAACTGATCACATCAAAACGGCATTGCTGCAATTTCTCGCCCACGCAATGCTGGAAACGGACAGCCGGATCGTTCGTGCGTCGGCGTCAGGAAATTCGCAGCCCGCTAGCAAGCTATTTGGGCTTGTCGCAGCGTCCAGGGCGCGGTGAAAGGCAAATTCGTCCGCTTGGCCGTGCCTGCGTGAAATGCACGATAGTGCGAAAGGAGATCAGTCCATGACCCGGTTCATCGACCTCACCCAGACTTTCGAAAACGGCATGCCGGGATTCCGCATGTGCGACAAGGCGGGACAGGCAACGGAATTCACTGCGAGAATACACCCCTTCCTGACGCACGAAGAGTCAAAGCCGAATTATGGGGGCAACGCTTCCTTCGAAATCACGGAAGTCCATTTTCAGACTTCGATCGGAACGTATCTCGACGCCCCCAGACACCGGCACGAGGGCATGGGGGATATAGCTTCGCTCGAAATCTCGAGCCTGATTTCGCATGGCATCGTCATTGACGCCCGCGGGTGTAGTCCGAACACGCCACTCACCGCCGAAGATCTCCCAAGAGCAGACACACTCGCCGGGCGCGCCGTGCTGATCAATTTCGGTTGGGACAGACACTGGGGCGCTGAAGAATATTATAATTTTCCTTACGTCGACCGCAGAGGCCTACAACATCTACTCGATTCCGAGATTTCTCTGTTCGGTGTGGATGCTCTCAACGCCGACTGCCCCAAGGATCTCGAACGTCCCGCTCATACCTGGTTCTTGAAAAACAACATCCATATCGTGGAGAATCTAACGGGGCTGGAGCAGCTTCACGGCCAAGCATTTCGCTTCTTCGCCATTCCCTTGAAAGTCCGGGGCGCCGCAGCGTTTCCAATACGGGCTTTTGCCGAAATCGAATAAGCAGAACGCACCGCAAAACCAGCGAAGATATCAGAAGAAAGGACTTGTCGTTCCGGTTCTCCGGGCAACCTTTCGCGTCCGAGCGGGAGGCGGCGGTGCAGGAAGAGGCTCGGGGTCAATCCCACCTTCCTCGCGTTGCGCGCCGATGAGTTCCGGACGGATGTGGAGCCATTCAGTGTTGGGACTGCTCCATGAAGCGCCTGATACGTGCATCCGTGATGCCGTTTCTCAGGTCATCGGCGGACGCCTCGGCAACGCGGCTGCCGTTTTCGAGCATGATGATCCGGTCGGAAATCCGCGCGGCGAAGCGCATTTCATGCGTGACGATTAGCATCGTCATACCTTCCGCAGCCAGACCCTCAATCGTCTGTAGGACTTCGCTCACCATTTCTGGATCAAGCGCAGATGTAGGCTCATCGAACAGCATGACCAGCGGCTTCATCGCAAGAGCCCTTGCAATTGCCACACGCTGTTTTTGTCCACCGGACAGCTGATGAGGGTATTTTTGCGCATGCGCGGCCATCCCGACCTTGTCCAGATTGAGCATGGCGAATGCGCGCAACTCGTCCGCAGAGCCCATTGTGTGATAGCGCGGACCAAGTGTCACATTTTCCAGAACCGTCAAATGCGGGAACAGATTGAAGGACTGGAACACCATCCCGAGGTGTATGACATCGTCGCGAAATGTCTGCGACAGCTGATACTTGCCGTCGCCGCAGATCCAGTCTTCCCCATGAAAGCAGATCGTTCCGCCGTCGATGTCCTGCAATGCGTTGATGGTTCTCAGCAGCGTGGTCTTTCCCGACCCTGACGGGCCAATAAGACATACGACCTCCCCGGAGCGAATTTGGAGCGAAATGTCGTTCACCACACGCTTGTCGCCAAAGGACTTCCGCACTCTGTTGAGATCGACAACAATATCACTTTTCCTGATGCGCTCCCCCGTCACCACCGGGTGCTCAAACCGGGTTTTGGCAATTTCCGTTTCGGTCGCGCGGCGGCGCGTGACATCGAGGTGATTTTCGATCCAACGCGCAATCCAGGTGAATATTGTGACGATCAAAACATAGTAGACCGACACCGCCACTAGTGTTTCGATAACGAGGAAGTTCCTGGTGTAAAGGCGCTGGCCCACAAGAAGAATTTCGGAAAGGGAAATAACCGACACCAGCGATGTCAGCTTGACGATCGTGATGAATTCGTTGCTGAGCGTCGGCATGGCAACACGGAAGGCTTGCGGAACGATGATCTTAAAATATTTTCCGAAGGATCGAATACCAAGAACATGAGCAGCCTCATGCTGACCCCGATCGATGGATATTAGTCCTCCCCGGTGGATCTCGGAAATATAGGCGACTTCGCTGACGATGAGGGCAATCGCGCCAGCCCAGAACGGGTTGGACAGGACCGGTCGCAATTCGGGCAGCATCTGAGGCAAGTTATAGATAAATATAAGCAGAACCAGCAGCGGCACACTCCGGAAGAACCAGATATAAACCGCGCTCAGCTGCCGCAGCCAGCCCGGCCCCTCGGTACGAGCGATAGCAACGCCAAATCCCAGTGCAACACTCACACACCACGTCAGTACGCTGAGCCAGACAACGGTAAGTGATGCGGTCCAGAATTCGCTATAACTTGCCAGCGAGAGCAGATATTTCCAGTCAAAACTCATTGTAACCAGTGCTCCGGCAATAGTGGCAGCGAGTTCTTTCACCCGCTGCCGTAAGATCGATCAGGAAATGACCTATTGGCCGACCGCTGCACGGAATTCGCCGTCGGTAGGGGCTGCGACGTTGTATTTTGTCAAAAGGGCCCGGTACTCGCCGTTGGCCTTGATCACCGACATCGCATTTTCAAGGATTTCTGCTAGTTCCGTGTTACCTTTCTTCAATCCCAGCGCGACGATCACCGGATAAAGTTGGTCCTCATTCGTCATGACGATGCGCCCGTTCAGTTTTCTTGCTGCCTCTCCAAGGACTGCTGAATCTTCTACTTGGGCATCCACTCCACCGGACAGGAGTGCCTGGGTGGCCTCCGGCGCTGTTGGGAATTCGCGCGCGTCAATCTCGTCGCCGGCACAAGTTGTTTGATTGAGCTCTTCTACCCGCTGCAACCAGGCGGAGCCTTTCACCGACGCGAAGGAATGACCGCAAAGCTCCTCGAGAGTGCGGAAAGCGAATTCACTTCCCTGCAGAACGGCAATCGAAATGCCGGATTTCATGTACGGCAGGAAATCGACCCGTTTGGCACGCTCCGGCTTCACATAGAGTGTCGAGGCAATTACGTCGAACTGATCGCTCGAAACACCGATGATAAGGTTCTCGAAGCGGGTATCGACGAATTTCACCTGCAGATTGGCAGCCTTTGCCAGCGCGGTCGCGAGTTCGGCGTCAAAACCGGCGGGCTGATTGGCATCGTCCAGATAGTCGTATGGCGGATAGGTCAGATCGGAACCGACAAGTAGCTGTCCGGCTTCCACGAGCCCGTCCGCATGCCCGGTCGGCGCAAGAGCCATGTTTGCACAAATGGCCAGACCTGCGAGAAGAGTGGAGCGTTTGATAGTCATCTGGTTTCCCTCTGTTGATGTTTTTGTAACGCTCGTCTTCAAATCGAACCGGTTGTGTTTCGAGCCTTTCCGGAGCCGAAAATGCGCCTTCTCGTTCAGTTCCGGTGATTTGAAGATCGTTTTGCCGCAAGCCGTTCATTTTCCTTCGGCGTGCGGGATAGAACCGGACTGGTGCCCGGTTTCCAGGTCGAAAGATGTCTTTCGATCCAGGAACCTATAGCTATCAATTCTTCTTCTTGGCCCTTCCTGCCGATGACCTGAATACCCATGGGCAGGCCTTGCCCGCTCAGTCCGGTCGGCAGTGCCAGGGCAGGATGGCCGGTCACATTGCAGATCATGCGAAGGGAGGCCGCGGACAGTTCGGCCATGGCGGTGCTGTCTTCCAGCCTGCACGGCGGCATGGCACTCACCGGCAAGACAATGCCTTCTGCCTCGATCAAGCAATCATCGATGGCGGCCGTCAATTGCTCGCGAAGGTGCTGCGCATTGATGTAGTCGGCGACCGATACATGAGCGCCGCGTAGTAATTTTTCCCGCGTAAGGTGCCCATATCGCTCCGGATGAGAGGAAAGCGATCGCCTGTGAACATGGAAAGCCTCGGCAAAGAGTGTGACCCAGCCTGCTGCGTTGAAACATTTCAGGGCTGCCGTGCGCCGGCTCGAGATCACCGAGCCTGCAGTGTTCAGCTCTCGCAGAACCTTGTCGAAGAGCTCAGCGGTCTCTCCCGTCGCAACGAGCTCTTCACGCCAGAGATGATCGAGCCGGACAAGTCTCGGAGCTTCGACCGGTTCCCGCGCAACGGCAACAGGATGTCTTGCAAGACTGCGAAAGGCCAAGGCAACGTCCTCGACAGTTCGCGCCATCGGTCCAAGCACGTCCATGCTGGGCGCAAGAGGATGTACGCCTCGCATCGACAGCTTGTTGAAAGTCGGCTTCAGGCCCACAACACCCGTCATCATGGCTGGGCTGCGAATTGATCCACCAGTGTCCGTTCCAAGTGCAAGCGGCGCAAATTTCGCTGCGAGCGCTGCACCGCTGCCACCGGAGCTCGAGCCGGGCGTATAGTCGCGATTCCAGGGGTTCCGAGGGGGCGGCCAAGGTGCGTCGAAATGAGGCCCACCAAGGGCAAATTCGTCCAGGGATGTCTTGCCCAGAAAGATGCCACCGGCGTCCAAAAGACGTTGCACGCAATCCGCGTTTCTGCGGGCCGCCGCGCGCCTGTGAGCACGCGACTGGCAAGTGGTCACACAACCTTCGACATCTATGATGTCCTTCACCAGAAACGGAATACCAAACATTGGTCGGGACCGGTCAGGCCGTCCCCGCGTCAACGAGTTGGCGGCAGCAAGTGCCTGTTCCGCGGCGACTTCAATCAGCGCATTGAACCTGTCGTCAAAGGCCGCAATCCGATCGAGCAGGGCCTGGACATAGTCCACGGGGCACAACTCTCTGCTGGCAATTTTATTGCGCGCGTCCGCCAGGGTCAGTTCAACTGGTGAGGTCATTCCGAATCTCCCGAAATCGAGGAATGAAGGCCAGATTTGAAAAGGCAATCTTTCAGAACCAACAGCATGGACTGAGCGTTCTCACAGGCACGCTGACAATCTGGCTGATGGTTCCGAAAGACCGCGCCCACACCCAGGCGCTCGTAAAACGCGCCAATTTCACGGCACGCACTGGATGCTGCGTTTTCCATTTCAGTATGAGGACGTTTCATCGCCGGACAGATTGTGCCGCTCGTTACCCTTGATAGGCGGATTGAAGACGCTGATCAGGCGCATGTCCGTCCAGGCACGCAAATAATGCGGATCGTGATCGTTCAGCGCGTAAAGCGTGCCGGGTGCGATCGGGTGCGTATCGCCTCCCTCCCGCTGGATTTCTCCTTCACCTTCGACGCAGTAGCACGCCTCCAGATGATTACGGTACTGAATGAAGATGTCGGTTCCTGCCAGGATAAGCGTTTCGGTAAAAGCAAAGCCCATTCCATCCGCCTCGAGCAGGAACCTGCGGCTCTGTCCGTTGCCCCAGTTCACATCACGCTCCGTTCCCGCAATTTCACGCAGTGTCCTTACAATCACGTCTGCCTCCCTGCAGTTTTGCTATCCACAAAATGAACGCCAATCAGCTTCGGAAGACAAACGAATTGATTTTTCTATATTATTTAGTTTATCTAAAGTATGCCTCGTCGACCCTCCTTTGTTGCGCTCAGAGCGTTTGAAGCTCTTGTACGCTGCGGCAGCATCCAAAAGGCCGCTGAAGACCTTCATGTTACTGCAGGAGCAATTAGCCAGCAGATCCGGACTCTTGAGGCGGATTTGGAAATGAAGTTGTTCGACAGAAGCAGGCGCGCCATGAAGCCAACGCAAGCTGCCCTGACCCTGGCCGCCACGATCTCCGGGGCGTTTGATGCGATCTACCAGTCAGTCGACGGACTTATCGAAGCAAAGCAGAAAACGCAGCTCAAGATCGCAACACTCCCTTCGGTCGCAACCAGAATCGTGCTCCCAAGGCTGGGCGAGCTGCGCAAATGCCTGCCAGACGTGCAGCTTAGCTTCACCTACATCCATCGTCTCGACGACGTGCACCACTGGGAGGCGGACGTCTTGATCTGCGCCATCGATGCAGGCTTTGAAGGTGCCGGCAGCTCTCGAACGCTTTTTAGCGGTGCAGTGCAGCCGTTTGCTTCTGCCGGTTATCTGGAAAGCCAGGGTCCGTTTGACGCTCCCTCCGACATCAAAAATGCAAACCTGCTTCATGACTTCGACACGAGCGCATGGAAGCTATGGCACGAACGCGCCGGCATAGACGCACGGCGGGCGGCGGAAGGCGATATCTTTGAGGATTTTGAGCTTCTGGTTCATGCGGCACTTGCACACCAAGGCATCGCCCTCTGTCCTCCCACATTAATATCTCAGGAAGTTGACACTGGTCGGCTTGTTCCCGTTTTCGGCCTGTCGGTGCTGGAAAACCGCAACTACATCGTTGTGAACCCGAAACGCGGCAAGACGGAAGCGGCCGAATTCGCCGATTGGCTGGTACGTTCGACAGGCAGCAATGATCCACGCGACTGATTGTTCTGAATTACTGGCAAAATGACCGGTCGCGATCTCCTCGGCCGGCTCAATCTTTCAAAGGCCAGCTTAGACCTGAGCTCCCTTCATTCCAGGAACTTGCCCATTTGACTGAGTGAACGATCCGATGAACAGCGCCAACTCATTTTCTCCAAATATAAGGCACAGAACCCTCTAACCGTATTCTCAGAAACACAGTTATTCATTTCCCAATAGCGACAGAAGAGAGCGACCCTTGCGAAGTCCGTCTTCTAGTTTGGCGCTTACGGCATCCACGAATGTCAGCAACAAGTCGGTGAACGAGACGAGATTGGATTTGGTTTCCCAACCCTTTGACCAGGCCTTTGCATGATGAACAGCGAGTAGACACCGGCGTTGAACAAGATCGTTTCGGCGTTGAGGTAAGGCGATCCAATGCCGGGCAAGAACGCGACCAGCATTTCGCCGGCAGGACCGGCTTGCTCCAGTCAGTGAAACTCAATGCCAACGCCACGGTCGAAGCGGTGGATGGAGCGGCAGAAATCGACAAGTCCTCGATGCTCTTCCGGCAGGTAGGGCAAAACGGACAGGATGGATGTATCGTCCGGTGAACGAGGGCGATGTGCAATCAGAATGCCGGTGTAAGTAGTAATCCGCGCGGCAGCCGCTCGAACGACATGTCACCGATCCCATCTTCCAGCTGGATTAGGTGCGAGTGGTTTTGCCGCTAATACTTGTCTTCTTCGAATACAGAACCTTTGGCACCCAAATCAGGCGGCGAGGTGCGAGAATTGCTGAGTTGGACAGACTTCACTCCTGAAGTGACCCCTGCGGATCGTGCAGGCAATTTCAATACCAGCCTACGTCAAGGTGTCAGCCACCAAATTCCTCGCTCGTATGGTTGAGCCAATCGGAACCTTGGTTCGAAAGCGCAAAACGGATAGCCGGAAGGTTCCTGCCGTGGCCAAATGCCTTCAACACGCACTGCGCCGACGATCACTGTCCCGGAGCTACGGATTGAAGACGCCGCACCATAGGCAAGGCGTGACGGTGCCGTGAGCTGCGTAAGTTTTGGATTACAAGATGAGTAAAAACTCCGCCTTGGCGCCGAGAATTGCCGCCAACGACATAGACACCTTCCTGCACAACCTGGATGAAATGGGTTCGGCCGTCCTTTCCGGGATACTGACGCCGCCGGAGTGTCGGGCCGTTACCGCGCTCTACGATCAGGGAACCGGTTTCCGCAGCCATATCCGTATGCAAAGACACGGCTTCGGCAAGGGGGAGTACAAGTATTTCGCCTATCCCCTGCCTCCGCTGGTTCAGGCCTTGCGCGAAATGATCTATCCCCTGCTGGTGCCGACCGCTAATGCTTGGCAAGAACACATGGGACTGGAAACGCAGTTTCCGGTAGCCCACAAAGACTACCTGGAGCTGTGTGCGAAGGCTGGCCAAACGAAGCCCACTCCCTTGCTGCTGCGTTACGGCCCTGGCGACTACAATTGCCTGCATCAGGACGTCTATGGGGAAATGCTCTTTCCACTTCAGGCGGCTGTGTTGCTGTCCGACCCGGAAACAGACTTTTCGGGCGGGGAATTCGTTCTGACCGAACAACGCCCCAGAATGCAGAGCCGCGCCGAAGTAGTCTCCCTGCAGCAAGGAGATGCCGTCGTATTCTCCGTTCGCAACCGCCCAGCACGGGGCACTCGCGGTTTCTACCGCGTCAACATGCGGCACGGCGTCAGCAGGGTTCGTGAGGGAAGTCGGCACACGCTAGGTGTCATCTTCCACGATGCGGCCTGAAAGCTGCGCCGACTTTGCGGATTTGACCGCATGGAACGGAGTGAAACGATATCTAGCTGCGGCTAAAGGTTTCGGAAAGCAATCAAACAGAGGTATCCTTGGCTATCATGGATAAGGAGATCGAAATCGACCCGCGCTGGCAAAAGGTGCTTGATCGGGACGAGACAGCCGACGGCGAGTTTGTCTATGCCGTCCGCACTACCGGCATCTACTGCAGGCCGTCATGCCCTTCCCGCCGGGCGAAGGTGAAGAACGTCCAGTTTTTCGCTGGCCCTGACGAAGCGGAGGAAGCGGGATATCGGCAATGTCAGCGATGCACACCGCGCGGGCAATCGCTTCAGGAATTGAACACGGAAATCGTGATCGCGGCCTGCCGCTTGATCGAAGGATCCGGCAGCCAGCCGAACCTGAGCCATCTGGCCAAGTCGACCGGCCTGAGCACCTCGCATTTTAGTCGCGTGTTCAAGGCGGCCACAGGATTGTCGCCCAAGGCTTATGGCGTGGCGCACAGGAACAAGAAACTGCGCGACAAACTTGCCAATGACGATGTCAGCGTCACCACTGCGATATACGATGCTGGCTTCAATTCTAACAGCCGGTTCTACGAGAATTCGAACGACTTCCTCGGCATGACGCCTTCGACCTTCAAGAAAGGCGGCGCGAATACAGAGATCCTGTTTGCGGTCGGCCAGTGCAGCCTCGGCGCGATCCTGGTTGCGCGGAGCAAGAAAGGTATCTGCGCCATTACTCTTGGCGACGACGCACTAGCGCTTGTTCACGATCTGCAGGACCGTTTCCCGAAGGCCGAGCTTGTTGGCGGAGACGAGGAATTTGAGCGGCAAGTCGCGCAGGTCGTTGGTTTTGTCGAGACTCCGGGCCTCGGCCTCAATCTGCCGCTTGATATTCAAGGGACGGTCTTTCAGCAACGTGTCTGGAATATCTTGAGGGAAATTCCGGCAGGTGAAACCCGTACTTACGCTGAAGTCGCAAAGATGATCGGAGATCCCAAATCGGCTCGGGCTGTGGCCCAAGCCTGTGCGTCGAACAGGATTGCGGTCGCGATTCCCTGCCACCGGGTGGTGCGCAGCAACGGCGAACTGTCCGGCTACCGATGGGGCGTTGAGCGCAAGCGGGCGCTCCTGACGCTGGAGGCCAAGGCCTGACTTTCCAACACCCGACCGGCGCGGATTGCCGGGCACAGCGACTCCTATACAGCAATCGCAAGCCAACTACCAAGTGATTATGGTAGTTGGCTTTTTTCGTTTCGAACGAGCGGCGTGATTTTGTAAATTAGACAGCCTGAAACGGATATTCTCGGCCCATTGCTTCGCTTTAGCTTCACCTCATCGCAATTCATGGAGAAGCTAAAATGCATATGCAGGACAAGACAGTCATCATCACCGGTGCGAGCAGCGGGATCGGGGCAGCGGCCGCCAACCTGTTTGCTGCGGAGGGCGCAAACGTTGTGTTGGGGGCACGGAGGGAGAAAGAACTTCGTAACGTCGAAGGCCACATTAGACGAAACAACGGCCGTGCTGTTTCTGTCGTCGGTGATGTTTGTGACGAACACTTTGCTGAGGAGCTCGTAGAGGCTGCGGAAAAGGAGTTTGGTGGCCTCCACGCAGCATTCAACAACGCCGGCATGGTCGGTGATATGGTTCCAGTTCCTGACATGGAAAGTCAGAATTGGCAGAAGGTACTCGAGACAAATCTCACCAGCGCCTTCTACGCCGCAAAGCATCAGATACCCGCGCTCAAGCGTGCGGGCGGTGGTTCGATCATCTTCACCTCAAGCTTTGTCGGGCACACCGCCTCTTTCCCAGGCTGGGCCGCCTATTCCGCCAGCAAGGCGGGCCTGGTCGGTCTGGTTCAGGCACTGGCCACCGAGCATGGTGCTGACGGTGTCCGTGCGAATGCGCTCCTCCCAGGGGGCACGAAGACCGTGCTGGCAGGGGACCTCACAGATCCGGATCATGTGGGCTTCCTGAGTTCCCTGCACGCCCTGAAGCGTCTTGCCGAACCGACTGAGATCGCCCAGGCAGCCCTTTTCCTCGCATCGGACCGCTCAAGCTTTGTCACCGGATCGGCGATGATTGCCGACGGCGGCAACTCGATCAACAAGGTCTGATCCGACAACGGCAGCGCCTAGATGATCTGCACCCGCAGAGTGAACGGCTTACCAGCCATGTTCATGCGGGTGCAGGCCAGGTGGCCAGGAATGCCAACAAACATTTCCCTGCCGCCATGAACTTTCAGCTAATCAAATCAAGGAACTCAACATGTTCAAATTCGGAAAACTGGCAGTGCTGTCCTTCACCTGGACGCTGATGAGCAGCGGCGCGCAGCTCGCATACTCAGCTGACGTTCTATCGTCGGCAGGCTCAATGACCTTCGGGGCCGACGACGTCCTCTTCATCGGTGATACAAAGGCCGGAATGGTTCATGCCTTCGACTTTGCTCCGGATTATTTCAACGATCAGGCCGACGTGTTTCTGGGGCGCCCGGAAACCTTTGAGGCGTGGACGTTGGTCAAGAGCATTGATGCGGAAATCGCCGCACTGTTGGGGGTGCACCCCTATGATGTCCTGATCAACGACATGGTCGTTCACGGACCGTCGCAGCAAATCTTCCTCTCGGTTTCCCGGGGTGTGGGTCCGGACGCGACACCCGTCATCGTTCAGGTAAACAAAGGATCTGTCGAACTTGCCGATTTGACACAGGCCGAACACAGCCAGGTTTCAGTAGGCGAAATCGCAGATGACGAAAAGCTCGAGTTCGGCCAGTCAGTACGAGATCTGTCGATCACCGACATTGACTTCTACAACGGCGAGATTTTTGTGGCGGGCGTCGGAACAGGTGATTTCGCCTCCAAACTTCGCCGAATTAAGTATCCCTTTGACGGAGAGGTAAGCTCATCGTCGATCGAAATCTGGCACGCTGTGCATGCCCAGTTCGAGACGCGTGCTCCGATTATCAGTCAGGAGATCCGGGAGCTGAACGGTGTTCCAACCATGATCGCTGCTTATGCCTGCACACCCCTCGTTCGAATTCCGCTCAGCGAATTGAACGACGGTGCGAGGGTGCGCGGCGAGATGATTGGTGAACTTGGCTACGGCAACACGCCGATCGACATGATCAGTTACACCGACCCGATGGACAAAAACGATTACATTCTGGTGACCAACACCAGCCGTTCCGCAAAACGGATCGCGCTGGATGAAATTGCCCATGCGGAACCGATGCCGACCGGTGTCGACGCCAATTTCGGGCCGGCCGGCGTTTCCCAGTTCCCGATGCCGACGGAAGCACTCCATCTCGACATGCTGAACCCTTATTGGTCGGTCTCTATCCGGCGCAACATGGATGATGCCCGAAAAATGGATCTGGTTTCCATTCCGCTTCCATTCTTCCTGGATCGTGCCCCGCACGTCGTTGAGATGAATTTCGCGAGCGCACCGGACAAATTCGGCTTCCGGAACTTTGAAGTTCTGGAGCGTTGATCATGCGCCTCAAAAGGGCAACCTCGCTCATGGTATTGGCACTTTTGGTGCCAGTACCAGCCTTCGCCTCGACGCAAAACTCGCCAGAATGGCTTGTCCTGCCGCGCACAGACAATGGGTCGGTAACGCTGAATGTTGCGCCGGAAGGCAGACACTTCAATCCAAAGTCACTGCGTGTCTTTGTCGAAGGTCAGGAGTCCGACCGCGCAATTTCCGGGCGTATCGCCTACGCAGAACATTCCATCCAGTTTCAACCGAGTTTTCCCTTTCAGAAAGGGACAGACTATCGCGTTGAGGTCGAGACTGACTGTTTTTGGAGTCAAGTGTGCACCGGACGGAATATCGTGACTGCAACGTTCCAAATCAGGCCTTCGGAAGAATTTAATCGCAGCGAACTGCTGACTGTCGAGCCGGGGGCGGAAGTGGTACCGGCAAATGTCCTGCGTTTTTATCTGTATTTTTCCAAGCCCATGGCGCAAGGCGATGTTTACCGGAACATTTCGCTTTTCGATGAAAACGGGGCACAGATCTACAGTCCATTCCTTAACCTTCCAAGAGGTCTCTGGGATGCATCCCAAACACGTTTGACGATACTTCTGGATCCCGGCCGCCTCAAGACCGGAGTGGAACCCAACCTCCGCAATGGTCCCCCCTTGCAGCCAGAAGGCCACTACAGGCTCAAGGTTTCGAGAGACCTGCGAGATGCCGATGGAAACAGGCTTGGCCGGGGATACAACTGGTCGTTCAGCACCTCTGAAGCAGTAAAGCAGCGCGTTGATTTGAATACCTGGACCTTCGAAACGCCAGTCAACGGCTCAAATCAGCCATTGACGGTTCGGACCCTCGTTTTACTGGATGCCGTGAACGCGTTTCGACGGCTGCTGGTTGTGAACGATCGCGGGCTGCGTGTGAATGGTCGCTTCCGTATCGAAAAAAGTCCCGCGGGTTGGTCCTTCATACCCTCCTCACCCTGGCAAAGCGGTCGATATCGGGTAGTTGTGGACACAACGATTGAGGATGTTTCCGGCAACTCGGCTCAGACAGCTTTCGAAATACGGGCGGGGCAGGCAAATGCCTTGAGGCCCCTCCGGGAGACACTGACTTTCGAAGTCGAATAGGAGGTCTTTCCAAATACCTACGTCAACCAAAGCGCAGGGAGCAGGCGATATGTGAACAGGGCTGGCGCTCCCCTCCCCGCGAACACTGCTTCACATTGGCCGCGCTTTCCGCACTTTTTGTAAACGAAGCATGGCAGATCGCCAGCTGCGCGCATTCGGGTTTGATGCTAAATTTCGGAGTGCGGACCGTGGCGGCGCAGTCCATGATGCGGGGAGGTCCGAATTCTCCATGCATGGCCAGTCGCACGAAAGCACTCAATGCCCCTTCAAAATCGTATCACCCCCTTTGGAGAGATCCTCGCTATTTCACAACGAGGCCTTCTCACCGGCAATCGGGGCATCATCCACGACCCGGCAACGAAGACCCTGCTGAACCGCCGATGGTCGTCGCGAACTTGGCTCATCTGCCAACGTGAATTCAAGGGTTGTCATCGGGAAGTGATGGCGCGTCGGAGCTGGACAGAACTGTTCTTCCTCGACGAGGCCGTGGCGCTGGCGGCCGGCCACCGCCCGTGTTTTTATTGCAGGCGCACGGCCGCAGAACGATACCGTACGTGCTGGGCCGCGGCGAAACAGCAAGCGCCACCTCTGGCTCCCCGGATCGATGCAGAGCTTCATGCCGAGCGTCTCAAGGACGGTCGTAAACGTTTGCACCCCGTCACCTCCTGCCTGAGCGACCTGCCGGACGGTGCGATGGTCGCAGCCAATGGCGATGCCTACACCCTTTACGGTGGCTTTGCCCACCGCTGGACCAATGAAGGCTATCAAAAACCTGAACTCCTCCGGCAGGTGGATTGGCTGCTAACGCCGCCGTCCACCGTCTTGGTACTCCGGGCCGGCTACCAGCCCATCTATCACCCGTCCCTCATCACGCATTCTTGCAGGCCCTAACATGAGCACTCAAACTGAAACGCTCTTTCCGCTCGAGCCGGCATTCGAAGTCATAACCGATGGTGCATGCCTCCTGCGCGGGGCAGCGATTTCCCATGAGCATGATCTCCTTGCCGAAATCGACAGCATCGCGGCCCGCTCGCCCTTCCGGCACATGGTGACGCCAGGCGGGTTCACCATGTCGGTTGCCCTGACGAATTGCGGTTCTGCCGGCTGGGTCACCGATCGTTCGGGTTATCGCTACGATTGTATCGACCCGGAGACCGGCAAGCCGTGGCCTCCTCTTCCGGTGTGTTTCCGCTCACTGGCGGGCAGCGCGGCATCCCGGGCCGGCTATCACGATTTCCATCCTGATGCCTGCCTGATCAACCGGTACGAGCCGGGAGCGCGCCTGTCGCTGCACCAGGACAAGGACGAGCACGACTTCGACAACCCGATCGTGTCCGTCTCGCTCGGGCTCCCGGCGATTTTTCAGTTCGGCGGCTTGAAGCGTGAGGATCCTGTCAGGAAATACGCGCTGAACCATGGTGACATTGTAGTTTGGGGAGGACCGTCACGGCTCTTCCACCACGGGGTACCCGCCTTGAAAAAAGGCGTTCACGGATTGGTCGGAAGCATGCGGATAAATCTGACGTTCCGAAAAGCCCTTTAGCATTCCTTTCGCCGGCACTCGAGCCTATGCCGGCAACCGGCTAGCCTGACGAAAACAGGAACCGACACGACGATGTGCCCGTGCGACGATTTCGATAGTAAGACCAGGCAGCAAAGCCCGCCCGGAACCGCGCAGACCGTCGATGCATTTGTCGAATTTGCGCAAGACAACCCGGATAAGGCGTTCGTTGTCAGGTCCATCGGCCAGCTTGTCGCTGCGGGCCACGCGGACTGGAAAATGACACGGAACGGAGCCATCGAAGTCCGTTTCACTTCAGGCGAAACCTTTTTGCTGGGAAAAACCACCGTATTCAGGCTTTTCTGAAATTCAGGCGATCCTTTTGCGGGCTACCAGCCAGGGTACAGAAGATAGAGGCGCGCCCAATCGGTCAGAACGCCGGCGGTTTGCATGCAGGCAATCGCCTCCGCGGCTTGCCATGTGCACGGCACGCGCCTCAGCCAAACTTTGTCTTTCCCGGCCCGGTAGAGCCAGACGATGGATGCAGCAAGCATTTGCCGTGCGCCCGACATCCCACGATAGCAGGCACGCCATTCCCTCATCCCCTCCGGATCGACTTCGCCGCGATAAAAATCGTACCCTGCTGGGCGGATCGCGTGATGGTAAAGCGCCTTGCAGTCGTCGGTGAAAAGACTGTGCAGATCGTAGCGGGAGATCGACTTTCGCAGGTGTTCGTCGAACAATTTCGCGACATTTGGTTCCGAGCGTCTCGGGTCGATACCGAAAATATCTGACAAATGCTGTGTTTCGATTTCGTCCAGATCTAGCCGGGCAGTAACCAACCGCATCAGGGAAAAGCCAGGATAGCGTTTGAAGGCGGTATTAGCCGACACGAGCGACAGTCTGATCACCTCTACAGGTCCAGCAAATACGTCTTGCAAGTTGTCACTTTGTACTGACAACAAGCTCGGACTTTCCAGTGGGCTGTTCTGGTCTTCAGGATCTTGGGTCACGCTGTGCGCCTGGCGTCTTCCAATTCGCGCGCCAACAGCGCACGCTTGCGCCAAACGCCCCATCTGTAACCGGATATGGAACCGTTCTTTCTGATAACGCGGTGACACGGTACAATGAGAGCCACCGGATTGGCCGCAACCGCTTCGGAAACAACGCGCGCATCCAGTATTCCGAGCTTCGCCGCCAGCGCGCCATAGGTTGTGGTTTGTCCGGAAGGAATTTCCTGCAGCATATCCCAAACATCGACTTCAAGGGACGTCCCTCGCAAATCGAGCGGCAGATCACTGTTTGCCGTCAGGCCGTCGATGAGATTTCCAGAAATGTGCATGGCGGTTGCAAGCCCCTCTTCGTCTTTCTCCAATTCAACATCAAGAAAACGGACTAACAGAGCATCTTTCAGCGCGGTTCGTGTACTACCGAACTCAAGAGCCACAATGCCTTTGGCAGAGCTTGCGAGCATAAAATCACCCAGGAAACTCATCCCGCATGCATAGCGAATACTTTCACCCATTGGTCTTGCCCTCCAAATTCGCAACGAAGCGAAGATAGAGGTTGCCGAAACGGGTCTCACTCCGCTCCTTGTCACTAAAGTGAGTTTCTGGATGCTTTCCTGGAACCGGCGAGCACGTGTGTTGCCGCCGACCTTAAGAAATATAACTAGCTGACGACCGCCAACCTCTTATGGGCATTTCCTGAGCGTTGTTGTGTCGGTGATGGCACCTCCACTTCAACTCAAACCGGCATGAGAAATCGTCACGGATTGTCGGGATCAAAGTCGAAGCGGTCGGGAAGCTCAAGTCCGTTGGCGAGGTGGTGTTCTACAGCGCGCACGGAAATACCATCCTTGTAAAGCCATGGATCGGCGGTTTTGCGCTGCCATTCTTCCATCAATGCGCGATAGCGCATCAAGGCCGCCGTGTATTCGGGATCTTCGGCAAGGTTATTCACCTCGCCCGGATCATTGTGCAGATCGAAGAGCTCCTCCGGCGGCCGCCTGATGTAGGACCTGAGGGGCCGGTCACCGATCATCACCGAACGCTGGAGGCGCATGCCCTGCCACGACAGAGACCCATAGAGATCACCGGAAAACGGAAAATCAAGCTGCCAGGCCACATTTCGATGGTATTTGTAGCGCCGTGTCCGCAGGAAGCGTGTCGGCCAGTAGTTGGTGACCTCGTGGAACGTATGCGACCCGAAGACGAGCTGCCAGGCGGGCAGTGTCGAAGTGTTTTCGAGGATCGGCAAGAGGGAGCGGCCCTTGCGCCTCCCGGCCTCCGGCGTGAGACCCGCAGCCTCCAGGAATGTCGGCAAAAGATCCGTGAACGAGACGAGATTGGGATTGACCACACCTGCCTTTTGACCGGGCCGGCGCATGAGGAGCGGCAAGTGGACACCGGCGTCGAACAGGGTCGTTTTGGAGTTGAGGAACGGCGATCCGTTGTCGGAAAGAAACACGACCAGCGTATCGTCAGCAAGCCCCGCTTTTTCGAGCCGGTCAAGCACCATGCCGACGCCCCGGTCGAGACGGTGGACCGAACGGTAGTATTCGGCAAGTTCCTCACGCACCTCGGGCAGATCGGGCAGAAAGGACGGAACGAGCGTATCGTCCGGCGAGAACACCGGATCGTCGGCGCCGAACTTCTCGTTTCCGAACCCGCCCCTCGTCTCGTCACGGTGCGGATCGATGAAACCGATCGTCAGGAAGAACGGATTGCCATCTTTGACCCGGTCACCGAAATAGGCCTCCGCACGCTCAGCCACCCAGCCAACATCACGCGTCGCGCTTTCCTCCCGCAAGGCCCACGGATAGACCTCGGGCGGCCCGACATGCACCTTGCCGATGATGCCGGTGTGATAGCCGGCGGCATTCAGCAATGCCGGTGCCGTTTCGACATCGGCAACGGTCATGAAATGGTGATGGTCGTGGTGAAGGCCATACTGGCCGGTTTCATGGGTGTGCAGGCCGGTATAGATGACGGACCGGCTTGCCGAGCATGATGCAGTGGAGGTGAAGGCCATGTCGAAGCGCGTGCCCTCGGCGGCGAGCGCGTCGATGTTGGGAGTCCGGATGGCCGTTTCCCCGTAGCAACCGGTCATGCGGCCGAGATCGTCGGCGACGAGCAGGAGAATGTTCATCTCGACGGGTCTTCCTCGTCCAGCACGAGTGGCCCCTCCTGCCGGGGAAAATCCGTCACCACCGCAGTGGCGACACGGCAGCCGGCCCTGGTGGCGGCGACAGCGGACCATCCGCGCGCAATCGCCGCGAGGTAGCCCGCATTGAACGCGTCCCCGGCACCGATCGTGTCAAGTACCTCGGCGGCTGGCGCCGCGATCTGTTCGCATCTTCCGGTCCGCAGAATGCACAGGGCTCCCTTGGCCCCGCATTTGACCACCCCGACCGCGGAGCCCTGAAGCATGCCCGACAATTTGCGGGTTGCTTCGCCGAGGTCGCCGGCCTCCGTCAGGCCAAGGAGTTCCTTGTCGTTGATCAGGATGTGGTCGCTGACAGATACCCATTCGCGCATGAGCGCGATGTTGTGAGGCGTCCAGCCCTCCCCCGGCCAGCCCGGATCGATTGCGGTTTGCGCGCCCTGGTCTTTCAGGAAGGACAGCATCGAGGCTGTCGGGTGAAGCAGTTCGGGCATCGCGAAGCTGCCGCTGACGAGAACCAGCGCGCCGTTCAGCGGCCATTCCTCGAGCGCCTGCATGGCCTGGGTTTCACCGAAGTGGTCGAGGTGGCCGCGCGTCGAGAAGAAAGTGCGCTCGGAACCTGGATGCAAAAGTCCGAAGGTGACGGAACTCGGTCCGTCGATGCGGATGATCCGATCGAGCGGACCGGCGAACCGGGTTTCGATCATCGTTCCGGAAAGGTCCGACCCGACCGCCGAGATCAGCCCGCTTTCCATGCCGAGGCGGTCCAGGACGAGAGCGGTATTGGCCGCCGATCCTCCGATGCGCATGTCGGAAAGGTCGAGGAAGGCCTCTGTTCCCTTGTCCGGCCAGCCGGAGAGCATGCCGCCGACGATATCCAGATTGGCGTTGCCGATCACGGCAATGGGCGTCCCGGTCTCATTCGCCTTTTCCGGTGAAAGGGCAACTTGTTTGTATGCTGCGTTCATGGCGCTCAAACCCTGCCGGTGATCGGTTGGCCCTGTTCATCGAAGCGGTGGATGCGCGACAGATCGGGATCCAGCCAGACGGTGTCGCCGTGAACCAGGTTGCTCACCCCTTCGGAACGGACATTGATCGCTCCCACGCCGTCGACATCTACGTGAACGAAGGTGTCACTCCCCAGCTTCTCCGTCAGGAACACGGTTCCCTGCCATTCTCCGGCGTCACGCGACAGGCCGATATGTTCGGGTCTGATTCCGAGTGTTGCGGCACCGCTTTTGCGCGCCGCTTCACCCGAGACGAAATTCATGCGCGGACTGCCGATAAAACCCGCCACGAACATGCTGGCCGGGGTCTCGTAAAGTTCGATCGGCGAGCCGACTTGCTCGACGCGCCCCTTGTTCAGAACCACGATCCTGTCTGCCAGGGTCATAGCCTCTACCTGGTCATGGGTGACATAGATCATGGTGGTGTCGGGAAGTCGCTCGTGCAGGCGGGCGATTTCGATGCGGGTGTCGACACGCAAGGCCGCATCAAGGTTCGAGAGCGGTTCGTCAAAGAGAAAGACCCGAGGGTCGCGTGTAATGGCGCGGCCGATGGCGACGCGCTGACGCTGACCGCCCGACAGTTGTTTAGGCTTTCGGTCGAGAAGGCCCTCGATCTGAAGCATCGCGGCGGCCGTTTCCACTCGCGACCTGATCTCCGCCTTTGAGAGCCGGGCCTGCTCGAGACCGAACGCCATGTTCTCATAGACCGACATATGCGGATAAAGCGCATAGGACTGGAACACCATGGCGATGCCGCGCCTGGCAGGCAGCACATCGTTCATAGGTTCGCCCGCGATCCGCAACTCCCCGCTGGTGATGTCCTCAAGACCCGCCACAAGCCGCAGCAGGGTCGACTTGCCGCAACCGGACGGACCGACGAAGACAATGAATTCACCTTTCTCGAGTGAGAGGTTGATGTTGTGGAGAACGTCAACTGCTCCGAATGACTTGCAGACGCCGGCGAGTTCGACCGTTGCCATTGTTTATCCTTTCACTGCCCCGGCGGTCAGGCCGGATACGATCTTTCGCTGGAAAACCAGGACAAGGGCGACCAGCGGCAGCGTCACGATGACGGACGCGGCCATGATGTTGCCCCAGGGGATTTCGAATTCGCTGCGTCCGGAAATCAGGGCGATTGCCACGGGAACGGTCCGCTGTCTGTCTGTCGACAGGAAGGTCAGGGCGAACAGGAATTCGTTCCAGGCGTGAATGAAGGCAAGAAGCCCTGTCGTCACCATTGCCGGCCACATGAGCGGCAGGAAGACCCGGCGCACGATGGTGAGCGCCGAGGCACCATCCATTATCGCCGCTTCCTCGATTTCCACGGGGAGGTTGCGCATGAACGTGGTCAACACCCACACGGTGAACGGCAAGGTGAAGATCATGTAGGAGAAGACCAGCGACCAGAGCGAGTTGAAGAGCCCGAATGCCCGGATGACCTCGAACAGACCCGAAAGCACCGCGATCTGCGGGAACATCGACACCGACAGGATGGTCAGCAACAGGAGCCCACGCAACCGGAAGTTAATGCGCGACAGTGCATAGGCCGCGGTCACGGCAAGCGCCAGCGAGAACAGGACAACGACGCTCGCGACGAAGACGGAATTCAGTATCTGCCGATCGAAAACACCTTCGGTAAGCATGGCCCGGTAGTTGCTGAAATCGAGGGCCGCGGGCAGGTAGTTGACCTCGAACAGGGCCTGCCCGCTCTCCAGCGATGTCAGGATGGCATAGTAGAAGGGGAAGATGGCCTGGAAGATGATGACGGCGACCAGCACATAAAATCCAATGCGCGCGAGAAAAGACCGCTTCATGCCCGTTTCCCTTCCAGATCCATCCGCGTCACCATGATAAAGGTGACCGTGATCAGCGCGATAGTCAGGAACAGGAGCGTGGACGCCGCCGATCCATAGGCAAACTTGTCGTAGTCGAAAAGATTCTCGCGGGCGAAAACGGACATCGTGCGTGTCGCGTCCGTATTGGGCGTGAGCACATAGACGATGTCGAAAATGCGCAGCGCGTCGAGCGCGCGGAAGACGACCGCGACCAGCACAGCCGGCATGATGAGCGGGAGCGTGATCTTGCGGAAAATACGCGTGGCCGGAATGCCGTCGAGATGGGCTGCCTCGTAGATGTCGCCGGGAACCATCTGCAGACCGGCAAGTATGAGCAGCGCCATGAACGGCGTCGTCTTCCAGATATCGACGATCAGCACCGCGACCATGGCCGTATCCGGCGAGGCCGTCCAGGCGATCCGCTCCGAGATCAGTCCCAGACGCAGGAACATGTCGTTGAGGATGCCGAACTGGTCGTGCATCATCCAGGCCCACATCTTCGCCGAGACAATCGTCGGGATCGCCCAGGGTATGAGCACAGCGGCGCGGACCAGACTGCGGCCGAAGAATTGCTGGTTGAGAACAAGGGCGATGATCAGCCCGAAGACGGTTTCGAAGGAAACGGAAACCACTGCGAACCAGACCGTATTCCAAACCGAGCGCCACCACCGCGCGTCGGTGAGCAGGCCGTAATACTGACCGTCACCGTCGCCGAAATCGACATATTCAAGATAGTTCCTGAAACCGACCCAGCGGGCTTCGGACATAAGATCGAGTGACGCATCGGTGAAGCTGAACCACACCGTGCGCCAGAGCGGCCAGGCGGCGACAACGAACAGGACGATCAGCATCGGCGACAGAAACAGCCAGGCGGCTGTCAGGCGCTGGCGCGAAAGCCGTGATCGCCGTGTTGTCTTCTGCATGGACATGCTCCGGGAAAAAGGGCCTGCAAAGTGCAGGCCCGCAATTTCGAGGGATTACCAGCGCGAACCGCGCAGGCGCTTCAACTCGGCTTCGAGCTTTGCAAGGTTTTTTGCAGCCGGAGCCTTGCCGGACAAGGTATCGTGTGCGGCGGTCCAGAACGCAGCCGAAACTTCGTTGTACTTGCGAAGGGTTGCAGCCGACGGACGCGGCAGCGCATTGTCGACCACCGGCTTCCACAACGGAATGAATTCCTGCTTTTCCCCCACTTCGGCATCTGTGTAGACGGCGTTGAGCGTCGGCGGACGGGACGTCACGATGGCACGTTCCTTCTGGTTCTCGTAGTTGTTGAGGAACCGCACCAGCTTGATCGCTTCTTCCTGGTGCTCGGAATATTTCGATACGCCGAGATGCCAGCCACCGAGCGTGGCCGTGCTCTCGCCGCCCTCGCCTGCCGGCAGGACGGCCACACCGAATTTGCCCTTCACGGCGCTGTCGTCGCCGGCGGCAAGCGCATAGGCATAGTTCCAGTTGCGCATGAAGACCGCCTTGCCCGACTGGAAAACGCCGCGCGCATCTTCTTCCTTGTAGTTGAGAACACCTTCCGGCGCGATGCCGCCGACCCAGCTCGCCGCCAGATCGAGCGCAGCGGCGGCTTTCGGATTGTTGATCCCGATCGAGCCGTCGAGTTCGACGATACGGCCGCCGCCCGACGAGTGGACCCATTCCTGGGCGTCGCAGGTCAGTCCCTCATAGGCCGCTCCCTGGAAAACAAATCCGTACATGTCGGAATTGCCGGTTGCACGCTCTTCTTCCATGATTTTCTTGGCGGTGTCGGTCAGTTCCTGCCAGGTGGCCGGTACCTTTTCGCCGTATTTCTCCAGAAGGTCCGTGCGGTAATAAAGCGCCGGCGCCCCCAGGAACATCGGCAGGGCAACAAGCTTGCCGTCGACGGTCTGGCTCTCGATGGCCGCAGGCACGAAATCCTCGATGATATCGTCGACATGAGGCTTCAAGTCGACGAAGTGCTGAGCGAGTTGCGGCGCCCAGATCACATCGAGCCGATAGACGTCGATATCGCTGGATTGGGCCGCCAGCCACAGTTTGTACTGGCCGAACTGGTCGGTCGTGCTTTCCGGCATCGAGACGATCGTGACCTTGTTTCCGGTCTCGGCCTCGAACTTGTCAAGCTGGCTGCGAAGCACTTCCTGATCGCGTCCGACGGACCCGTGGACAATGCTCAGATCGGCGGCCACGGCACCCGTTGCCATGAACGCTGTAGCCGCTGCGCAGGCTAGAATTTTCGGAAGTCTTGTCATGTCCGCTCCTTGTCACAGATATTCAGCTGCAGAAGAACGGAGACGACCACGCCGTCTGTCCGTTGTCCTGCCGCAGCCTCAGGTAAATGGTTTCTCCCGGCTCCAGGGGGCCGAGCGAGGTTGTTCCGCTCCATTGCCATTCGCCTGGACGCGCGATCTGGTGGAACCGCCAGGCGGGACTGTCGATCAGCCCCAGATTTCCGCTCTTGGCGCCTTCCGCCAGGCGCGAAACCGGAACGCGCACTTCCTGCCCGCACAGGTCCGCGGCGATTTCGCAATCGCGGTCCACGCGGGCCCTGATCATCAGTCCCTGGGTCGACGGCGTCGTGTTGTTCGGATTGGCTTCGGCGGTTACGGAAAAGCGTACCGAGCGTTCATCCGCACCAATCGACGGAAGACGGTGGCCGGTGTCCTCGCCTTCGAGAGGCGACACGATTTCAGGCCCGCGAAAGCGCGGCTCGACGGACAGGATCTCCCCACCATCCAGAACGATCTCGCCGGTCCAGTCGTGGCTGTGGCCACGCGCGCCCCATCCCATTTCGAAATGGATGAGGACTTCCGCGCCGTCCGACTGATCGATCTCGGCCGGCTCGATCGCAGGCGAAAACCGGCGGAACAGTTTTCCGTTGCGGATCACATCGATATGGTCGATGGCGCCGCCCGCGACAGCCTCGATCTGCAATTGCGCGGATGCCGATGGGGGCACGGTTCCGCCCTGGACCATCCCGTCAATGTGACCCAGAAGATGGATGCGATCGCCGGTCAGCGCGTTGGTGCGGCGCGCGCGCATGGCCTGCCAGAACGCATCACGGTCGTGGATCGGTGCATAGACAGCCATCCGCCCATGCCCGTAGGAACCGGGGAAACCGCTGTGATGGTCCGTATTTGCAACCACACCGAAGAGGTGCCCCGCCGCTAGGCCGTAGGCCATGGTGGAGTGCCCGTCGACAGGCCCCATCGAATGCAGGTAGCCGCGGTCGGTCTCGGAGCGTTCCGCGCATCCATGCATGGAAAACATTTCCACGAAGGGTGACAGTTCCGGATCGAAGGTCCCCCAATTGATGCCACGGGCGCCCTGTCGGTATCCGATGTGATGGGGAAAGGCGAGCGCGCGATCGCCATACCGGGCCTTGAGTGCCGCCTTGAGTGTCCCGGGCGTGTCCTCGATGCAAAGCGGGCCGCCGTCAAGGTCGGCAAGCACGATGGTGTAGTCGCCATGCGCGCTGGAATGGATCTCGTAACCCGGAAACACGCAGAACCGGCCCGGACGGTCCGCGGCCCGGAGGAGCTCATAGTGCCCGCGCCAGGCCTTGCGCAGCTTCTCAAATCCCCTGACGTGGAAATCGACGATATGGGCGACGCTCGGCTCGCCGACGGGCATGTCGGGCCAGTGGGCATGTCCGGTCACGGAAACGAAATCGAGCTGCAAGGCCGCCTTCTTCAAGGCGCCGGGAAACGAGCCGTGGCCGTAGGACAGATCGGAATGGTTGTGGATGTCACCGTAGAAGGGGCGAAGACCCAGGCTCGATGCCATCGGCGTCAGCCGTTCAGGCAAGGGGGCGTTGACCGTCATCCAATCCCCCCGGACGTCAAATCGGCCGACCCCGGATCGACAGGCATACCGCCGTTTCGCAGGCTCTTCTGGGCGGCATGCACAAGACGCAGCGATGCGACCCCTTCCGCAACGCCGACCGGTGGGGCC
Organism: Roseibium algicola; assembly: GCF_001999245.1. NCBI lineage: Bacteria > Pseudomonadati > Pseudomonadota > Alphaproteobacteria > Hyphomicrobiales > Stappiaceae > Roseibium > Roseibium algicola. The sequence continues at coordinate 4,053,203 of NZ_CP019630.1, read as the reverse complement.
TCACCGTTGACGAACCGTTGCATGCGCCGCACGAGTTCACGGTCGGCGCCGTAGTGGGACGAACCGCGGTCGGGATCGGGGAAGCGGATTTGCGAGCGGGTGTGGCCGTGGTTTTCGACGAGGTCTATCGTGCCGGAGTGGCGTTCCATGCGTAAACGCCCCGAGCCGCCGACAACCTCGAGAGTCTCCTGATCTTCCGACCAGGGACCGAAAATCGCGAAGAACAAAGTTGCCACCAGACCGTTTTCGTATTGCACGGTTACAACGGCATGATCGTCGATATCGGCTCCCGGATGGAAAACACACGTATCGTTGCGGTCATGGATCTCGTTCGCCGTCAGCCAGCTGGCATTCGGCACACGGCCAACGCCTTCGAACTTGTCGATCAGTGTCTCATGGCGACGGTAGGGACATTCGCGTGAACAGTCCCTGCATCGGGCCGGCGCCTCCGGATCCGGTTTGAATATTCCCGAGCGGCCGCCCAGAGCCACAACGGTCCGGGGAGCGGCCTCTCCCGCCAGCCAGTTCAGGACATCGAAGTGGTGCGACCCCTTGTCGTTGAGCGCGCCACCGGAGCGGGCCTGATCGCGATGCCAGAGCTGGAGATAGCGGGTGTAGGGGATGACCGAGCGAAGCAACACCATTTTCGGTGCGCCGATGCGTCCACCGTGCGCCAGATTGACCGCCTCGATCCAGGACCGCTCGTATCGTCTGGTGAAACCCATCATGATCGGCTTGCCCGATTGAGCTTCCGCCCGGGCAATGGTCTCGGCGTCTTCCAAGGTCACCGAAATGGGCTTGTCGAGATAGACGCGCTTGCCGGCTGCCGCTGCTTTCTCGACCGGTTCGCGGTGGTTGTCGGTATGGGTTGTCACCAGCACCATGCGAGTGTCCGGATGTTCAATCGCCTCGTCCACGCTCGCGAAGACCTTGACCCGGTGATCGATCCCTGCCGCGGCGTAGATTGCGTCGAGGTGAACGGCAGCCATTTCTGCACGTTCACGCAGGCGATCAACAACGCCAACAATGCGCAAACCCGTTTCATGCACGGCTTCCGCAATGCGGCTGCCGATGAAATAAACGCCGCGCTCGCCCGCGCCGATAATTGAAACACCTGTCTGTGAACCCACTTGTTGCATGACCTGCCCACGATTGATTTCGGGACAGGCTATGTGAGTATATCCATGTCAACAATTGGAGTTATACTCAAAAAAGGGTTCAGGCGTCTTCCCGGCGAACTGTCGAGCCATTGTCCAAAAGGTGGATGCGCAGGTAGTGCGTTGCCGGTTTGGTCTTGTCATCGTTGATCCGGTTGCGGACGACCCTTTCGAACACATCAAGCTTCTCGGAGTTCCGGTTTCCGACCGTGTCGAAGCGCGTGACATGTTCGGAATCGACGTCGACACTGCCAAGCAGCATCACTCCGATATCCTCTCCGGGAGCCAGACGGCGCTCCATCAGCGCACTGTCGAGAAGATAGCCATCCACAAGGCCCCACACGATGAGTGCCGTGTGAGCGGCTTCACGCCCCGTTTCCGGTTTTTGCGGGAGAGCGGCAACGACGTCGTCCTTTTTATACGATCCCGGAAGCCGCGGGACCTGAAACAGTAACGGGTTGTCACCGTCGCCCTTCCAGTTCGCCAGAAGGTTGAATTCACGCCGGGCCATCGCGATCTGCCTGGCGTCGTGGGAAGAAGTGAGGAAACCGATACGGCGGTGGCCCCGTGCCACAAGTTCGCGGTAGGCGATGGACAAAGCCTCTCGCCAGTTCGTCCCGATTACGTCGGCATCGATGCCGGTGACGGACACACCATCGATCACCAGATGGTCGGTCAGCTCGCGGATACGCGCCAGAAAGCCGACGCTCACGATCTCGAAATTGGTTTGCAACAGGCAACACCGCACCGGCCCTTGCCCGGCCATCTTTTCAATTGCCGTTTCCTCGTTTTTGAATCCGATCATCGTTACTCTGAGGCCTGAGCGTTTCAGCCGTTTCACCAGTTCGATGAGCAGGTTCCGCGCTAACCTGCTTTCGGAGCTGCGATAGAGGATGAGGCAATCGGCCCGGTAGTCGGGCGTCAGCGTTTTTCCGGCACCGACATGCATGCCGGCGCCGCGGCGTGAGGAAATCAGGCCTTCATCCAAAAGGGGCTGAATTGCGCGCTCGACCACGCGCTGCGAAGTATGAAACCTGGTCATGAGGTCGCGGACGCGGGGCAGCCGGTCTCCGGGCATATGCGCCTTGACCAGATCAAGCAGGTGCTTCCTCACGCGGAATTCCGGTTTCTCGGATATCTTCTTGGCGGCAGTCATGTCCAACATTTTTTGACCTTTTTCGGAAGTCTATTTGGAACCGCGGACCATTCAATTGTTTCACATATGAAAATTTCTCTGAGCCTGTCAATTTTTCCTAGGATTACGTCGGGCCTGTTCTGGCTAAAGTTTCAGTGTAGAGAAACCAACACGAAAGTTCTTTGGTGACCTGCTTTACTTGGACGTCAAGAAGATCGGACACTTCAACAAGACCAAGCACTGCATCACAAGGCAATACAGGCGCAAGTGCTCCAAGGGCGCGGCCGATGACTATGTCCTTTTGGCAATCGATGAACACAGCCGCACTACCTACGTCGAGGTGCTGCCGGATGAACGCGGTTACACCTGCGCCATGTTTAGTGCCCCCGCCACAAGAAGGTTCGCATCCAAGGGAGCACCAGCAGCAAGTATTCCAAACGTGCCACGGGCCGTCTTACATCTCTGGTGATCTGGCAGAATATCTCGCACATAAGGGAATGACGCACACGCGCGTTGACCCCTCTACTTCCCAGACGCAAGGCAAGATCGAACGCTGGCATTAGCCCCTGAAAACCGGACCCTATTGGAAAACTACTTTCTGCTAGAAGACCTGGAAACACCGGTCAGCGCTTTTATCGGTCACTGTAATCATCGGTATTTTCACGAGATCCTGAACCATCTCATCACGACCAACGTCCACACCGGGCGCGGCCAGAACATCCTTCTCGAACGGAAAAAATCAAAAGGAGGACAATGAAACCACTGCACTCGCAGCACGACAAACTCGCTGTTAAACTGAGACCAAGATGCGCCAGCCCCTCCTTCAATCAGGCTGCATGATGTCTCAGATTACCTGACGACGGGCAGGTCGATACGTTCGCCCCAGGCTCCAGAAGCGCCTTCGCTTTCTCAGACCAGCGCCTCCGCGGACGCTGCGGGCTTGCGTCCAAACGGCTCGGAACCGCTTCAAGAATATGGAAACTTGTATGATCAGTCATAGGCACAGAAATAGATAGTGACACCGTAGCTCTTTCGCTCCTTCAGTGTCACAACCTCTCGCCCTTCACCTCATACCGCACCAGATGGGATCAGCCTCGCGCTTACCTTCTTCTACCTGTCACCTTCAATCACAATTCAAGCTTCGACGCAGTCAACTTTTTTGATAATTACCACCTTAAATCTGCCGCCTTCCTCGAGACTGCTTCCTGACTGAAAATTGATATTGCTACACTGCTACAAAACTAATACGCATTTCATCGAATTACTTCCAGATGACTAACCCATAGCACCTTCTTATTGCCATAACTCCTCAACTCACAATAACACCGCATTACGAAGCATCTAGTGCGAAAGTATCTTGGATAGGAAAGCTTGGGCGCGCTCAGAGCGAGGGCGGCCGAAGAAGTCCTCCTTGGTCGCGTCCTCAATGATTTCGCCGCGATCCATGAATATGACCCGGTCGGCTACTTTACGTGCAAAACCCATCTCATGGGTAACAACCATCATGGTCATGCCATCTCTAGCTAATTCGACCATGACATCAAGCACCTCGCCAACCATTTCTGGATCAAGGGCTGACGTTGGCTCGTCAAACAGCATCACGACCGGATCCATTGACAGCGCCCGGGCGATGGCGACACGCTGCTGCTGCCCTCCGGAGAGTTGACCGGGATACTTTTCGGCATGCTCTTCGAGCCCTACGCGCTCCAGAAGTTTATCAGCCTTCTCCCTTGCCTCCCGCCGAGAGCGTTTCAACACTTTTTGCTGAGCGAGGCATAGGTTCTCAATAATCTTTAGATGCGGAAATAGCTCGAAATGCTGAAAGACCATACCAACTCTTGATCTTAAGCCGGGAAGGTTGATTTTCGGATCGTTTATGCTGACACCATTGGTGACAATCTCACCGCTCTGGACGCTTTCAAGAGCATTGACGCATTTGATAAGTGTAGATTTTCCCGACCCAGACGGGCCGCACACCACCACAACCTCGCCTCGGCTGACGCTTGTCGTGCAGTCCTTGAGAACCTGGAAGTTGGGACCGTACCACTTGCTGACGTTATTCATGTGAATAGTAACGGACGCAGCATCACTGGGTGCAGGCATGATTTCCTGTGCAGATGTGTAGACCATGATCATTCGTCCTTCTACCGTACGATTGCAATTTTGATCTGTAAGCGTTTGATAAAAATGGAAGCCGCATAGGACATCACAAAATAAACAACCGCAGCAAACATGTACATTTCGACCAGACGTCCATCACGTGCGGCAATCTTGGAGGCTGCACCCAGAAAATCTGTCATGGAGAGCACGTAAACCAATGAGGTATCCTGAAATAGGATCACCGTCTGCGTAAGAAGTACAGGCAGCATGTTTCTGAATGCCTGTGGCAGGATTACATATGCCATCGTGGGCCAGTACTTCATTCCAAGCGCACTGGCGGCTGAAGTCTGTCCTCTCGGGATGGATTTGATGCCTGCACGCATGATTTCAGAGTAGTAGGCCGCTTCGAACATGGAAAAAGCGATCAAAGCTGAGGCAAACGGCCCTACCTGCATCGGCTGGTCGCTCCCGGTCACCCACTGTCCCAGATATGGCACCAAGAAATAGAACCAGAAGATTACCAGGATCAGCGGGAGAGACCGCATCAAGTTTACATAGCCGGTGGCGAGAACCGGCAGAACCGGTAGTGTACTGAGCCGCATCATCGCGAGTAGTGTGCCAAACGCAATGCCAGTCAGTGTCGCCAAGGCTGTCAGAGTTAGCGAAAAGGTCATGCCTGTGAAGAACAGATAACCTAGCGACCGCTCAATGACGTTGAAATCGAAATCTGAAAACATACTGGTCAATGCTCCGCGCTATAACCGGGGACTTCAAGGCGCCGCTCGGCAATGCGCATGCCAAAAGCGACCACAATATTGATCCCAAGATATAAAAGGGTCGCCGCGGTGAATGCCTCGAAGACCTGGAACGAGAATTCAGCCATCGCACGGGTTCGAGCGGTCATTTCCAGAAGGCCGATGGTTAGTGCCACCGATGTATTTTTTATGCAGGCAAGAAATTCCGAGGTCAGCGGTGGCCAAATGATCCTAAAGGCCATGGGCAGCAGAACATGCCTATAGGTTTGAGCGACAGTCAGCCCGAGCGCAGTGCTGGCCATTCGTTGGCCTCTTGGCAGCGAGCCAATTCCGGCACGAACTTGCTCGGCTATACGTGCCGATGTGTAGAAGCCAAGGCCTACAATCGCCGTGTAAAAACTTGACCCGGGTAATTGCTTGATCCAAAGACCCCAGGAACTGGGCAAGAGTTCAGGCAGCACGAAGTACCACAAAAACAGCTGAACCAGCAGCGGGACGTTACGAAAGACTTCCACATATGCGGTGGCGACAAAGCCTATTAATCCTCCCGGGAAGCTTCGCGCCACGCCAACCAGGGTCCCCGCCAGAATGGCAAGCACCCAGGACAAAATCGCTGTCAAGACAGTCACCCACAGTCCGGACAGAAGCATGTCGAGATAAGTCCCTGCACCGTCCGGCGATGGCTGCCAGAATATCAACCAGTCCCAATGGTAGGTCATCTACTGATTTCCGTAATTCAGAATAGAAAGAAGTGCAGCGAAGCCGCCGGGAGGATTCACGCCCCATGAGAACATGGACGCTCCCGGCGACCGTGGCCTAGTGCTGGTACTCAGCCGGATCAGGTGAGTTTGTAGGATGCGAGAAAGCCCGCTTTAATTCTTCGCTCATTGGAAAGTTGAGATTTATTCCGCGTGGAGGAACCGGCTCTGTGAACCAGCGCTGGTAAATTGCTGCCCCCTCACCTGAGGTAAAGACATCGCTCAGGCTTTTGTTTACAACCGTCGCGAACCGGGGGTCGTCACGTCGGTACATGATGCCATAAGGTTCTACCGATAAACCTATGCTGGAAATCGTGTAGTCGGTCGGTGACTTGGAATTGGCAACCAAACCAGCCAGCAGAACATCGTCCAGGAAGAACGCGGAGGCACGGTCCGTTTGAACCATCAAGAAGCCTTCAGCGAGGTCCTTGGAGGCAAAAACGCCCATGTCCAAATCCCTCTCGGAATTAATCTTCTCAACCTGGCGAATATTGGTAGTGCCAGCTGCTGCGACGACGCTCTTGCCTTTGAGGTCATCGAGTGTGTGAAGCTCGGACGCAGTCTTCGAGACGAAGCGGTTCGCCGCGACAAAGTGGGTAGGACCAAAAGCGACCTGTTTTCCCCGCTCAGCGTTGTTGGTCGTCGAGCCGCATTCCAGGTCAATCGTACCATTCGCCAAAAGGGGGATACGAGTAGCGCCGCTCACCGGTACCAGCTTGATCTGCAATCCCGGAAGTTCGAGTTCTTCTTTGATGGCGCCCACGACTTTGTCGCACAAATCCATCGAATAACCTACGACGTTCTGGTTATCGTCATAGTAAGAAAAAGGTACAGAAGATTCCCGATGCCCTATCGTCACAATTCCGGAATTCTTGATTTTCGCAAGGGTTCCGCTCAACTCTTGTGCAATTGCGCCACTGGGCATCACAAACCCGACTGCCACCACCGCAAAAATAATTGATGTTTTCATCTCTTCCTCCCTGTATTTATCTTCTCTGGAACTCTTCACTTGCTTAACTGATCTAGTTAACTTTCATCTTCTGGCCGGACTTAATCTCTGTTACAGCCTTCATCAGCTGACAGGTCATTGTCTCGTCCAAGGGTTCTAGCGGCGGCACCGTACGAGCCCAGTTGCCGTCATTGAGATCGCTCCCGACGAGCGCCTTGAGGGCTGGCACAAGTGGCAACTGAGTTAGCGCAGTGCGGATCGCGTTCATCTGGTCAACCACACCGGAAATTCGAGCGCCTACTGGGTCGTCATGGACCGCGCGCGCGAGAGCAGCGCTCGCGTTTACCGATGCAGAAATACATCCGGCAAAACCGTCTTGAACGCGCTCAGCAAGCAATGCTTCGTTGCTGGGAAACACCGCAAATCCTGGGAACAACGATGCTAGCTCGGCGGCGTACTTTCGGTTGCCGGAAGAGTCTTTGAGACCGGCCACCACCTCACCAAATCGTTCGCGCAGTAACGCAACAGACTGCCGCTCGAATGTCAGGCCCGTCATCTGGGGGAAGTTGTAGAGATAGATGCTTGCAGATCGCGGTGCGGCACGGTCGATCAAAAAACTGACCCAGTCGGCAATCTCTTTCTGTGTAATGTTCTTGTAATAGAAAGGCGGCAGCACAAGCGCTGCACGATAACCTGATCGGTCTGCGACACGAGTCAGTTCGACTGCATCGTCAAAAGCCGCAGCACCGGTTCCTACCATCATCCGGGCGACCAGATCGCCTCGTTTTGAAACATCCTCCATCAGGCGAACACGCTCTCGCCTGGTAAAGGATACTGCTTCGCCGGTGGTCCCCAGGAGGTTTATGCCGTGACAACCTTGCGCCAGCAAACGTTCGGCCAAATCAATAAGTTGGCCTGCATTGGGCACAAAGTCGGTCGAAACCGGAGTTGGGATGGCAGCGACCACTCCGGTCAAGGGGTGACTACTCAAATCAACCATTCATCTGATCCCTTCTGTTTTGCGTCAAAGACAGCGCACGACGGAACATGTCCGGATCGACGTTGCCGCCCGACACAACGACCGCAGTGGTGCGGTTCCGCAGATCTAACTTGCCGGAGAGAGCCGCAGCGAGGGCCACAGCTCCACCTGGTTCAACGACCAGCCTTAAATGGGTGAATGCGATGAACATCGCTTCAAGCACCTCGTCGTCGTTGACCGTCAGCCCGCCGCTGAGAAGCTGTTGGTTCATCGAGAAGGTCAATTCGCCGAGGCGCGCCAAGAGCGCATCACATATGGAAGCAGCGCCGACGGGATTGTTTTCCCGAATGCCTGAGATCAACGAGCGCCGAGTGTCGTCAAAATCATCGGGCTCGACGCAAAAGACTTCGATTTGCGGATGGAGGTGCTTGAGCGCCAGAGCGGCCCCTGCCGTCAGCCCACCCCCACTGCAACAAATCAATGCGGCGTCCGGGTTCGCGTCCAACTCGGCTGCCTGCTGGCTAATCTCCAGCCCCACGGTTGCTTGGCCCGCGATGATGTCAGCGTCGTCGAATGGCGGAACAAAAACGCGGCCACTGTCGCCTATCAGACGGCGGGCGATTTCATCCCGGTCATCTTTCCACCGGTCATGCAGAACTACTTCGGCACCGTAGAACTGAGTGCCCCGTATCTTGACCTCAGGCGCATCGGACGGCATCAGGACAATCGCATGAACACCGAGCATATGGGCGGCCGCAGCGACCCCTTGAGCATGATTGCCTCCGGAATATGCAAGAATACCCTGCTTACGCTCTTCTTCGTTGAGTTGGGCGATCCTGTTGAAGGCACCCCGGAACTTGAAGGAACCGGTTACCTGAAGCGGTTCGGCTTTGACTAGCAATCGACCGCCGACACGTTTATTGACAAAATCAGATTCAAGAAGCGGTGTCCGGACGGCTCTTCCAGCAATGCGCTGCGCTGCGCTTGTTACATCGGTGAAAGTCGGTTTCCGCTGGCAAAGATTCAGGTTCAACGCCCCACCTCCGCCTGGTTGTTCTGCCGTCCAACGAACGCAATGACATCGATCTCGACAAGAACCCCGTTGAGTTGGCTGCCAACTGTCGTGCGTACAGGTTTGGCGCCGGGAAAATAGCGGGAGTAAACCGCATTGAACTGCGGTGCATCGTCAAGGTTCTTGAGGTGCACGGTGGCCTTAACGACATCATCGAACGAGGCGCCGGTGGCAGACAGGATCGCTCCGAGATTGTCCATCGTTGCCGCGGTTTGTTCTTCGATGGTTTTTCCAATGATCTTTCTATTGGCATCACGCGGCGTTTGCCCCGCAACGAAAAGGAAATCACCGGCGACTACCGCCGTTGAATAGGCCCCACCACGACTAATTCCTTCAGGTTCGATTGCATCCATAAGGAGCTTTCCCTATAATTTAGTTTCGATACAAACTGATTTATGTGCGCATATGAATGCGATACAAAATGACTGTCAAACAATATTACGTACCGATACAAAATAGGGTGCTCTGATGAAAGACACTTGGAAGCCGGATTTGCAGGGCTTATCTGGGCCGGTATACCGGCAAATCGCAGACGCACTGACTGGAGACATTAAGAGCGGCCAGCTAGGAGCAGGAACTTGTCTACCACCACACCGTGCACTTGCCTTTGAGCTTGGCGTGACCGTTGGAACGGTGACGCGTGCGTTCGGAGAAGTTGCTCGCGCTGGATTGATCGAAGCGGACGGGCGGCGCGGTTCAAGGGTGATAGCTGGTTTCCAGAGGCAACCAGAGGAAGATGTAGAAACGTCAATCCTTGATCTCCGAGGGCATCAAACACCATTGCCCGATTTTGGAGACCGCGTGCGCCGGGTGCTCATGGAGACCGCTCTCGACCCCGAGTTTGGGACGACCATTGCCTATGAGGCAGGACCCGGGCGAAACGAACACCGGGAGGCCGGTGCTTTCTGGTTGGGCGAGATGACTAGCAGCGACGTCGATCCCGCTAGGGTTGTAGTATGCAACGGCGCACAGCATGCCCTCTTGTGCGCTCTCTTGGTTACCTGCAGAGCCGGAGAGCGCATTGCGACCGAGCGTTTAACCTATGCCGGGCTCAAATCGGTTGCATCGGCGCTTGGCCTCATCCTAGTACCGGTCGAAATCGACGACGAAGGACTTGTGCCAGAGTCTTTCGACAAGGTTTGCCGACATGAACCAATACGGGTTTTGGTAACGGTTGCAGACCTTCATAACCCCACCACATCCACACAGACTGAGGATCGTCGAAGACAAATCGCAACTGTGGCCAAGCGGCATAGTGTTACGGTAATAGAAGATGTTGCCTATGCAGGATTAACCGAAAAGCCTCTGCCTTCGATAGCTCACATTGCGGGTGGAGAGAGCATGCGCTTCGCTGGCCTTTCCAAGACACTCGGCCCGGGACTGCGTATCGGCTATCTTGAAGCCCCCGCTTCGCAAATCAATGTGCTTGCAGGTGCTTTGCGTGCAACGAGTTGGATGGCGTCCCCGATCCAGGCCGATTTAGCCTCGAGATTGATTCAGTGTGGCGCTGCCGCCGATATTCTTCGCGACAATAGGGAGGAACTGTCCGTGCGCAACGAAGTCGTGACATCCATTCTCTCTGATTTCGATGTCAGGACCTCCGCCACTAGCCCCCATGTCTGGTTGAAGCTTCCCGATCCCTGGACCCGCGAAGGCTTTCAGTCATGGGCACGTCACTCAGACCTGTTGGCATTGACCGCCGAATCCTTTTCCGTCAGCCGCGATTGCCCAGATCACGCTGTACGCTTCAGCATTGGTGCAGCGCCTTCCCGTGACACACTAGCAAAACACATGCGCGCAATCGCTAACGCGCTCCGGAACCCTTACTCCTTGAACGAAACGCCTGCATGATATTCGGGTCCGGGTTGAGCTTCGATTGATGTGGAAAGCCAAAGCAATTCCATACGTGGAGGAAAGATCCGGCGATGTTAGCAAAGTGATCTGCTTTCGCGACAATCCGCTCGTCAGTGCAAAACAGATTGCTGCTACGCGATTTTTCGCGCCATGACACTATCCCGTGAACCTTCTCTTTTTTAGCCAAACCACCAAGTCAAAGGAGGAATACAAGTCCGCAACAGGTCCTTCTTACTGCAAAACGCTCAAGTCAAAGGCAACCAATTTTTTGGAAGGCAGGAGCAAAACAAATGAATTGTCGTAAAACAAGATATTCTAAAGATCGAAACTCCAAAACGTTAGGTCCAAGATACTGCCGCCGATCGAATTCGAAGGGCCGCAAAGCTTCAAAATCTAGAATACTAGGATCTTTGGATCTATCTAGTCATTCCCATTCGGCAGCCATCTTGACTTCGCTCAGGGCATTGGAATTGGTCATCAGATAGCTTCTTCCCAATCCTAGAAGCCTCTTTTCATTAATACATGAACAGAAAGGGACAGTAGTCCACACACTGCAAACCCAATGTAAATCTGCGATACACCCAAAAATGTGAGCCGACCTATGAAGATCGCGACGGGCACTGAAATTGCTGTCGATAAAGCACCAATGAATGCGGCGCCTGCTCCAGCCGAATGTGACAACTCCGACATGGCCATCGCATTCAGGTTGCTAACCAAAAGGCCCACACAAAACAGAACGACACCCATATATGCGACAAAAGCAATGATCGGTAGATTCGAGCTACCCGCTCCAGTTGCCACGAATGCGACCACAGACGTAACAATAATTGCCCCTAACGAAATGGTTGAAAGATTCTCCATACCTAACTTTTGCACCACTAAGCCGTTAACTAAGGAAGCGGCGCCGATCCAAAGAGACAAAATAGCGAATACGATTGGGTAGGTTTTGCCTAGTTGATATTGAAACTCGAAAATTTCTTGAGACAAATTCAGATAAGCAATAAACGGGCCCGAAATTGCACCCAGCGCAACGGCATATCCTGTGGCTTTTCGATTTTTTAGAACGGCAACGTAAGACGATCCGATAGCATTAGGGTTAAAGCGCGTTCGTCTATCTCTCGGGAGAGTCTCAGGAAGTCGAAAGCGAATTAGAAGCAGTAAACTCGCGCCAAGAATACCATAGGCCACAAAAAGAAATTTCCAGCCAAAAATCGACACAATATTTTGCCCGATAAATGGAGCAAATGTCGGTGCAAGAACAAACATAATCATAACAAATGACATCGCTCGAGCCATCGAATTGCCCGAGAAACGATCTCTTAGAACGGCCAAGGTTATCACACGGGGAGCACCCAAACCGATCCCCTGGATGATTTGTCCGATGATGAGCGTTTCGAAATTGGTGGCCATTCCGGAAACAATGCACCCAATCATGAACACCGAAACTCCTATAAAGAGTGCTTTTCGGCGCCCAAGGCTATCTGAAAGAGGACCCAGAGTGATCTGCCCAATTGCCAGACCGAGATAGAGTAAAGAAACGATCAATCCAGCACGTGACGTATCGGAAAGGTCAAATTGAGAAGAAATTTGGTCAAATGCTGGGAGGATCATGTTTATTGCAAGGACTGCGATAGCCATCAGCAAGGCGACGATGCCAAGAAACTCCTTGTTGCTGCCAGCAGTCCTGGGCTCCGCGATCAAAATTCCTTCCCGCGCGATATTAGGCTGCGGCGTCCGTTGAGATAGAACTTCTAGAGTGCTCATTCTTCGATACCTTCGGTCGTTTCGTGCAAGGATTCGACCCTAAAAGCTCAACATAAGTTGAGGTCAAGGAGTATTTCGGCTTTCATTTGGGTGAATTTAATTGCTAACGAAACCTCTCGATGACTGGAGGTTGGCGAGTCGCCGCACCTATCTCGAGACAGGTCCGCTTCAGTAATTTGGTGCATAAGCAAATCATCTAACAGCATTACTTGGCTAGGAAGGTCCAGAATTGATTGTGATCGAGAATTGCTCAGATAACCGAAGTTATTCAACAAAATTAGTATTGATTAGAGTGCTGTTCGCGCTGAGATTTGCCGTGACACCGGAACCAGCTAGGTAGCCCAGTTCAAGTTGTACAAAAAACGCGGCTCTGATGTCGTCGCCAAATGCAATGGCGCTTAGTGCCTGAAAACGTGGAGCTCGAAAAAGGAATTACGATTTGACCCGTCCTCCCAGCACCTGCTTGCGTAACGCCACGCAAACTTGTTACGCATCGGCATGCGCAAACTTATCGAGTTCGACCGGCGTGCGATCCTATCGCGATTGCCCAATATGCAGCGCCGCGTGCCAAGTAGTGATGATCGCCGTATGCTGAACAGTATCCACTGGATTTTGAGATCCGGTGCGTCCTGTAACGACTGCTACTGCCCGCGCACCACCTGTTCCAACCGCTTCGCTAGGTGGTGAAAGGCATGCGATTGGATAGCTGATACCATCATAGCCGCTGACCAACTCGCCTCAATACGGCTGGGTCTACTCGTTTGTTGATCCGCGCCTAGTCGATCTAAACACAAAGGTAAACGTTAGGTTTGGAAACCTTCTCTAACCGTCTGCACTGACTAATTTCTACTTACCTTCCTCGGCCAATCTATCAGAACGAGCATTAGCAGGGCCGCAGCGATCGCCCATGTTCCAAGTGGGCCAACGAACACCCCCCTCTCTCCTGATACCACTGCGGCTAAGGAAGAAATGGCAAGGATTGTAGGCAGCCACATGAAACGGCGAACATTCTTTGGAAAGCCGGCTCGACGATAGATACTGGGAATGCATGCCGCCGCCAGAATGATTGGGGCAAAGACAATAATCTCGTTTATCATTTTCTATGATCCTCTTTTCACCCCGCATGCCCTACAAAAAATCTAATCAAGTTCAATGTCATCTGGATAAACGCGTATGCTACTTTCATTTACATACTACGCTAAGTTCCTTTGTGAATAGGTTTCATTCCTTCGTGCTCACAATCTGGAACACTCGATGAGCCAGCGTGGAAACCGTTATGACAACGCTGTTGCTGAAAGCTTCTTCAATCTGCTCAAACGGGAAAGGGTGCGACGACGAACCTACAACACCCACGAAGACCAGAGGCGGGATGTGTTCGGCCATATTGAGATGTTCTACAACCCAAAACGTAAACACGTCGGAAATGAGATGCTGTCGCCCGTCGAGTTCGAACGACAGCAGAAAATAAAAGCCGAGGGTGTCTAGAAAACACGGGGCTATTCAGTCAGCTGCAACGCGATGAACTACCTGTTGTCATCAGTCTCCATACTCTCAATCACAGACCTTTTGCCCTGTTAGTTCACCGCGTGACATCTAGGTCAGTCCGTTCCGTAGGTAGCCGGATCCAACTTGTCGTAAATTTCAGTTCGCGCCAGTTCAGCGAGGGCATCGACATTTTGACGGTCGATGCCATCCAGAAGCGCGTCCCATCGATCGATGGTTTGCTTGAAATCCGCCAGGATCGCGGCCGGGTTTTCAACGCCGCGCTCTTCGGCAGTTGCTATTAGAGTGGCCTCGTCCTTCTTCACGAATTCAGCCAAAGCGTCCTGCAATGCCTGGTCCGGCTCATAAACGACCATGCCCTTTTCCTTTGCCGCACTTACCGCTTTTTCGACGTCAGCATCGAACTCAATGCGATGCTCTGCAAGGTAGTACGCCATCTGATCAAAAAGCACTTTCCGGTTTTCGGGTGAGATGCTTTTCCAGAAGTCAGCGTTATAAGCCCATTCGAACCCCGCATAGTAGTTTCCGACCGCAAGCGTGTTCATTGAAGTTACGACATCCTTCAAGCTGAAGCTGTCCAGGGCATCGGCGGCAGCAACGGCGCAATCAAGCACCCCCACGTCTAGGCCGGAGTACATTTCGCTGGAAGGTATCGAAACCGGCAATGCGCCAATATGCTCAGCGAAGCGAGACCAGGCGCCCCCCGGCATGCGCAATTTTTTTCCCTGAACATCCGCCAGGGTTTCGACTTTGGTGTTGCATTGCATGTGGTATTCGGATGTCGAATAACCTCCACCAAAGACAATCCCGTTTTTCTTCCATTCAGCAAGTGCGGCTGGATGGGTCAGGCCGAACTCGGTCGACGCAAAGGCCATCACCAATGGGTCGGTATTGTAGAAGGCCATGTTGCCGATGAGATTTGCAACGGGCAGCTCGGCAGGCGTGTAGGTTCCCGCATGATAGGAGACTTGCGCAATCCCGTCCCTCAATCCTCCAAGCGAAGATGCCGGGGGAAGAAGCGATCCGGCGGAAAAGACCTTGAAAGTCACCTCCCCGTTCGTGTCTTCGGCGACATTCTTTGCAAATTCCACATATGGTCCGCGAACCATGGAATGCCGCTCGGCAAAGAAGTGATTTGCGTTGTACTGGGCAGCGCTTGCCACTGTTCCTGTCAAGGACACTGCCAGGGCGGCCATGAGTGTTGATATTTTCATAGTTACTCCTCCACTTGGTTGAAGCTGCTGACTACCGGCTCATCAGAGCGGGCAGGAAGAGGCACAGACCTGGAAGCGCGATGAGTAGTGCAAGCGTCACCACGTCCATTGCGATAAACCAGGCTGTTCCATTGATGATGTCCCGAAGCCTGACCTTGCCACCCAGAGCGCCATGCAAGACGTACAGGTTCAGGCCGACCGGTGGTGTGACCAAGCCGATTTCAAGTAGTTTAATGACGATGATGCCGAACCAGATCATGTTGATGTCGGCTCCTTCCAGGACCGGAAGGAGCACAGGCAGGGTGAGCAGCATCAGACCGATGGAATCGATCACCATTCCAAGGATGATGTAGAGCACCGCTATCATGACTATGATGAGGATCGGATTGTCGGATATCCCGAGCATCGCCGTGGCGAGTGAATCCGGGACACCGGACAAGCCCATGAAGCGCGTGAACATCACGGCCCCGATCGAAAGAAAGAAAATCGACGAGGTCGCAACGACGGTCTGCCGGACCGCTGTTTTGACGGCGGTTACTGTGAGGCGCCGGCTTGCGGCAGCGATAGTGATGGCAAGGAAAGCACCGACTGCTCCGGCTTCCGTCGGAGTGAAAAACCCGAAGAAAATTCCGCCGAGTACACCGACGATCAGCACCGGAAATGGCCAGACAGACAGCAATAGTGATTTCAGCTCACCTGCGCCCAACTCAACTTTAACAGCTGGTGCCAGGTCAGCATTTGCAACGCAGCGAATTGTGATCATGCCTGCGTAAATCAATGCGGAGAGTATGCCAGGGATGACGCCTGCGATAAAAAGCTGACCGATGGATTGTTCCGTGAAAATACCAAACAAAACCATCAGAATTGAGGGTGGTATCAGCGATCCGAGGGTTCCGGATGCAGCGACTACGCCGGTCGCAAGAGTTGGGTGGTAGCCGGCACGAAGCATCTCGGGAACAGCTATCCTGGACATGGCCGCAGTTGTCGCAATGCTGGAACCGGAGGCGGCCGCAAACAAAGCGCATGCACCGACACTGGCGGAAGCGAGGCCACCTGGCACTTTTGCCAGCAAGAGCCGCAGAAGATCGAAAGCTCCAGATGTCAGGCCTGTGTTGGCGGCAACAAAACCCATCAGGAGAAACATTGGGATCGCTGTTAGCGACCAATCCCCAATAAACGTAAAGGGCAAGGCGCTAATGATTCCGAGGGCCGCAACTGTGTTGGTAAGAATCCAAATTCCCCCAAGGGAAACGATCATCAAAGCGATGCCGATCGGCATACGAACGGCAAGAAGTGTGAAAAGGATCGCAACCCCACTCCAACCGATAGACAAGGATGTCATTCTGTGACGCCCTCGTGCTGAACGGCGAGGACTCGGCGACCACGCAATAACATTGCTGCACGCAATAAAGCTGCAATCGATGCCAATCCGAACCCGAGTGGCAAAAGGCATCTGGCAGGCCACACGACGACTTCGCGACTTCCCATGACCACTTCGCCAACGCGAAACGCACGTATCGCGTCGAGCCCGGTCCGCCAGGTCATGAGAGCGAGAACGCAGGCCGTTGCCAGAAAAGTTACAAGAAGAAGCGCTTTTTGAAGTAGCTGGGGGAACTGTCCAAACAGTAGATCAACAGAAATCTGTTCATCGTTGATTTCGACCAGCGCCATTGGCAGCATGACTACGGCAACCATGTAATAGTAAGAGGAAATCTCCATTGTTCCCTGGATCGGCGCGTTAAAAAGGTTTTTGAGCGCTACATCCAAAGTTACATGCATCATCATCAGCAGGAGCACTGCACCGCTGATAAGCGTCAAACCGTTCGCCAGTTTCTTGAACAAACTGTCCATTTCATCTCCCTGTGCCGACACTCTTGCTTGGTGTCTGTGGGAGACAATCTGGCGTTTGACGAAAGCGCACAAATACTGTTGCCTGATCGTGTGATCGCGAAACGTTATCGCCCTATCAGCAGGACTGGATACAATGCTTCAGAAGCCCTCTCGCCTGGGAATCAAACACCTTCGGTATGCACTTGCTGTTGCAGATGCTGGAGGATTTCGGGCAGCTTCGGATCTTCTCAACATCGCCCAACCAGCCATTTCGAAAAGTGTGCAGGATACCGAGCAGGACCTGGGCATAACCATCTTTCAACGGCCGCCGAAACCGTTCGCGGTGACCGAGCCGGGTACCCAGTTTTTGGCTGACGCTCGCCAAGCAGTTGCTCTCTTTGAGCGCACGATCCGAGCGACCAGACGGAATAGTCTGGGCCGCCACGGGCATGTCATTATCGGCTATTCAGCGCTTGCTCCTTCTTCTGAAATCTCCGAAGGCCTTCAGCACTTTTCCAAAGTCTGCCCGGACGTCCAGGTGGAAATGCACGTCATGTCCACAGACGCAATTACGTCCGCCTTGAAATCGGGAACAATTGATCTTGGCTTCGTGCTCTCGCATGCGAGCGTGGCCAAGACAAACCTCGATCAAGCGACACTTTGGAGCTGTGAAATCGGATTTGTCGCTCCGATTGAAACGGACATTCCGGACTTCGAAACAGCGTGCAGCTTCCCGTTTGTCCTCGGTGTTCGAGAAAATTGGCGCTCGTTTCGCAACTTGATCGACGAGGCATGTGAATTGACCGGATTTCACCCCCATGTGGTCGAAGAACCATGGGACGTTCAGGTCATTTTCCAGCGGGTCAGCCAAAAGCGAGGGCTAACGCTCTATCCATCCAGCATCCGTGAGAGTCTGCCGGCCTCTTTGAAACTGGTGACGTTCGACGAATTCTGCCCGCAGCTTGATGTCGCGATGGTTTGGGACAAGGCGGCTAACACGCAGTTGCTCCACAAACTGGTTGCTAGCTTCCGGTCCGATACAAGCATCGACCAAAATCGCTGATCGCAAGTCTCTATCAACCGATAGGGCTTTGATATTTGCCTTCTGTGCGGTGGAGTTTCACTTGCAATGGGGTTTCAAGCTGAAAGGTACCCCATGTTTTCCGATCCCCAAGCAGCACCATTTTTCCTCCCAGGTTCAAATACCGGTGTGCTGCTGCTCCACGGTTTCACCAGCACACCGCAAAGTGTCCGATACGTTGGCGAGAGTCTGCACTCTGCTTCCGGCGCAACTGTCCTGGCTCCGCTGCTAAAGGGGCATGGAAGCTCACCCGAGGATCTTGGTCACACATGTTTTCTGGATTGGCTTGGGTCAGCGGAAGAGGCGTTGGAGGAGCTTGGTAAACACTGCGGAACTATCGTCGCCGCGGGCCTGTCTCTTGGTGGAACACTCGCGTTAAACATGGCGATACGCCATCCGGACAAGGTGCGTGCGGTCACAACGATCAATGGTTCAACCGGTCTGTATTCGGCCGAGCATGCCGCGAAATTTCTGGAGACCGATTCAAGCAGTTATTTTGACGGTATCGGTTCTGATATACGAGACGAAACTGCTCGTGAGATCTGCTACGACCGGATACCGGCAAAAGCGATCAGAGAACGGTATTTCCTCACGCTTTCAACCGGAATGATGCTGCCCCTCCTGAAACAGCCGATCCTGATATTGCAGTCCAGAACCGATCACGTGGTCGATCCGAGAAACGCTGAACGTATTGCAAGGGAATGTGGATCGACAGACATACGCCTTCGGTGGCTTGAAAACTCCTTTCACGTCGCGACACTCGATCACGACAAGGACCTTATCGTAAACGAACTCGCTACCTTACTCAGCAGGTGCAATGGTGTCGCTGGCTGAAAGGGCAATACAAATAAGTGATCATTTGATCGTCAAGTTGAATTGGGCTTTTGCCTCAACGTCTGGCGTTCTTTCCTTCCAAATAAAATTGGGAGGAAAAATTGAAAGCAACTGTTCTTGCCCTTGCGATGAAGTTCGCTCTTGCTGGCGGATGCCTTGCCAGCGAAATATCACATCATACGTTTCCATCAAAAACGCTGGAGCGCGACTACGCGTACAATCTCTATCTTCCTGATGGCTACGAGAGCGGCAAGCTGGACTACCCTGTCCTGTATTTACTGCATGGATCGTTTGAAAACGAAAACCGCTGGCCTGTTCGAGGCCGGATCCAGGGCACGCTTGATCGGCTGATTTCGGAGGGGAAGATCCCTCCTGCTGTGGTCGTAATGCCAGGCTCGTTGAGTTGGTGGGTGGATGGCTACAACGAACCGGCCAAGACAGCCTTTTTCGAGGATCTTATTCCGCACATTGAAACGACCTGGAACGTAATTTCCGAGAGGGATGGCCGGGTCGTGGGCGGCTTGTCCGCAGGCGGATCAGGCGCCATTAATTTTGTGCTTGAGCATCCTGAAACTTTTGCAGCATGCGCGGCTCTTAGCCCAGCGGTTTATGTTCCACTTCCTCCTGAAACCTCAAGCGCAAATCGCCATCCAGCCTACCTGAATCGTGACGGGCGATTTGATCCGGAAAAATGGAAAACGCTCAACTACACTTCGTTTATTGATGGCTACAAAGCCCAGGACTTGGTTGTCCCGATCTACATTAACTCCGGCGACCATGACAAATACGACATTGCCTATCATGGCGCAGTCCTGTTCCAGTCGCTTTGGGAGCATCAACCGAAATACGTTGAGTTTAGGGTCGTTGATGCCGACCATGAATGGGAGCTTTGGGCTGAAACGATTCCGGAGGCGTTGGAATACGTCTTCCGGTATACGTCCCGCCCACAAGGTCGCAAGCCTACAAACTAGGCGAGAACCGCAATCAATTTTTTGAACCTGACATAGCGGAACCGCCAAACCTGGGTCGGCTCTTGCGAGGCCGCAAACAAACACAGCCTGAAGCCGTTTGTGCTCGTGTGAACCGGGAGCGAGAGCTTCTCCGGCTTCAGGCCGACCTTCTTCGTCCAGACCACAACACCGACGTCCTCTAACCTCATCGACTCTGACCGTCGGAGCTGGCCGAAAAACAACTTCCACTTTCAAGAAAGCTAGTGCAGAGGACCGAAAGATATGCCGAAATCTATTTTGGCCAGGCTCACGAGCCTTGCAAAAATCTCCGCTCTTGCAGCGATCGTCACACTTGCGGCCGGCGGCGCATCAGCCAAGGAAAACCCGGAAAACTCAATTGAAATCATTACACAAACTGGCACATTCGTTGGCGCAATCGAAGACGGAACCATTGCCCACAAAGGCATTCCCTATGCCAAGGCACCTGTTGCCGAACTTCGTTGGCGACTGCCGCAACCATTGGCCGTTTCGTCGGCATCCTATGACGCAACCCGATACAAACCGCACTGTCCGCAGGAAAATGCTCCTGACGATCCCGACGCGGAAGAGGACTGCCTCTTCTTGAATGTTTTCGCACCTAAGCTTGGCAAACCAAATGGAAACCTTCGTCCAGTCATGGTTTGGATCCATGGCGGCGCGAATGCTTTTGGAGCCAGCGATTTTTACCACCCGCATAACTTGGTGTTAACGGGTGAAGTCGTCGTGGTGACACTGAATTGTCCGAGAAGTGCACGAGGCCGCCGCCGTGAGCAGGTTCTCACTAATATTGCGCCTGATCTAATGCATGAAGAACGAAGGTCGCATGCGCTGTCCGACTCACGCGCCAGCCGACGATACGCCGGGAAAATGCGACGAGTTCGAACGACAGTAGAAAATGAAAGCCGAAGGCGTATAGAAAGTGCGGGGCTATTCGGAAACCACCTTTGCTGGGTCAAATGGGCCATTTGAACTGAGATGTTACGTTTGAGCCACCCCTTTATTTGACGTAATAATAGATGCTGCTTCTCGAACTTCCCAATAACCGGGCTACGACGTCGACAGAACCCTTCAGCGAAAGCAGATCGCGTTCTTTCAGAGCGCTTAGGAGTTCTCTCTTTTCTCCAGAGTTCAATGCTTTCAGGTCCTTGTTCTTAGACACGGCAAAATTCGTTACGAAATCTTCGAGGCTTTCCATCCGAGGGCTGGAAAGCTTTTCAGACACGCCATCTATGTGGCTTACAGCGGTCAAATTCTTCAGATAACTCGCCATCGAGTTCAAGTATGACGTGTCCAAGTTCAGACAAATCGCCGCTATATATTTTCCTTCGCTGTCCTTGAGCCCGATGGAGGTACTTTTGACCGGCTTTCCATCCCCCAAGGTATTTGCATAGTTCACGAGTTTGTCTGGAAAATCCGGGTCTGCAATCCTAGCGATTCCGAGTTCGGTTGCCGGGTCTCCGACAGAACGACCGGAAATATTATTTTCAATCATCACAATTGAACTGCTTGGTCGCGTCAGATCATGAAGCACAACTTCGCACATAGGGGCGAAAGTTTCTGCAAGCGCTTCGACAATTTTTCCTGCTTCCCTCAGAACAAGGTCGTGCTCACTTAATTTTGACATTTTGTCCATTCTCTACAATTTGTGAATTGACATTTTGGTTACTTTTGACAAATTATCACTTCCAGTCAATTGAAAACGAGGCTCCAATGGAAACAATGACCACCGCATCCAAGCCGAGTGACATGCATGAACCGAACGGCATACTCAGGATTGAGACGTCAAATGCCCCTCTACCACTGGGACATTATTCGCAGGCGGTCGAGTGTGCCGGATTGATCTTCCTGTCAGGAATCCTCCCACTTTCTTCAAAGAGTGGTGACAAAAATTCATTTCGTGAAGAGGTTTCAACGGTCCTATCCCACGCTGATGCCATTCTTCGTGCCACCGGAGCTCGCCGAGAAGATGTTATCAAGGTGACGGTTTACGTGACCGACGTTGGAAACTGGGAAATTTTCGACGAAGAGTTCGCATTGTTCATGGGGCCACACCGCCCTGCCCGGGCAGTCGTCCCGGTGCCGGTGTTGCACCATGATTGTCAAGTGGAACTCGAGCTAATCGCAAAAGCCCAAGGAGCTGCGTGAAATGAACGTGTCTTCTGCGACTTCACCCCAATTCGTCCAACCCCTCACTGGCAAAACCTTTGGTCTTGATAAGGCAATATGGTGCTCACCCGATAAGACACCACTCATGGTCTCGACGCTTCCTGGAATTACCCGGAATGACCTTGATTCCGGCACAAGATCAATCTGGAGATACGCGAAATCTTTACCTTTGAAGATCGACCGCCCAATTTGTCTGGGAGAAGGTGGAACACCGCTCGTTTCGGGCCAATTCGAAGGTGCCAATTACAGATTCAAACTCGAGTGGTTCTCGCCGACAGGTTCTTTCAAGGACCGGGGCGCTTCGGTGCTCATGTCCTACATCCGCCACTTAGGCATCACGAGCGTTGTCGAAGACAGTTCCGGCAATGGCGGAGCTGCGATCGCAGCTTATGGCGCGGCTGCAGGCATGAATGTCGAAATTCTGGTTCCTGCATACACCCAACCTTCCAAAGTCGCGCAAATCAGAGCTTATGGGGCTAACGTAACACTCGTGCCGGGAACGCGCCAAGATACGGAAGATGCAGCAATTGCATTGTCCAATCACGTTTTTTATGCAAGCCACAACTGGCATCCAATGTTCCTTCAGGGCACCAAGACACTTGGATATGAGATCTGGGAGGATCTCGGGTTCAAGGCGCCGGACAATATTGTTATTCCAGCTGCCGCCGGGAGCAATGTGCTGGGTTGTCACTTAGCGTTTGAAGAACTGCAAGCTGCGGGTGAAATTGATCGAATGCCGCGAATATTCGTAACCCAACCCAAAAACTGCTGTCCGCTGCATTACGCGCTTAACCCCGACCTCCTTGAGGAGCACGCACCTAGTTTCGAACCAACAATTGCGGAAGGAACCGCAATACGCCAGCCAATCCGGCTCTCCGAGATGATCGAAGCTGTGAGCGTGACTGGTGGGACGACTGCCGTTTTGTCAGAAAATGAGATCCTCAAAGCTGCATTAAGTCTCGCTAAGCAGGGGATATACACCGAGCCCACATCGGCACATGCTGCTGCAGGAGCCTCTCAATTACTTCGCCGGGGTCACATCAACCCTGATGACGAAACCATTGTCATTCTGACCGGTTCGGGGCTGAAGGCTACGCAGTTCTATGCAGATCATTTCTCAAAAACGACTACGGCATGATTTAGACGCTTTACCATCAGTTTGTCACTGACCGACAAACAACGAAGAAGCGTCGAATACTGAAATTGAAATCCCAGATTTCAAGGAAAGCAATCGAGTCCAACTCGAGTGCAAGTGCTGCTTTTGTCTTATCGAATGCAGAAAAACGGGAGGGAAAGATGGAAATACAAAAGCGAGGAATGCTCGGATTTTGGTTTAGAGCGATGTTGTGGAAACAAATTGCAATGGCACTTGTCGTAGGATCTGCAACCGGCATCGCTCTGAATATGACTGGTCATATTGAAATCGCGACATCCATCAAATACGCAGGCTCGTTTTTCATTTCAGCGATCAAGATGCTTGTTGTACCTATTGTTTTCGTGTCTCTCGTCTGCGGAATGACCTCGATTTCGGATGTGGGACGTATGGGGTTCATTGGTCTGAAAGCAATGACCTTTTATATCGCTACAACGGCAATTGCCATTTCGATAGGTTTGTTTCTTGGGATCGTTTTTGAGCCTGGTGCCAGTATCAATTTGGTTGCTGACCAGACCGTAGAGGTGCGTGAAGCACCTCCTTTCCTGGAAGTCCTTCTTGGCGTTATTCCAACTAACCCTATTGCTGCGGCCGCAGATGGCAACATTCTTCAGATAATTTTCTTCGCAATTATCTTCGGGTTGGCGGTTACTTTGGCAGGCCCAGTGGCAAGGCCGATCCGGGAATTCTTCGAAGCGTTGAATGCAGTTATTCTCAAGCTTGCTGAAGTCGTAATTTCGTTCGCACCTTATGGTGTTTTCGCGCTAATGACGTGGGTGACTGGCACATACGGTTTGGACCTCTTGTTGCCACTTGGAACACTTATTGTGGCTGTATATCTCGGCTGCTTCCTGCATGGTCTGATTGTGTATGGCGGCCTGGTGTCTTTCGTTGCCAAGCTCAGTCCAGTGCGCTTCTTCCAAGGCGTATTCGAACCTATGATAGTTGCGTTTACCAGTACTTCCAGTTCTGGAACGCTGCCCGTTACGATATCAGCTGTTGACAAAAACCTTGGTGTATCGAGATCGGTGTCGAGTTTCACCTTGCCACTTGGTGCGACTATCAACATGGACGGCACAGCACTGTATCAAGGTGTAACAGCCCTGTTTATCGCTCAGGCATACGGAGTAGAGCTTAATGTTACAGATTATCTGACCATTGTGTTGACTGCGACACTCGCTTCGATTGGATCCGCTGGGGTTCCCGGAGGTGGGCTGGTGATGCTTTCTCTTGTCTTAACTTCAGTTGGGCTACCACTCGAAGGAGTAGCGATTATTGCTGGCGTCGACCGAATTCTGGACATGGCACGCACAGCGCTCAACGTGACAGGTGACTGCGCTTGCACATTGCTTGTAGCCAAGTCGGAAGGAGAGGTTGATCTATCAGCGTATGATACGCCCCATGTTCTGAAGGCGGCTAGCGTACGCACCAATTAGACAACTTTTCTCACGCTCTTAGCCCACGTCTCGATTGGTCAACGACGCCCGAGACGTGGGAACGTAGCTATTTGCTCAAGAGACACCTGTTCACTGATCGGCGTTACCAACTTAGTTGGTGGGTCCGACGAGTGAACCGGACCGGGTTTGCCGGAAGCCAATTGCCGTGCAAACGCGCCTATGACGAAGGCGGCATAGACGAAGCCCTGCCAGGTGCCAAGTACGAGAAATCCGAAACCCAGAGCCTGTTCGGTGCCGGAACCTTGAACTGGCGGTTCACACGGTCGAGCGGACTGGGTGCCGACTTGTCCGAGAACGTCGTTTTGACAGATTTGCCACGAATGATCCCCTGAAGCCCCATCGCCTTCACTAGCAGGGTCACCGTGCAGCGGGCAACACCGAAGCCCTCCCGCTGCAATTGCCGCCAGACCTTGCGCGCGTTATAGACCCGGAAGTTCGCTTCGAAGATGCGGCGGATCCCAACCATCATAGCTGTGTCGCGGTGGGCGCGCGACGACAGGCACTCCTCGTCCACCCGCGTAGCGATATTCTCTCAATAAGTCGACAGGGCAATCGACAGAATTCTGTAAATCGGCTCGACCCGGAACACCGGCCGGTGTTCATCGATGAAAGAAATAATCGCTTCAGTGGGCGGTCGAGCTCCGTCCCAATGCCCGGCAGGTGATTGCCATGCGATCACGGAGAGGAGGCGCGATAGATGCAGACGCCTTGCGCAGGATCTCGTTGGCCTGACGTAGTTCACGGTTCTCCCGCTCCAGGGCCTTCATCTTCTCAGCCACATCGCTCTGAAGGCCGGCTCGCTTGCCGCTGTCGACTTCTGCCTTCTTGCCCCATTCATGCAGCGTCGCCGGCGCGCAGCGGATCCTGGCAGCGATACAAGAAACTGCGGACCACCGGGACGGATATTCGGCTTCATGGTCGAGCACAATACGAATGGTACGTTCGCGAACTTCAGATGAAAACTTGTTTGTTGTCTTGCTCATATCGGCTTCACTCTTCAGAAGTTGGAGCCCCCGGCAAACCAAGTGCGGTTCAGAGAGCAAACTATGCTATAGCCAGTCACACTAGTCGCCCACCTGCAGCCTAAACCTCTGAGGCCACAAAACGTTCGAAGCGAGTGCAAATATGTAGGAAAAACGCACCTACTAGCGAATGGGCACACCGGCGGTAGCGCTCCTCCGCTACCAACATCTTGCAACGAAATGCCCGTATCGTAGTCGCAACATGATCGCAAGCTATCTCTGCTTGCGCCCGGCAAGAGCGCGAAAGCAATTTCTCAGCGACTTGTGTCCACTCATCGCAGCCAATGGCTTGGCTTCAATTCCTGCCAAATTGATCACACCCCATTTTTTCACCAGGGACCACAAACGTCCTGGGTGGGACCGTCAGGAAACAGGCTTCTCGTGACGGATGATCCGAGCGAAACAGTCATTCATCTGTCCCGGCGGCGCAGGCGATTTCGGCCTGAAGGAGACAATCATCAATTCTGCATGCGCAGCTATGCTGCTTCTCCAAATCACCCATTCGTCGAATGGCGCAGCACATTCGAACAATTCGAGTCGAGGACGAGTTCGCTGACACGGTTGGTAGGCAGATACGGTGTGGGGTATTCAAATGAGGGCCCTAACCACAGATTACGCTCGTCCAGTACCCCCATGACCTTTTGACTAACGTCTCTCAACGAGGTCGATGAGCCTGAAATACCGACGATCTCGGGCTAGGCTTGGATCGGTTGCCTCCACGAGATCGAGAATTTCGGCAAGCTCACGGGGTGCAGTGGACGGTTCGTTGGGAACAATTGCATTGAGCATGTCCAGTACTGCAGAAGGATGTTTGGCAGTCAGTGGCATTTCTCCACCTACCTCTCTGGTGAATCTGTATAGCCAGTGACTTTCGTTTTGAACGGGCACCAAAAACCTCAAAACACTCCTAAGTACCAAGGGAAAATCATCACCGGTATCGTCGAGCATTTGCACCCACGACGCCACCATCTCGGACGTTCGGAACTTCCGCTCTCGGGGCCAAGTGTGTTCGATGAATGGCACCACGTTGCTGGCCCAACCGCTGTCGTCTCGCTGGCCAATCTGACCCAATCGGAAAATCACATCTTTTCGGTTTGAGTCAGACATGTTTCGAATGCAATTGCGAGCCTCGTTAATCAAAATGCCGTCTGGTTCATCTTGCCTATTGATCGTCAGCTCGACGACCATTTGAGCAGCAATCTTTGCGAGATTACGATCCCAGTTCCAACTGTATATCCGAGGGAAAAGGTCCAGCAGTAGTGGTTTAAGCCGTTGCCCGATTTCGACCTGAGGAAACGCTGCCGTAGACAGAAACGCATTCCACGCCGGTTCGGAAGCAGGATGTCCGAACGCGAACCATGGCATTATTCGCTCGAGGACCCAGTCCCGATCGATGTAGAACAACCATCGCAGCTGATGCACCAAGATCGCCACGGCATGGTCGCTGCCTTCGCCCGGTGCGGCTAGTAGACGTTCGAAGCGTGTCACGAAGGCTTCGGGAATACCTGCGTTTTCACCAAGCTTCAGGCTGTTAAGAGCATTGATTAGTCCTTCGGTTGCGCGACCGATTGGCCCATTGATTGCATGCCCGAATGTCCTCCGCGAGCGTTCTAAAACCTCACCGCCGACACGCATTTCGCCCCGACCACTATTCAGTGCTGATCCCTCATCAGACAACAAACCGGAAACGATGGCATCAAATACATTCCAAGCCGTTTTTTCGTCCTGCAAATAGGTTTTTTCGAAATTGTCTCTGACCCAATCACAAAGCGAGCGACTGAGGTCGCGCATAACCGGGTGGGGAAGGCGAGTAACGCGATGTAGGAACACCAAGTTCAGGCGAGGTAAAACCTCGGCAGGCCACTCCTGAATCATTGTTCTCCAGAGTTCGCTAGGGAAGTCGCCACTTCGCGATGCGTGCGAAAGTGCCGCAAGAGCCTTCCTCGGGCAGGCCTTTACAAGCCCGTTGAATGGCCTGAAATCGGTATGAGTGCGATAGTCTCTGCTGCTCTCTGATTTCGCACGCCCCACCACCTCACCAACTGGTACGCTCGCCAGGCTGCTTGGGTCG
Source organism: Roseibium algicola (assembly GCF_001999245.1). Classification (NCBI taxonomy): domain Bacteria; kingdom Pseudomonadati; phylum Pseudomonadota; class Alphaproteobacteria; order Hyphomicrobiales; family Stappiaceae; genus Roseibium; species Roseibium algicola. The sequence goes on along the minus strand of NZ_CP019630.1, from coordinate 4,025,360 downwards.
CTGTTAGTCGAAATACTACCGGAACGAATGCCATGCAAAATCACGATGCTGCTCGCCCAGCCATCTGACCAGTCTTCAATACGGCCGATCATCTTCGCCAAGCGAGCAGACTGGTCGCCAAATAGTTCACAGCCCTGTAGTTCTAGCCAGCGTGCGTACCGGGCTGCCAACTCGTCCCGAATTCCCGGATAATCTTCTTTCGTCCAGTGGTCCATTTTTTCGGGACCGGTCAGCAGAGCGTTGGTGATGGCAATTTGGTTCTCGCCTGACATGTCTTTCCATCTGTCGGCAATAAGGAATAGAAGCTCCCGCCTAATTTCATCATCCCAGAGCTCTCTGCGCGAGAATTCGAGCACGATGGAAACGGAGATATCAGCATCGAATAGCCGACTATCGTTCAGAGCAAAGAGCTTCAACTTCTTGAAAAAGAATCGGTCTTGATCATCCCAAGCCAGTACACGCGCTTTCAAAAGGTCGGGATGCTGTTGGGACATCCTCTCAATCAAGGTAAGGAACCAGCGGAAATAACTTGCTTCATCATCGTCTCGGTCTTCGCCATCCACTTCGCGCTCAGGATAGCAGGTCGGTGTCGTGAAGTAGCTGGTCCCAACGTCTCGATGGAAACCGGCGGCGAGCCGAAGATGCCTCTCTGCAATCGAGAAAACCTCCGGCAAGACTTCATCAGGTACCATAAGGTTTTCACCGTGCCGCTCCGGGAACTTGATCTCCCACCTGACAATCTCTCCCAGTGAAACGTCGCCCCAAGAGCTTTCTGGCGGCTTGGCCTCGCTCAGGCCGTAGGGGAGTTTGCGCACCAAAATAGGGGCCATCGCTTTGTCTAGGTCCCGAAGCACGCCTTGAGTCCAACCGTCCTTCTTGATCTTGGCTGTTAGGTCAAACCATCCGTGGTCCCAAGCAGCGCTACGCTTGTCAGCTAGAGACTCAAGGATCAGGTTCCAGGTGGTTCGCGCCTTGGGGTGAAGATCATCATTGCCCCTCAGCCGACGTGTGATTTCTTTCACGTGTCGTGGGTGTAGCTGGTGTTGACGAACAGCCCACCACGCAAAGACGGGATCGTTTAGGTGGCTTGCCGACCAGTCCAAGAGATGAGAAAGGCGTGACGGGATATCTTCCCATCCTTCAAGCTGCCTGCCAGCCAAACTATGACCGCTAGGAGGATTGGAATCTCCGCGTCGCCACTCCAATAGATGATCATGAATGCGGACAGTCCTTAGTCCCGACTCCGGAGGTCGTTCGGGATCGTCATCAAGTCCATATGCTTTCAAAGGGTCAAATGTGATAGCCCCTTCGTCATAGTCTTTGAATTTCTTGGCTGCTCGACAGAATGCGTCAAAGACGTTCAGCCATTCAGCCGGAGGAGAGGTTTCGGATTTGGAAAATAACCTAGCTCCGGGAGTAGTTCGCACTAAGTGCGCGACCTGCCCACGTTCGTGAGGAGATACTGCCCTCGGGCCTTTCCTTGCCATCTCGACCACATTTTTGCGCCAAGTACGCGGATCATCTGCACGGTCAGCCCAGGCCTTCAGCGTCTCCCACAGGTGAACATGGTCCGCGTAGGGAATTGGTGTCACACCACGATCTCGCCACTTGACTTCAATGTCTTCTAGCCTGCCTCGGTCAAAAGCGAACAGGTTAGCTGCGTCACGCAGCCCGTCGTGGTTCAACCCTTGCAGCAGATATTTTACTGGCGGGTCCTCAGCTTGGTAGCCAACCAACACGACTGTATATCGGTCTAGGAGCGCCCTCACGAATTTGGTCGCCCACCCCTCTGCAAGATATGCACGACCAAAATCAGCACTACTTAGTATGTAGTCATGGTGTGGGCACTCAGGCGATTGGAGGCGTCCATGCAGGTAAGTTATCCCATGGATCGGCATGCCTAGCTCAATATCGGGTAGTGCCGGTGGCTCGAAGATTCGGTCCGCAGAAACACCCAAGCATCGGTCGAATAGCCGGTCAAAGTTGGTGGTTACAATTTGCGGGCGGCCCTCAGGGTCTGACGAAATACGTGCAATGAGGCTGTGCTCGGGGCTGATTTTTGTCATGTCTTCTAAGGTCAACCGTTCCGCAACCAGCGTGCTTACATCCTGTTTGCCGTATTCTTGGTTCAGTAGATGAAAGACCTGATCAAGCGGAGCAAGAGGACCATCCGCATCAAGCGGCTTGTAGTCATCTCGAATTCGAGCACCGAACGCGGAAACGATAGATGAATCCTTTGGCGGATCGAAAAACTTTATTACATGTCGGGTCAGCCCAATGAAGTCTGGCATGCCAGACGGAAAAGAAACTCCTGCACCGCATAGAAACACTACACGGCCTTGATCGCAGCGATGCAAAAGCGCATCTGGGATATTGGGGCCATTCGAATGAAACCGCATTTTTTCAGACCTTCATCTCTGCAAGCGCACACTTGTGATCAGTGAACCCGTCAAAATCTACTTTTGCGTGTACACTAAAGGTCAATTGCACAGATTTCTCAATGTCGGCTCTTGGTTGGCACTAGAGTTGGCATTGCAAGCGCAGCAAACGTCCGCTCCACGCCCTCAATAGACCCACACTCGTCCGTAACTAACGGCAACTTAGCAATTCAGGCCGAAACGCCACCTCCATAGAGACCGCCCCCGCCATCCAATTGGACTCTGAAAATTGTCAAATTGGATATGTTGGCCAGACCAATTCCTTTCTAGCGTTCACGCAACAGCCGACTGTTCTCCTGATGCTCCTGGATCCTTCAGGCAGCGCCCCCTTTTCAATGGACCGAACATGCAAGTGCTTGACCGCGTTGAACTCTACCTTGTGAAAACACCCCTGCCCGCGCCGCATGCGCCCTCGTGGATTCCCGGAACGATCCGGACCCATGTCTCCATGTGCATCGTCCGGTTCATCACCGATGACGGTGTTGAAGGATGGAGCGGGTTTCCGGCTGCGGGGCGTGAGCGCGCCGGGCTGGGCGACCTCTTGGCGGGTCTGTTTCTCGGCCAGGATGCAGGCGATATCGAAAGGCTTTCCGAGCGCATCCAGATCATGGCGGCGGGCGGCAATTTCAACTGGTGGCTAGAGCCTGCCTTCTGGGACATCAAGGCCAGGAGCGCGGGCCTGCCGCTCTACAAGCTGCTTGGCGGAACGGATGACCGTATCAGGCTTTATGCCTCATCCGGTGAGCTTCGGGACCCGGGCGCACGGCGCGAGGAAGCCGAAGCCCGGCTTGCCGAAGGGTTCGACACGATGAAAATTCGTGTCCATGACTTCGATGAGGCCGTTGATATCGACCATATCTCGGATATCGCCCGTCACATGCAGGGACGGATGAGGATCTCGGTCGACTGCAATCAGGCCTTCCGCCTGACGCAGAACGGCGATGCGCCGCTCTGGTCGCTGGACAGGGCCAAGCGCTTTGTCGATGCCGCTGCGGATGTCGGCCTTGCCTGGGTGGAAGAACCGCTGTTTGGCGAATGGCACGAGGAAATCGCCAGACTGACCACCTATTCGCGCGTTCCTGTCGCCGGTGGCGAACTTCATGTCATGGGCTACAGGGAACTCGCCCGGATGATGAAGATGGGCTGCTACAATATCTTCCAGCCCGATGCCATGTGGGCCGGCGGGATTACACAGTGCCTCAAGGTTGCCGCGCTCTGCAGGCAAGAAGGCATCAGGTTCACGCCGCATTGCTGGTCAAACGGCTTCGGCTTCATCGCAAATGCGCATGTCTTTGCCGCCAGCGGCTTTGCCGGTGAGGAGCTGTTTGAATATCCGATCTCACCACCGGGCTGGACACCGGAAGGCCGCGACCAGATCTTCTCGCAGCCGTTCCTGCACGAAAACGGCTGGTTTGCCATGCCGCAGACACCTGGCCTCGGCTTCGAGATCAATCAGGAAACCCTTAAGAAATACGGGCAGTGTTTCTTCAAGGCCAGCCGCAACTCCACGCACTGGATGCCTGAAGCACTGCCTGCTCCTTAAAGGTCTCACCCACGTCTGGCGTGCGCCGTTCCCTCGATCTTCGCCCCGAAGGCGCAGGACGGGTTTCTGCCACCTCGGTGAGGGAAACCTCCTGCGCGGAAGCATCAAGCCAAACCGTGCGTCTTTGCATGTCATGTCCTGAGGCGCACAGGAAAAAGAAACACCGCACGACAGGTGCCGGAACGCGCCTGTCAATCTGCACAATGGACCGGCGTGCAGGCATGAAGTAACAATTCTGGGTAGAGTTTGCCGATAGCCCCGGTCCTTGCCTCAGTCACCAAGGTCGATCCTTGATCGCCGGGCGGGAACGGGGCCCCTTGGCAACCTGTGTCTGTCATGCGGGGAACGATGCGAAGCTGGGCCTGCCTTCTCTGTCTTGCAACGCTGCTTCTGGCAGCCTGTTCGACGTTGAACACGGACTATCCGCGCGTCGAGACGAGTGCCTTTACGGCCTATCGCAGCACCTATCTGGGTCGCCTGTTCCGAGCCGCGGAAAAAAGCCATCCGGGCAAATCAGGTGTCTCGCTCGTCACGACAGGGCGCAACGCCTTTGCCATCCGCGTGGCCATGACGGAGCTCGCCGAGCACAGCCTCGACCTGCAATACTACATCTGGGATGCGGACCAGAGCGGGCGCATCCTCGCGCAGGCCGTTTTGCGCAGCGCAGATCGCGGTGTGCGCGTGCGTCTTCTCATCGACGATATCAACGTCAACGGACGCGATGAAATCCTCGCCAGTCTGGACGCCCATCCGAATATCGAGATCCGGTTGTTCAACCCCTTCGTGAGCCGGTCCTCGCGGGTCTTCAACCTGATCGGTGACTTCGACCGCCTGAACCACCGCATGCACAACAAGCTGATGATCGCCGACAATGCGGTTGCGCTTCTCGGCGGGCGCAATATCGGCGACCACTATTTCGACGTCTCCGAGGAATCCAACTATCGCGACCTGGACATTGCAGCGGTCGGCCCGGTGGTGCGGGATGCCTCGAGCGTCTTTGATTATTTCTGGAACAGGGACTGGTCGGTGCCTGTCGCCGCCAGCGTCAACCGGACCTTTGGCGAAACCGACCTGGAAATGGCCCGGGTGAAACTGGAAGAGACCATCGACACCGAAGGATATCCCTATCCTTTCCGCCAGAGGGTCACTGCCGTCCGTCAGTCGATGTCCTCGCTCACAAGGCAGCTGGTCTGGGCACCGGCCTTTGTCGTCTGGGACGATCCGGCCGATTTCATCGCGGGAAAAAGCAGCGGCAAGATCCTCAAGGCACTTGTCGGCAAGGTGGACGGGCTCAAACGCGAACTCCTGATGGAAAACGCCTATTTCGTTCCGACGCAGGCGGGCGCGGACAAGCTGAAGCAGCTTACGGCGCGCGGCGTGAAGGTCCGCGTTCTCACCAACTCGCTCGGTTCAAACGATGTGGTTGCGGTTCACGCCGGCTATTCGAAATACCGCGCAGAACTTCTGGAAGCCGGCATAGAGCTGCATGAGGTCAGGGCCGATTCCGCCAGGGTCCAGCAAACGCTCTTTTCGACAGATTCCAAGGCCGGACTGCACACCAAGGCCGCCGTCTTTGACGGATCCTCGATGTTCGTCGGCAGTTTCAATCTGGATCCACGATCAGCCAACCTCAATACGGAGATCGGCCTCTACGTGGAAAGCCCTGAACTTGCCCGCAGGCTGACAGTTTTCCTGAATGAAGGCGTTTCGCTGAAAAACAGCTACCGGCTCGAACTGGACGACAACGGCAGGATCCTCTGGAAGAGCGAAGAAGATGGCAAGATCGTCACCTTCACCTCGGACCCGGGATCGACACTGGGCCAGCGCTTCACCTCCGGCATCATCGCAACGCTTCCCGTCGAAGGTCAGTTGTAGGTGGGTGGAAAGGGGTAGCAGGCTCCTCTCTGCCAACCGCCCCCGCCCCCACCGTTCCGATACACTCTGGAAACGGCGCAGGCGCTTCGCACTTCAAGCGATCTCGAACCCGGCACACAGCGCGGTGTTGGCGACATGGCTGCGCATTGCGGTTCGGGCGGCTTCCGCGTCGCCCTTGCGCAGTTCGGCAACGATGACCCGGTGCTCAGCCAGCGAGGCCCGCATGCGCAGCGGATCTGTGATCGGGATCGGCTGGCGCTGGGTCTCCGTCAGAAGTTTCCGGACCTGATCGTAAAGACCCGCAATCATGCGGTTCCTGCACCGCCGGGCAATCAGGTCGTGAAACTCCAGATCGGCATCCACGTTGCTGAGAAAGTCGCGATTGGACCAGGCCTGCTCCATCAGGTCGGTCAGTTGCGAGAGCCGGTCGAGATCGTCCTCCGACAATCGCCCCGCTGCATGAGCCGCAATCTCGCCTTCAAGAACAAGCCGGGTCTCGAACACTTCCTGCAGGGAATGTTCCTCGGCGAACTTCCAGTCCGACATGGTCTTGCCCGAACCGGTGCCGACGACAAACGTGCCCCTGCCCGCTTCCGTCTTGATCAGGCCGATGGTTTCAAGGGTCAGCAGGGCTTCGCGCAATGAGGCCCTGCTGACACCGAACTCTTCCGACATTTCCCGCTGAGAAGGGATCTTCTCCCCGCTCTTGAGCGCTCCGCTGAGGATCATCTCCTGAAGCTTGCGGGCGATGCTCTGCGGAACCGGCGTGCGTGTAATCATTGTGTCTTTCATGGTTCGTACGGCGCGTGTGCCGTTCTGCCTTTCTTTTAGCCCGCCGAAACGCGATCAGCATCATTTTAACGCTTGCATCCCGTTTGATCGATCTGTTTACTGGTCTAACTGGTCAGACCAGTCATACCAGTTAGACCAAGAATAATCACCAGGGGAATAAAATGTCTCTTCACTCCTTCATCAAAACGGCTGCAACCGTAGGCTTGCTCACGTTTTCCTCCATGACCACCGCCATGGCCGCAGACCTGACAGTCGGCGCCAACATCGGCAACGTTCCGTGGGAATTCCAGGATGAGTCGGGCAAGACCGTCGGTTTTGAAATCGATCTTGCAACCGAGGTCGCAAACAGGCTCGGCAAATCGATCGAGTTTGAAAACATCCCGTTCAACGGGCTGTTTTCCGCGGTCCAGTCGGGCCGGATCGACATGGCGGTGTCCTCGATCACCATCACCAAGAAGCGTCTGGAATCGGTCACATTCGCCCAGCCTTACTATGACAGCGACCAGTCCCTCACCGTTACTGCCGACAGTGGCCTGAAATCGGTTGCCGACATGAAAGGCAAGGTCATCGGTGTCGACACGGGCTCTACCGGCGACATCTGGGCCACCGAAAATCAGGAGAAATACGGCTTTGGTGAAATCCGCCGCTACGAAGGCCTGGCCCCGGCCATGCTCGACCTGACGGCCGGCCGCATCGACGGCTACATAAGCGACATCCCGGCGCTGCTTTATTACACCAAGGACAAGCCGAACCTTGCGGTCGTCGAACGCATCACCACCGGCGAACAGTACTCCATGATGTTTGCCAAGGACGCGGAACTGGCAAGCCAGGTGAACGACGTCCTGTCCGAACTGAAGAAGGAAGGCGTCGTGGCTGACCTGCACGAGAAATGGTTCGGTTCTCGCGCCGAAGAAACCACCTCGACGGTTACCATCCTCGACATGCCCAAGCTGTAAGCAAAGCACGCGCGGGCCGCCTTCGGGAGGGCCCGCGCCTTCCCTGATTCCAGCCATTCCTCCGGACTTTTCATGGACCTCTTCGAAACGTTCTTCAACGTTCCGGTCTTCATCCGAACGTTTCCGCTCCTCATGAGCGGCCTTGTCGTAACCTTGCAAATCGGGGCAACCAGTATCGTTGCCGGCCTTGTTCTCGGGCTTTGCCTTTCCCTTGTGCGCATGTACGGCTCACCCTGGATACGTGTACCGGCCGCCATCTATATCGACATCTTCCGGTCAATCCCGCTGCTCGTACTCCTGATCGTCGTCTACTACGCCCTTCCATTCGTCGGCATCAGACTGTCACCATTCCTGTCCGCCACGCTCGCGCTGACGCTCGTGTCCGGTGCCTATACCGCAGAAATCTTTCGGGCGGGCATTCAGGCGATTCCCGTCGGACAATTTGAAGCCTCGCGCGCACTTGGCCTGTCCTACAAGGACATGATGGTCGACGTCGTGCTGCCGCAGGCCATCAAGATCGTTATCCCGCCACTGACGAACAACTGCATCAACGTGATGAAGGACACCGCATTGGCCTCCGTCGTTGCCATGCCGGACCTTCTCAAGCAGGCGACCCAGGCCCAGGCCCTTGCCGCCAACCCCACGCCCCTGATCGGCGCCGCCATCATCTATCTCGCGTTCCTGTGGCCCCTGGTTGCCCTGGTCTCGCGCTTTGAAAACCGGCTCGGGCGGAGGAGTGCGTGATGCGAAACATCATCGAAATCGAGAACGTTACCAAGCACTACGGCGCCTTTGCCGCGCTCAGCGACATAGACCTGGCGATCGGCGAAGGCGAGGTTGTCTGTGTCATCGGTCCGTCCGGATCCGGCAAATCCACGCTGATCCGGTGCATCAACCTTCTGGAGAGCTATTCCGACAAGGGCAGCATTCGGGTCGACGGCATTCCGGTGCAGCCCGGACCGACACTGGGCCAGGTCCGCGCCGAGGTTGGCATGGTGTTCCAGTCGTTCAATCTTTTCCCGCACATGAGTGTCCTGAAGAACGTGATGCTGGCCCCCATGCGTGTGCGCAGGACACCAGCTGCGGAGGCTGCCGCGAAGGCCCGCGAACTCTTGGCCCGCGTTGGCATTGCCGAACAGGCAGGCAAGTTTCCCGGCCAACTGTCCGGCGGTCAACAGCAACGCGTTGCCATTGCCCGCGCACTGGCAATGGAACCCAAGGTGCTCCTGTTCGATGAACCGACCTCGGCGCTCGATCCGGAAATGGTGGGCGAAGTTCTCGACGTCATGCGCCAGCTTGCCGGAACCGGCGTGACCATGGTCGTGGTCACCCATGAAATGGGCTTTGCCCGCCAGGTGGCCGACAGGGTGATCTTCATGGATGGCGGCAGGATCGTGGAAACCGGAACACCGGCGCAGATTTTCGACACCCCGAAAGAACAAAGAACCCGCAATTTTCTAAGCGCGGTCCTCAACCACTAAAATTTACTGCCTTTGCTGGAGCCAACCATGCCAAACAATGCACAACTGGACATCGCCTGGGTCCGGGATCAATTTCCGGGACTGAAATCGGACTGGGTCTTTTTCGACAATGCCGGCGGATCGCAGATCCTCAACCAGGCAGTCGAGCGGATCAAACAGTTCCTGCTCGAAAAAAACGTTCAGATCGGCGGTAGCTACGAAGTTTCGAAGGCCGCGGCGGCAGCTCTCCTGGAAGCGCGCAAGGCCGGTCAGCTTCTGGTCAACGCCTCCCGCCCTGAAGAGATCGTCTTCGGCCATTCCACCACCGTGCTGATGCAGAACCTTGTCGAATCCATGCGCCGCCAATTGGCGCCGGGGGACGAGGTGATCGTGACCAACGCGGACCATGAATCCAATATCGGCCCCTGGCTGCGGCTAGAGGAATTCGGCATCAAGGTGATCTTCTGGCAGCTCGACAAGGACAGCCTGACCCTGCACCTGGATGATCTCGGCAAACTGATGAACGAACGCACCAGGCTCGTTGCGGTCCACCACGTTTCCAACATCCTGGGTGAAGTTAATCCCGTTCGCGAAATCGCCGATTATGTGCATCACAGAGGTGCCAGACTGTGCGTCGACGCGGTCGCCTATGCGCCGCACCGGGCGATCGACGTGCAGGAACTGAACGTCGATTACTACATCTTCAGCCTGTACAAGACCTTCGGCCCGCACATCGCGATGATGTACGGCAAATACGACCACCTTCTGGAGCTGGACACGCTCTACCACTATTTTTACGGCAAGGACAAAGTCCCGGGAAAACTGGAAGCAGGCAATCCGAATTATGAACTTGCCTATTCGCTGACAGCCATCACTGCCTATCTGCAGGAACTCGGGAAACGATGCGGAGCCCCTGCCTCGTCCGATCCGCGCGCCCTGATCGAGACCGCCTTTTCTGCCATCGCGGCGCAAGAGATTGCCTTGACCAAGCGCTTTCTCGACTGGGCGAAGCAACACCCGGACATCACGATTGTGGGGCGTGACACGGTTGGAAACGGCAACAGGATAGCGACCATCAGCTTCACGGCAAAAGGCTGGGCGCCGGAGGCACTGTGCCGAAAGATCGACGAATACCATGTTGCGATCCGCCATGGTGACTTCCATTCCCGGCGCCTGATCGAAGACCTCGGGCTGGCCAAAGCCGGAGGCGTCGTGCGCCTGTCCATGGTCCATTACAACACGCTTGAAGAAGTCGATCGCCTGACCAACGCCCTGGAGGAAACCCTCGGTCAAAAAGCGTCCGGAACAGCACCCGTGAAAGCATCGGCATGACGGCACATTCCTTCGACACAGTGGTGCGCGGTGGCACCATCGTCACCGCAGCCGATGTCTATCAGGCAGACATCGGCATTACGGATGGCAAGATCGTGGCAATCGGGCGTGATCTGCAGGAAGCGGCCACGACCATCGACGCGACCGGCTTGCTCGTGATGCCGGGCGGCATCGACAGTCACGTCCATATCGCCCAGCCGTCAGGCGAAGGCATTGTCATGGCGGACGACTTTGAAAGCGGAACAAGGTCGGCGCTTCTTGGCGGGAACACGACGGTAATGCCTTTCTGCCTTCAGCAGAAAGGCGACACCTTGCGCGAGGCGTTGAAGAAATATCACGCCCTTGCAGAGGGCAACTGTTTCACCGACATCAGTTTTCACATGATCGTCTCCGACCCGACGCCCCATGTGCTTGGCCAGGAAATGCCGGCACTTGCGGAAGAAGGCTATACGTCAATCAAGGTGTTCATGACCTACGAAGGCCTGCGCCTGCGTGACGACGAAATCCTGGCCACGCTGGATGCGGCCAAACGCTCCAGACAGGTCGTGCTGGTTCATTGCGAAAACGAAGATGCCATCCGCTATCTGATCGGACGGCGCGAAGCAGATGGCGACACCGCCCCGTACCACCACGCCACGTCTCGCCCGATCGCGGCAGAGCGAGAGGCAACACACCGGGCCCTGTCGCTGGCCGAAATCGTCGATACCCCGATCGTCATCGTCCATGTTTCGAACCGCGAAGCGATGGAGGAAATCTCGCGTGCAAGGCTGAGAGGCCAGAAGATTGCCGGTGAAACCTGCCCGCAATACCTCGTTCTGACGGCAGACGATCTGGATCTTGAGGATTTCGAGGGTGCGAAGTTCGTCTGTTCGCCTCCTCCCAGAGACAAGGAAAGCCAGGACGCCTGCTGGTCCGGTTTGGAAAACGGCGTGTTCGACCTTTACTCTTCCGACCACTGCCCGTTCCGATTTGACGACCCTGGCGGCAAGAAGACCGAGAAGGGAATGCAGTCCTTCAGATGGATCCCGAACGGCATTCCGGGCGTTGCGACCAGACTGCCGATATTGTTCTCCGAAGGCGTCAAGACCGGCCGGATCGACCTCAACCGCTTCGTTGCGCTGACGTCCACCAATCACGCCAAGCTGTATGGTCTCTATCCGCAGAAAGGCACCATCGCGGTCGGTTCGGATGCCGATCTGACCCTGTGGGATCCGGAACTCAGGAAAACGATCACCAACGACGACCTCGGCCATGGCGCCGACTACACGCCTTACGAAGGCATGGAGGTGACCGGATGGCCCGTGAAGGTTCTTCTGCGCGGCGACCTGGTGATGGAAAAAGGTGTGCCCGTTCTTGGCAAGGGCCGGGGCAGGTATCTTCCCCGTAAACGGAGCAATCTGATCAACGGCGAAACCAGCCTGTAAGTCCTGCCCGGCATCAAACGGCGTGTCGCTGTTGGCGGCTGATGATGCCGGGCCACAAACCGGAAAAAGAAACGCAGACCATTTCACCCGGGAAGGGATCTGGATTGACACCGACGGTCAGGTCGGCGAGGATTTTCAGATGATCCGAATGTCTGCTTTAGCCTCCCGGCTAAAAAGGCGGCTCCTGCCTGTCGACAGGCCGCCTGATCAGTTAGTGGGTGATCCGGACGCCCCGTATATTTTCCGCTGGCGCTTGTGGCCGAAGAACCCGCTCATCAACGCGTATTTACACAATGTCGTACGGGCTGACGACGAGGCAGCCCTGCACGACCACCCCTGGCCGAGCGTGTCGATCATGCTGGCCGGTACGATCGATGAGACTTTCGCCGCCCGTAAAGGCGAGAAGGTGCGCAAACTGCGTGCCGGAGATGTCGTACTCCGTAAATCCCGCTTCGCGCACCGTCTGTCCCCTGTCCTCACCGAACCGGCCTGGACCCTCTTCATCACGGGGCCGCGCGTGAGGGAATGGGGCTTTCATTGTGCCCAGGGCTGGCGTGACTGGAAGACATTCGTCGAGGCCAGAAAAGGTGGCAAATACAACGGCTGCGACGATCCATAGGATTATTCGGAAAGCGTCTCGTCCAGAATGACATCGGTTCCGGCGCAACCGGCTGCCCGCTGCAGGATCAGCTCATGAATGCATTGGGCAACACGTGCGGGCGGAAGCCCGGTGCCCCCGGGCTGAAGCTGCAATTGTCCCGGTATGACAGTGTGCAGGGCAATACCCAGCCCCGTCACCTCTGGCCGCAGGGCCTGGCCGAACGCGATCATTCCCGCCTTGGCTGCGCTGTAGACAACGGCTTCAGTAACGGGTCGAAGACCGGCGGTAGACGCGATCTGCACGACGACGGCGTTGTTTGAAAGCTTCAACGCCGGAATGGCGGCGTGGGTAAGAAGGATGGCGGACTGAAGACTGGTTTCCACCACGCGCAGCAGCAGTTCCCGGGGAGACTGTGCGAAGGGCCGGAACCCATATGCAGCCGCACCATGGATCAGGACGTCGAGCCCGCCCATTGCAGTTGCCGCCTGCCGGACAACAGTTTCGGGTGTGGTTTTTGAAGAGAGATTTGCTTTGATGATGTGGGCGGTTCCGCCCCTGGCGTTTATCTCATCCGACAATTGCCGAAGAGACTCCGCACTGCGCCCGACCAGGGCAAACTCGAATTCCGGGCTGGCAAGGCGTTCGATCAACGCTCGCCCAACCCGACCACTTGCGCCTGTCAGCAAAATTCGTGACATGCGTTTATCGGTACTGATTCAACCGGGAAGCCAAAACGGCAGACCCTGTATCAGCGACCTGTGGTTTTATCCTCGTCGCAGCCAAATCCGACCACACGACCTGCTTCTTGCCCCGTCAACTGACGCGGCGTGGAGCCGGCAAGTGCAACGGTTTCCGACGGATCGACAAACTCGATGTCGGCTTCAACTTCGGTATTGCGCTCGATATTTGCTTTCGCTTCAGACATATCTAGTGCTCCTTGTTTGCAATTTGCAGTTTCAATCCTGCACTCATACCTACTAGATTGTCCAGAGCGAACTCGCGATGTGGTGAATTTTCTAAAAGCGACTTCAGCTGCCAGACGGCGATAGACTGATAAATTGCAACCGGAAACGATCAACAGGAAGACTGCGTGTCGAAGGCAACTGACGGGCTCGAATTTCAACGAAAGCGGCACGTTTTGGCGTGGATGCCGATATCGCGGGTCTGTGCATGACATCGAGACCAGTGCAATTGGCCGTGATCAGCATAGCCGGCTACGGTTTGGCTCTCCTGACGAACCTGCTTCTGTCGAATATGCTCGGAACAGAGCTCTTCGGAGACTATCAGGTTGCATTCGCCCTCTTGTCGCTGCTGGCCTCCCTGTCACTGTCCGGAACGGATATGGTGGCTTCGCGCTACCTGCCCACCATGCGCAAAACGGTGAACCTCGAGGGTATTCGGGCTTACTGTGCCTGGAACCGCAGCCGGATACGCTTCGGCTTTTCAATCATCCTGGCAGTCTATGCAGTGTTTCTGGCAATCGCACTTGCCACACATCTGGCCGATTACAAGCGCTTCGAAGAGTACCATCTGGCTTTTCACAGTATCTGGATTGCCCCGATTGCCGCACTTTCGCTTCTGACCGACCGATATCTCGTCGCCAGCGGGTACCCGCGAACCGGGAGCATCCTGGGCTCGCTGGCCCTTCATCTTGTGCTGCTTTTCTGTGTCGCCGCGGCAGTGTACGGGCTGCGGCTGTCGGTCTCGAGCAGCAGCGTCATGATCGGTATCCTCGTGGTATCGTTTGTGTTCCTGGGGCTCCTGCATGCCGTCATCTTTCGGACCGTTGAGCCCGAGATATACGGTGCATGGTGGACACCGGCGCGGGGCGCATCCCCCGAACACCACAGGGCCTGGTCACGGACCAGCAATCGAATGCTGATCATGCGGGTCAATTCACTGATGTTGTGGCACCTCGACCTCTTCATAGTCGAAATCGCCTCGCCGAACGAAGCCGCCACAAGTCTATATGCGGCAGTCCTGCTGGTGGTGCGCATCATGCAGCTTATCCCGACCACCATATCCTTCATGATCCGCCCGTTGTGCGGTGCTGCCGCCGACGACCGGTCGCAATGTCCCAAATTGCAAAAGGCAATCAACGAGTCGAATGCCGTCGTCCTGGGGGCCTGCTCGCTGCTCCTGGCCGGAATGCTTATCGGTGGACATTTCATTCTGAATGCCTTTGGCCCGGGGTTTTCCGAAGCAACGACTGCACTCGCGATGGTTGCCGCCGGAGCCTTCATTGAAGCCTTGACGCGGCAGTCCGTCGTGATGCTGCAGACCATGGGTCACGAACAGGTCGCGACCCGTATTTCGACGGTCAGTCTCGTTATCGTGCTCGGGGGCGGGTTCATCGCCACCTACCTCTTTTCATACAACGGCATGGCCGCCGTGACCGGTTTGGTCTTGGCGGGCAAGGGTTTGATATCCTATGCTTTTGCTCGAAGGCGGCTTCCGGAGATCCGTCCCCTGAGCGTCATTTGAAACAACGCGGAGGTGTGATGATGAAGACAGACAATCCATATCAACACTTGATCGAGGCCCTTACCCCACCTTCTGGCGAAATAGATTCATTCATCGAATTGGGCAGCATTCTGCGGTCACTCGATCCGCAACGCATAAACGGCCTGTTGCTGGATCTGCTGCACGTTGTGCGCGAACGCGGCAGCTTGCCGGCACAGCGGGAAGGCAACGTCTACCTGTGCCGGACCGATCAGTTCAGCCTGATGCTGCGCTTCAGTGGACAAGGTGGCCGGCAACCGGTCTACACCGCCAATGAATTTGATGCCTTCGTGTTGAACCTGTCACCAAATGACGTGCACATACCGCGGCTGGAGTGCGGGCTGGATCGCAACAACCTTCATCAACGCCCGCCCAGCCTCAAGCGCCGGGACAGCGACCTCGTGCTGAAGGCGCATGACGTCTATGACGCCCCGGCGTTCGGCGACATCATCGACATTGCCGCCGCCACGCCGATTGCGCCGTTGTTGATCGTGCATTCCCCACCCCGGGCCCACAGCACCTGGACTTTCGACCGCGACACACTGGAGCCACTGCAGCAGGTCAGTACCGATCTGCATGCCTCACGCATGCAGATGGTTCTCCAACTGCTTCAGGCCATGCAACAGATCGACGGACTTGAAGAACCACTGGCCAAAATGGTGCATTCGAACATGGCGGGTTTTGCACGCTGGGATGCCTTGAAGCTGCTTCATCGCTGTGCGCCACAGCAGGCTCTTACCGCTTTGCACCAAATGGCGCACAGCGACCGCGATGCGTCGCTTCGCGAAGCGGCGCGAGCAACCCTTGCAAGAACAATGGACGGGGATGCGGCATGACCGAGACATATTTTCCCGAAGGGAAAGAAATCCTGACACTTGATCAGTTCGTTGAAAGGCTGGAGGCATCGGGCATTGTTCCGGATCTTCGCGCCTCCCGCTACACTCCGGAAGCAATGTCGCGCGTTGCCGAATGGATGGCTGCATTGGCACGCGATCCCGATGTGCTGCGCGGTCTGCTTGTCGATGGTCTGGCGGATTTTCTGAACTACCAGGTCGACAACGATTTCAAACCGTCAACCTTGATGCTGCACAAGGGCGACGGGTATTCCCTGCGTGCCGTCCTGTGGATGCCGCCAAGCCCTCAACATCCCCCCGAAATCTTTTCCTATTACGAAACCCATGATCACAGCTTCGATTTCTTCACGGTCGGCGCTTTCGGTCCCGGGTACCGCACCCAGTTGTACGACTACGAATACGAGAACGTGCGCGGCGTCCCGGGAGAACTTGTTCCCTTGAGGTTTCAGGAGGAAACTGGGCTACCGCCAGGCAAGGTGATGTACTATTACGGCAGCCGCGATATTCACACACAGCTTCCGGCGCCCTCGATCTCCGCGTCGATCAACCTGCTCCTGCCCAAGACCTATCCGGCACACCGCCGGCAATACGAGATGACCCTGGAAGAAACGCCGGAAGGTGTCTTCGGCAAACTCATTGCCGGGAATGTCGATCGACAGGCGCAGGAGCGCGCGTTGTTCGAAACAGCAGCGGCTATGGGCGATACCGATCTTCATGAGGCCTTGCGCAACATTGCAAGACATCATGACACGCCGCAGGTGCGGGCACTGGCCTGGCAATCCCTGTTGCCCAACAGCAAGCATCTCGCCGAGGATGTCGGCCTGGTCCGCGATGATGGAGATCCCCATGTTCGCGCCGCCCTTTCGCAGTGGGTGTAGAGCGCTGAGATTTACCAGCCTGGCAATGTGGTGCATGCGCCGCCTTGCCGGCAACCGTCCGAAGCCGTGCAGGTTGGGGAAGATCAACTCCCTTTGGATCAGGTCGGAAAATGTGGTAATCGCCAGCCAAACAACATCGGGAATGCACCATTGAGCGAACTGACCGTAGCGGAAGCAACAAACCGCGTTTATGAATCCCTGCAGGCCGACAACGAAGATATCGACCTGCATATCGCAGCTCTCAAGGAAGCTTTGAAACGCGAGGGCCAGAAGGAAGCCGTTTTTGATCCGGCAAAGCTCGTCCAGAACAACCGCTCCGGACGCAAGCTCATGCAGGCCTACTTTCGCCAGCGCGGCGTGAAGGTCACCTTCGCGGCTTCCTGACACGAAGCTGCCATTGGGCTGCCTGCCTCACTGAACCCTGTATCGATGCTCCGGACGTCCGACCGGGTAATCTCCACTGGAGCCGCCGCCTTGGTTTTCACCTGTAGGCGGCGGCGCCCTGCGAAGTCTCCAGACAGGTTTCCACCTCACTCGAAAACAGTACTGCTCTGTTCCTGCTTTCTCAGGTGGGCTTTTTCTGCATGTCGAGCGCCGCTCGTAAACATGTACCGTTTCGCAACCAGGGAAATCGCGAACACAAAGATCAACAGCGGCACCACAATGACCATGAGGGAGCCGAGCCCGTTCGCAAGTTCGCCTTGCGAAAGAAGAAACCATACGAACACCCCGGCAATAGCTACCGAAATGGCCAGTTCAACAAGCGTCATCTGAAAAGCGGCCCGCCAGGCGAAACCGCTGTCGGGGATGATTTCGTACTTTTTGAAAAAGTGTCGCCCTGCGTCACTTGAAGCGCCCAATACGGCACCAATCTGGTTCACCGAACCGCTCACGCTGAAGCCTGTTAGAGTTTCCAGAATGACACTGAAGATAGCCAGGGCGATCAACAGCCCTGTGAACACCAACGCAAATCTCACCAATCCAACACTTTTCTGCACAATGACCCCCAGGACTTGAAAACACTTTTTTTGATAGCACCGGGACAGGCAAAACATGCCCCATGCGGTCCCGCCCCGGCATTCCATAGTGGAGAATTCCGGCGACGGCCGTCCGGCTTATAGAACCTAAATCTTAAGTTGTAATTTCCAGAACCACTTGCATTGACGACAAAACCGCCAGGTAACACTTCAAAACGCCACGAAAATATGTTCATTTTGCCTCGATCTTGAGGCCTTATTTCAGCCCAACAAATACTGATGAATGCATGACATCGAACAACAATAATCGTTTGATATTCAGGGCTGAATTTCCTTTCCGTTTTCTCCGTCGAAGCCAAAAGAGGTTTGGATGACTGTACTCATTACCGGCGGTGCCGGTTATATCGGCTCGCATTGCTGCGTGGCTTTTCTTCAGGCCGGGCACGACATCGTTGTGGTGGACAACATGTCCAACGCGAGCCAGGTCAGTCTCGAGCGGGTAGCGGCCATCACCGGCGCGAAGATATCTCTGGAAACAGCCGATATCCGGGATCAGTCGCGGATGGAGGAAATCCTCAAGCAGTACCGCTGTACGGCGGTGGTGCATTTTGCCGGCCTGAAAGCGGTTGGTGAATCCACCAAGATCCCCCTCGCCTATTACGACAACAACGTCGTGGGAACTCATCGCCTGCTGTCGGCGATGGCCAATTGCGGCGTGAAGCAAATGATCTTCTCGTCCTCGGCGACCGTTTACGGCGACCCGCAATTCCTGCCCCTGACCGAAGATCACCCGACGAGCGCCGTCAATCCCTACGGCCGCACCAAGTTGATGATCGAGGAAATGCTGCGCGATGTGGCTGCCAGCGACCCCTCCTGGCGCTTCGGCATCCTGCGCTATTTCAACCCGGTCGGCGCGCATGAAAGCGGGCTGGTAGGGGAAGATCCGCAAGGCATCCCGAACAATCTCATGCCGTTCATCACCCAGGTCGCGGACGGCCGCCGGGAGGAGCTTTCGGTCTTCGGCAACGACTACGACACGCCGGACGGGACCGGCATCCGCGACTACATCCACGTCATCGATCTGGTCGAAGGCCATCTGAGGGCACATGAAGTGCTCGGATCAGGCTCCGCCCCGTCCAATTGTTTTGCGGTCAACCTTGGCACCGGCAACGGCTACAGCGTGCTGGAGATGGTCAAGGCATTCGAGCGAGCCTCCAACAGACAGATCCGCTACTCCATCGCTCCTCGCCGGGAAGGCGATGTCGCACAGTGTTTCGCAAACACGGAATTTGCGGAAAAACTGCTCAACTGGAAGGCCGAGCGCGGCCTTGAGGACATGTGCCGCGACACCTGGAACTGGGTCTGCAAGAACCCGCGCGGCTACGAAACCGTCGCCTGACCAGGTCTGACGCCTGACATGTTTGAGCCGGCAAGCGGTCTTGCCGGCTCAATTCATTGGCAGACGCCACTCGTTTCTAGGCTGAAGTGTTCTGAAACACTCTCACGGTGCGGATACTGGTTGCAGCACCGGCAACGTCGCCATCGTTCTTGCCGGCAAAGGGCGCGACCGCATTGCTGAGAAGCAGCAGCGCTGGCGTGTGAGCAAAATCGTTGGGTGCGTCAAAGACCTCCATGTCGTCGACATAGAAACGAAATCCCTGCCGGGTCCAGAGCATCCCATAGCGGTGAAAGGTGTCGTCCAGCCGGATATGCGCCCGGTAACTTGCGGCAAGCACCTTCTTTTCCGGGCGCCACCGGCGGGCTGAAACCTGAACGATGTTCGGATATTTGACTTCGGCCACATCCAGCTCGAAATGTGTGTCGCCCTCGGTCTCGCGATCGGATATCAGCCAGAAGGCATTGTTGACACCGGCCTCGCGCGCGATGCGCATCTCGCACTCGAAATAGCCGTAAGTCTGGCGGAAGGTCCGGGTCCGAACGTAGCCTCCCGTGAAAGGCCGTTTCGGATCGGCCTGATGGCCGAGCTTGAGGTCGAGTTCGCCTTCCCGCATCACCACGTTTTTCGGGTAGCGCATGGTCGGATGACCGTCCCCTCCGATGCGCATGCGGTCCCAGGTTTGCTGAAACCGGTGGAGGTCGTCGAAATCATCCTGGAAGGTCAGCTGCCAGTCGCCGTCCATCCGCTGCAGAGGGGCAGGCAGGTCGTTCGAGGTCAGGGCCAGCAAGCTGCGGGGCGACGCAAGAAGCGCCGCACCCGCCATGCCACCGGCTGCCGCGCCGGTCAGAAACCGGCGACGGTTCAGCACAGGTCCGGGTCGTGTCATGATCCCGCGAACCGGTCAGCTCGCCAGTTTCGCGCCGGCGTCCGGCGATGTCTTCTCGCGAAGCTTCAGTTCCAGGTTCCACGCGCGGCTGCGCAGGGTCTCGATCTCGCCGGTCATGAAATCGACCTCGCCCCGGAACCAGTCGGTTACTTCCTCGGTCGTCTGGTCGATCTTCACAAGGTTCGGCTTGACCAGAGGCTGTTCAGGCGGCGAGGCCACCGGTTTTGCGAGCACGTGGTTGAGGCCGTTCTCCGTCAGGAAGCGATGGTACTCGGCATAATTCAGCCGGTAGACATGCTGAACCTTGGAGAAGTCGGCACTCTCGAAGATCTTTTCCAGGTTGATCGGCATGTAGTCTTCGATCTCGACGGAAGGGATCGCGAACAGCGTCGACAATTCTCGAATGCGGGAATCGTAGGTGAAGAACACCGCGGGAATGCCCTGGTGCAGGCCGATCACGTTGCCGTGGAGGCGGAAGCCGACCAGAACATCGACGTTGTCCCGCGCATCTGCCGCCCATTCATCAACGTCGAAGAATGCCTGCATCCGCTCGCTCATCAGCGCCTCGACATCCTTGTCGCCCTCCAGATTGTACTTTCCGAGGATCGAACGGATGTGCTTCTGCTTGGCTTCGCCGGTCTCGAAGATTGCCAGCGTTTCCTCGCGCTCGCCCTGGGAATAGAGACGATTGGCCGGCCGCTTGGCCACAGCCTCGATGAGCGCCCGTTGCATGCGGTTGGTCTTGGTGGCGTTGGACGCATAGTCGGCGGAAAGATACTTGTTCAGCGTCAGGCCGACACGAGCGTTGGCCGGATCCAGCGGCTTGATCTCGATGGACGGCCTCAGATTGCGGTAGAAGCTCGGGCAGCCGATGATCCGGATGTTCTTGATGCCGATGTCGTTGAAGACCTCGGCGCTGTAGACACCGCGCACGCCGATCGTTTCGCATTTGTCGGCGATGATCTTCCAGGCCTCGATGCTGCCTTTCGGCATTTCCAGCTTCTTGTATTTCGCCGCCTGGGCGCCGACACCCACCGGGACGATCGGTCCCTTGAGCTTTTTCAGGAGCGGAATGACATTGCCGATATCGACCGTCTCTGTGAGGTAGTTGGATCCGCGAATGACGGTGGCGTCATAATCGTCGGTCGGCCAGAGTTTTTCGTCGGCCGCATGGGCGAACTGCACGTTGGTGATCTGGTCGTAGGCAAGTGCCTTCAACATCGCGTCATAGACGAGAACGTCGCCCGTGTTGATCCCGCCGCGTGCAAAGGTCGACAGGGGATCATCGATTTTCAGAAATGCCGACTTGTTGCCCGGCTTGACGGCAGCGCCGCCGTTGAGAACGAAGAGCTTCTTCATGTGAACTGCACCTTTCAAAAATGTGGGCTCGGGCCCTTCGATTACCGGACGGACGTCTGACGTCCGCGTTGCTGCCAGAGCGTTGCCCCGTCAGCGGCACTCCCCCGGACGGTCGTTTCGGATGAACTGGAAATCTGCGCCACCGGCGCCTTGGTTCGGCGGATGCTTTGCAGGCGATCCGGGAACCAGTTGTGCAATTGCCGCAGGAACGGCTGCAGGCTCTTTTCCCAACTGCGCTCTGCACTGCGCTGCGACGCGTTGGTCGAAAGGGTTCGAAGCAGCCTTTCCGACTTTGCCAGTGTTTCGAGCGCGGTGATCAGATCATGGGTCACCACGCCATCGTCAGAGGAGCGCAGCAACAGGCCATCAACCTTGTTCTCGATCAGCTCGCTTACGGCCCCCACATCGGTGGCGACAGGCACACAGCCAAGGCGTTGTGCCTCGATAATCGTGAGCGGCGCACCTTCCCATCTGGACGGCAACACGAAGGCATCGGCCCAGGCCAGCAATCGGCTGAGCCTGCGACTGTCATAGATCGGCGGATCGACGCGGATACCAAGTTCGGCAAACCGCTCCTTCCAGGAACCGCCTGCCCCGGCGTCCATGACGTCGGAACCGACAATGCGCCAGTCGATGTCGACACCCTTGCGCTTCAGGGCACGAGCTGCAGCAAAGATCCGCTCGATGCCTTTCTGCCTGTCCAGCCGGCCCAGGAACACAGCCCGCAGGCGGCCATCGCGGTCTTGCTGACGGTTGTCCGACAGCCGTTTGGCCTCTTCCGGCGCCATCGGGTAACCGGCGGCATTCGGAATATGAAGCAGCTTGGCAACAGGCACGCCCATGCCGTGCAGCCACTCGGCCATGTCCCGCGAGCAGGTCAGCACGCTGTCGTAGATGTGCTCATAGGCAAGCGTCAGATAGGGATGGCCCGCCGGACGGCCGAGTTCGGAACTGTCCAGCACATGCACGTAGTTGACGACCTTGACCCCGCGCCGGCGAAGTTCGCCGAAAATGGCATTGGCCGGGGCAAGCTGGTTGTTGATCACCACATCAAGGCCGGACAGGAACCCGAGAACCTGTTCGGCCCGCGCGTTTTCGTCATGCCCCATCAGCAACTCGTGGCCGGAGAACATATTGGGACCACCCCACAGAGGATAGTCGTCGGCCAGAAAGTTGATGGTGTCGAACACCCCGTCGTTGTCGGAGATGTGGTTGTAGACCGGCTTTCCGAACACATAGAGATGGACTTCGCACCCGGCTTTTTTCAGAACCCGGGCAGCCGCGTAGGCAACTTTCTCGACACCGCCGAATGTGGCGATCGGCAACAACAGACCGACCCTGAGGGGCGCGCCCTCACGGCCAAGACGCGGCATGATCGGGGCTGCCCCCGCACTGTGCCGCAGCAGCTCGAAATACTTGCTGCGGTTCGGGAAGTAGGCAGAACGCCAGATCCAGCGTTCGCCGGGCCCGTGGCGATAGCCGGACTCGCGCAGGGCCCCCAGCGTGGCCAGAAGGCTGTTTGTGGCAGACAGGGCGGTGCCCTGAATGTCTTCCGCCGAGAACGGCCCACGCACGACGACTTCGGCTATCTTCGGTGCCGGATTGGCACCTCTCAATGTCCGGATCCAGTCGTCGGACTTGTCCTCGACACATTGCTTCATGATGTCGAGCGAGCACATCCAGCCAAGCGGCTTCTTGGCAAGTTCCTTGCCTTCGCCCAGCTCGTTCACCTCGATCGCCAACCGGTCCTTGTCGCTTTCGAACCGAAGCGCGACAAAATGATGGGACGCCGACAGGCGCTCGGTCAGCCACAAGACGTTGTGCAGCAGACCGCAGCTTTTCAGCGCGTCCCTGTGTGCCGGCGACATCCACAGCCAGAACGGAGGTACGCCGTAGGTTTCCGGTTCGGCCTGCGCTGCCCAGAAGGTCTTCACGAATTCCTCGATGCTGCGCTTCTTGTGCGCAACGACAGGATCGGTGAAGAGATCGACCAGGTAGGTATCTGCTCCGAATGCGACGAACCGTGGTGCTTCCTCGTGCTCCCAGCCAAGCAGCGTCTCGGTGGAGAACAGCTTCTTGTGCTTGTCCTTGATGTATCCAAGGATGCTGTCACGGGTACGGTTGGAATCGCGCAACATGCTTTCGGCGCGCTGGCGGTACTCGAAGCCGAAGAAGGGATAGTTCGCTCCCTTGAAGCCATGAGAAATCGCCTGCAGCCAGAAATCCCAATCCTCGAAGCCGGACTTCATGCTCTCGTCGAAACGAACCCCGGCGTCGAGGAGGGATCTGGAGACCAGGCTGCCGGCCTCGCAGATATTGTCGAAGGTAACGTGCAGAAGGCGCGAATATTCCGCCGTATAATTGCCGTTCCACTCTATCCCGAACTTGTCGATATTGGGATAGACCCAATCCACGCCATCACTGGATTTCATGAAGTCGAGAAGAACGCGGATCGCCGAGGGCGTGATCCGGTTGTCGGCATCCAGGAAATAGACCGCTTCCAGATCGGAGAAGCTGCGCAAGGCAAAGTCGATGCCGTAGTTGCGCGCAGAACTCAGACCGCCGTTGGCCTTCCGCAGGTAATAGACATTGTCGTAGGCGAGCGCATAGGCCCGCCCCGTTTGCCCCGTTTCGGGAAAGGGGCAACCATCGTCAACGATCACGACCGCGATGTTGAACGGCGCCTGCTGGGCCAATGCCGCGTCGATGGCCTCGGTCAGAAGGACCGAGTGCTTGTAGACCGGAATGACGATGGCGACCGTGGCCGAGGCCGTGCCGGAACCGCCGAACTGTGCGTAACGCACATTCGGCAAGCCCGGTCTTGAACCAGTGTGCTGGAGCATGCCGGCCTACCCGCTCACGACAGCGCGGAAGTTGGCAAATTTCGCCCAGGCAAAATCGTTACCGGTCGCTTCGTTCATCCGGGTGGCAAAATAGACATTCTGCCAGACCCCGATCCGCTCGCCTGCAAAGGCGCTCAGATGTGCCGTCTCGCCGTAGCTGACGGTTTTCCAGCCGGAAAACGCCTCGCCGACCGACTGTTCACGTTCTCCCTTGAAGAGCGCCTTGGCCGCGCCAAGGTCCTTGGCAACCACAATGGCGAAATCGATATCGGCGGCGCGGCTGTTGTCGATGAATGCCTTGGCAGACATGCGGATCACCTGCGGCGGACAAGCTGCCGGAAGTTGCCCGATGGTCATGCCTTCCGCAGGCGGGTGACAGCCGATGGCACGTTCCGTCGGCAACGGCATGATCGCTTCGAAATCGAAGGACACCTCATCGGAATTGGCAAGGCTTGCGTGCTCCAGGATGCCCGGGGCGATCGGCATGTCACGGAAGCCTTCGTCCAGGTTCACCTGTTGCGACTGCGCCGGAATGTAGTTGGCGTGTGGCGGCATGGAAACGCCCGGAATGCCACCCCACACCTGAAGGGCGAGGCTGTTCTTGAGGACCGACAAGCCGTTGGCGGCATCGCGCACATGGAACATTTCGACCGGCTGCAGACCACCGACTGACAGAAGCGGTACCTCGTCCTCGGTCTCTTCAACCTGCATGCGGAACTCCAGCGTTCTGCGCAGGCCCGCAGTCGAGCGCGACAGGCCGAAGATGTTCCAGCCCGTGGACAGATCGCCACTGGAGAAATGCCAGGTATCGACGATCCTCTGGTCCTCCAGCGTCATCAACTGGGCACGCAGCTTGATGTCGGGACGGCTGCCGGTCTGTTCGACATGCACCGCCACTCCGCTGACACCGGAACTGGGTACCGGCAGGATCTGGCTGACACCATCGACGGAGGCACTTGCCAGCACATTCGGATTGAGCGGATTTTCGGCCGGTTCGTTGCTGAACAGGAGATCCAGCGGCTGCAGACCATGCCGGTTGAGGAACGCTTCAAGTGCGGCAAACCGGTTCTGCAGGTCGTCGTTCAGGCTGCGAAGTGTCTTCAGCTCCTTGCTGGACAGAACCAGGCGCCGTGCACCCGATTTCACATGATCGGCAACCAGTCCGACCATCGAGGAGACAGCCTCCACTTCACCGCCACGACCCCAACCGATAACCGGTGGCAACTGAACCACACCGCGTTGCTGCATCCATTTGTGCAGTTCGTCCTTTGCATCCATTGCAGCCGGATCCACGATCACGGCCAGTGGTAGAAGCGGCGCTTCCGACACCTGGTACCGGCCTGCGCTCTCGTCGGAAAACAGGGCGTAGTCGTCCTCGACACCCTCGAACCAGACCGTCTTGACCGCCTCGAGCAACGGCCCGGGAATGTCCTGCCTTGATACGCCCACGACGATCAAGGTCAGCTCCTTCAGCAGCAGCATCTCACGCGTAGCGTTGTGAACGGGAAACGTGTCTTGTGTAGCCACGACTGTCATGCAAGCCCCCATCTGAACTGTGAAGCGTCCCCCTGCCGGAGATCCGCTTGCTCAACTAATATACATGCACAAGATTTATGTTTGTTTGTGACAATAATGCGGCGCAGCATAGAATTATGTAAATATATTTATCTACTTATTGCTTTTCACAAAATATATATGCATTTCTATCGCAATATTACTCAAATAATACGAATAAAATACTTCAAAATTCGAAATGATATTCTTATCAAATCACATGAGAGCCACCACCTTCCGCTGCTGCACAGGCGCACGCTCCCGCATGACATGCGGCACATTGTTTTCGCTCAGGAAGTCACCCATGGCGTAATAGGTGGCCTCATAGGCCCGGTTGAACCGGTCAAAGAGGCCCTGATCCCAATAGTCGCTCAGGCGGAACACCTTCTCGCTGAAGACGTCGAAGCTCGGGATCCGGAACGTCTCCGCAAATTCGCGCGTGCGGCTGTCGTAGGTGAAATAAAGCGCCGGGACGCCATTGGCCAAAGCCATCAGGTTGCCATGGAGGCGATAGCCGAGCACCAGGTCGCAGGCTTTGACGCAGGCATCATAGTCCGCAACAACGTCGGAATAGAACATGGAGTTGCGGTAGAGGCACTCGATGTCGTCGTCCAGATACCACTCGCCAACCCAGGCATTCTCCCGAAGCGAGGAGATCGCCTGGTCCTTTTGCGCAGGCGTTCCAAGTACCAGCTTCTTCTCCTCCAGCTCGCCCTGAGCCATCAGAACGGTATCGAAGCGGGCCGCAACCGACTTGATCAGGTCGCGATGGAACGTGAGATACTGCCGGATATCCCTGGCGTATGCCGGCGACACTTCACGCCGCACGGTCAGTCCGACTTTCCGGATACGGTCGATCTCGGGCAGCGTGATCCTCAGACCGGGGTCGTTGTGGCGAAATGCCGTCGGGCAACCGATGATCCGCGTGTTGGAAATTCCGATGTCTTCCAGCACCTCGGCGGTATAGGCACCGCGAACACCGACAGATGTCGTCGAACCTGCAATCAGGCGAAGGACATTCTTCGTGGCATCCGACAGCACAAGCTTGCCGTCCACCGGCGCCTGGGCACCAATTCCGAAAGCCAGAACCGGAAGCCCGAGCCGGCGCAGCACCTGCTCCGCCATTTCCCAGTCCATCTCGCCGTGAATGTAGTTGGACCCGCGCAACACGACATAGTCGAATTCATCCCGCAACCGGTCGACTTCCGCCGGGTTGAATTCGCGGATCGTCAGGGTTTCGAGCCTGTCGTACTTCAGCAGTTTCAGCGAGGAATCGAAAACGAAGGCATCGCCGATATTGTGATAGTGGTTCAGGTTGCGCTGAATGTCCTGATGGCTGTACCAGCGGACATTGTTGTGATCGTAGACTTCGCCGGACGGTATCATCACCAGAACGCGTGTCATTCCATATTCCTTTGTCTTCTCAGGCGCTTTGCTTGAGGGCACCGGGACGAGACGCGAGGCCGCCATCTAGAACCTCGCGATAAAGGGTCACGTGCTCGCCGGCACTTTCGAGATGCGTTTTGGGTGGCCTGATGCCCGTCCGCAGACGCTGCCACAGACCCGGATCGCGCAAGGCCTCCGCCATGCGGTCTGCCAGGTCTTCCGGGCTTGCCGGCCGGGCATGCAGACCGTCGACCTTGTCGCGAACCTTTTCGGCCATGCCACCGATGCCGCTGCAGATAACCGGACGCCCATGGAAGAACGCTTCCTGGATGATCACAGGTGAGTTCTCCCACCATACGGACGGCATCATCACCCAGTCCGTTTGCCGGATCAGCGACGGCATATCCTTGTTCTGGTAGCTGCCGGCGAAACGCACGCGCGATCCGGCCGCTTCCAGAAGCTCTGAAATTCGACTGCGAAACGCTTCGGGCTGACGTTCAAGATTGCCGCCATGAATGGTCAGCGTGGCATCTTCCCCCCAGATGCTTTCGGGAACTCGCTGGACTGCATCCAGAAGTACATCCACCCCCTTGTAGGGCGTCATCTGGCCGAAGAACGCAAAACGGTTCCGCCGGCCACCGGCTGTCACGGAACGCTGCGCCGCCTGTTCGCTCACGTTCAGGCCGTTTTCGATAACGGTCATCTTGTCCGCCGGCAGCCCCCAGGCGACATAGCGGTCCGCCAGGAAACGGCTGGGCGAGATGTAGCCATCGGCAAGCCCGAGCATGGACTTGATGAACTGCCGCCTACGCAGGAAACTGGCCGGCGAAATCTCCGGAAAGCAACCGTTGCAGGCAATCGGCGTGGCCGCCTCGCAGAGTTTGTGGCCACCTGCTTTGACCATTTGCCCATGATGATGGCAGATGGACAGGAACTCGTGGAAAGTCACCAGAATGGTGGCGTCCGGCAAGGCGTCGCGCACCGTGTAGAGTGTCTCTAGCCCGAAGCCGATGAAATGATGGAAATGCACCACGTCCGGACGCAGGGTGCGCACAAACCGCCGCAGGTCCCTGTGCAGGTCTCCGGTGTTGCGGTTGGACACCAGGAACGGGTCGTAGTCGTCAGCGTGGAAAAGCAGCTCGTCATCGGCGTCATCGACCCCCATCAGCGCGGACTGGCCGTGCCGCGGATAGCCGTCACCAACCCGCGCCAGGAAGAACGATTGTGTTCCCGGCAGGGCCTTCAGGCCCTGGTGCAGATTGTAGGAAGCCACTTCCGCTCCGCCGAGTGACAGTGTCGGATGGCCGTGAGAAATGACGAGCACGCGCAGAGCCGCGGCCTTGGAAGGTGTTCTTTCCTCGTGAGCAGCCGTCATCGGATATCCTCTGCCAGGTCAGCAAGAAACGGAGACCAGGTTCGCTCGAAACTGCGGCGATCGAGTTCTGAAACCAGTTTTTTCCAGGACCGCTCTCCCGGGCGACCGTCCTCGGCGTGGATCATCTCCACCTGAGGCACCCAGAGCGAACCGATGCCCGACAGTTTCAGCCGCAGGGCGGCATCGAGCCCTTTCTCGTCCGTGCCAAGATATTTCCTTGAAAAGCCCCCCGCTTCCGCCAGGGCC
Source organism: Roseibium algicola (assembly GCF_001999245.1). Lineage (NCBI taxonomy): Bacteria > Pseudomonadati > Pseudomonadota > Alphaproteobacteria > Hyphomicrobiales > Stappiaceae > Roseibium > Roseibium algicola. The sequence continues at coordinate 3,996,680 of NZ_CP019630.1, read as the reverse complement.
GATCTCGGCAGCACACAGCAATCGAACGGTGCCGCGGCAACAGGGCTGACATCCGCGCCATGAAGTGTCCGGCGCGGGTAACCGAGATAATGTTGCTTCAACAGATAGCGGCCGTCTTCCGGCTCGATCCAGGCGCCACCCCATCTGATGGTTTCGTCTTCATAGAGCAGCGTGGGGGCTGCGATACAGGTAGCATCCTGTGCCTGAAACGCCGCAAGCAGCGGCTCCAGCCAGCCCGGACCGCGCGGCAACACGCCGGAAGACAGACAAACAACCGTCTCCGCCGGTGAGGCCTCGACGCCCGCCTGAAGCGCATCGAGCGCGTCCTCGACGTGGTCCGCCAGCACCAGGCGGACGGCGAGACCGTAGAAACCGGCAAGTTGCCTGAAGTCTTCAACCTGCTCCAGCGCATCATCCTGCGAGGCAACCAGGACCACCGGCGCGCTCCGCAGCAGCGGATCAAGCGCACACAGTGACAGCAGGACACGTGATTTCTCGAAATTTCCGTCGAGACCGATCACAAGGGCGAAAGCGGCGGTTTCATCCACTGCCCCGAAGTCGATCGTCTCGACGATGACTGGTTCGGGCGCCTCATTGGCCTGCAACACCGGCAGAAGATGGCGCTCCAGAAAATCAGGACGGAATGCCGTTGCCGGATCCAGCCCGGAAAGAAGTCGCCTTAGCGCGGAACGCGGCGAAGCCCTGCCAAGCGCCAGCGGCGCAAAGGCGGACCTGCCATCTTTCAGCACGATCTCCAGATACGTACCCTCGGTGCCGGACATTTCCTCGGCAGGTACATGAACAAGGAACCCGTGCCGTTGCAGTGCATCCGGCCCGTTCAGAAAGGGTGACAATGTTTCGAAAGCGCTTGTCACGTCGGGTCGCAGCTGCGTCGTCCAGCGCGTATCGAGGCGACAACTCATGCAGCCCGAACGCAGGAAGACCGTCTCGACACGGTCTTCCGGATTAAGCAGCCAGCCCGACAACAGGACGCCGGCCCGATCCAGTGAAGCGCTGAAATCGATACCGACACGAACCGGGACGTCGAGCTCGCTAACCGTTTCCCGGCCATCGAACCGCCGGCCCGCCAGCTCCAGCCGGGCCCTGCCGTCACCCGCGGGGGAGAGCTTCGGCAGAAGGGCCCGTATGTGGGAGGGAAGAGCCCGGGCCGGCGGCATCGTCCTGTGTTCATGAACCTCGACCACGCTCCATCCGGCGCGGCCACGAAAGAAAACCTTGCGAAGTTGCGGGGTATCAAGACCGCCCTCAACCTCGAGCAAACCGGCAAAACCATGTGCCTTGCCACCGGTGTCCTTGCGCTCGAAAAGACTTCCGGCCAGCTGACCGAGTTTTAATGCGCCGTCGAAAACAAACACCCGGCTGGTTCCCACCGGCATGCCCTTGGCCCACCCCTGGAGGTAGATATCTCCGGCGTCGAAAACACCCAGCACCTCGATGAAACCGTCGCGTCCTGCGACAGCATCGACAAGTCTGGCGGCCGTTTGCATTGCCTGAGGTGTGGTTCCCGCGCCAAGCAATGCCTGGACCAGGCCGTCAACGATATCGGGCACCGATTGAGGCGACAGCTCACCGACACTGTTGAGGAAGCTCTTGAGATCTTCTGCCTGGTGCCTGACGCCATAGGGGTAGGCATGCCCCTGGCTGCGGATCGTCACCCGGTCAGGCCGGGAGGCAGAACCTGGCACCGGAGACAGGATAGCGATGAACGGACGCTTTTTTCCCGAAAGGCCGTTTCCGGCAGGCAGCACCGTCACCGTGCAGGGTACGACCATCTTCGGGTCTTCGTTGAGGATAGCCGGCACCCCGCCGGCAAAGGCTTCCCCCACCCCGGCGATCAACAGAGTTTCGCGGTCGAGGTTGACGTAAAGAACCGAATGACCGTCGAGTGGAACCTGCGCCCCTGCGCTCCCCTGCGCCTTCATTGCGGGTGCCTGCCGCTCCGCTCTCGCGGGCAGCTTCTTCACGCCTTCCAGGGTGACGACAGGCTCCATCGTTCCTTACCTCCAGAGACCGCCTGCGGCGGCAAACAGCATGCCCCCGACAAACCCGAGAAGGATCGCCAGCAGCAGGATATGAACCTTGAGGTTGTTGCGGCTCTTTTCTCCAAGGACCTTCAACCGGTCATCGAAACCCTTCAGCGTCGTATCAAAACGCAGCAGAAAGACTTCCAGTTCCTTGACCTTCTGAGAGAGGTCGCCCTGGCCGTTTTTCAGAAGGGACATGGCTTCGCCAAGTTCGCCCTCGTTCGATGCCAGCGCATCGATCCGCTGTACCGTCTCGCGCAAGACCGCCGTTGCATCACGCTGGCCAACAGCGCTTTGGCGCTGCGCCACGATCAGCCGGTCGACTTTCTCCATCACCACTGCCAGAGGCATGGCGACGGCAGCTTCCGCGGCGCGTTCTTCTGCGCTCGGGCGCGGCAGCTTCAGTTGCGCTTCCCCTTTGGGGGTTTCCGCCACAACAGTCAGACCGCCAGGTGCTGCGGCAACGGCCTGGGGCAACTCGATGTCGAACGCATAATGGCCGTCGCCGATGCCGTTGCGCTTCAAGTCGATGCGCTGGGTTTCGGCAACCTTGCTGAGAACTCGCTCACCGTCGTGGAAGACGTGGATGGTCATGCGGTCGCTCGGGCTCGACGCATCCCAGGCCCAGCCGAGCAGCCGACCGTTTTCGAATGCATCGACACGCCCCTGAAGCCGCGCGGAAACGGCTTGTTCCTTGGCCTCCGCAACAGCTTGCGGCGGCTTGGCGTCCGATCCGGGCTTTACCTGTTCAAGAGGGGTTACACTCATTCCGTTTTCCTCAGGCAGCAGGTTCACGCGCCGCGGTTTGCGGGTCGGCAAACAGGCGCAGATATTGTTCGGCAACAGCGCTGACGGACGGCGGCTTGCGGATGTTGGCTGCAAGTTTCCGGTACTGCGCGGCATCTCCGGCAGCTGTCGCCATCGCGATTGCAAGGCCGACCGGATCGTTCTTGCGCACATGCAGGCCATCGACGCCGTCCCTGACGGCCTCGGCCATGCCGCCGACACCGCTGGTGATCACCGGCCGTCCGTGCTGCTGTGCTTCTGCAATGACCAGCGGAGCATTTTCCCACCACAGCGAAGGCACGACGACCCAGTCGACGGGTTCCATGAGACCGGCGACGTCATCAGGTTTGTAAGCCCCCAGGCGCTGCACTCTGGGTGCGGTTTCCTCAAACAACTTTTCGATGCGTTTGACGAATTCCTGGTTCTGGAAGGGAGCACCACCATGGACCCGCAGCTCGAATTCCATGTCCTTTTCCACCAACAGCTTTGCCGCCTGCAGCAGAACCTCGACGCCCTTCCAGGGGGTCAGGTTTCCGAAATAGCCGAACACGGTTTTGGGCGTGTCGTCAGCCGACCGGCTCTTGGCCGGTGCCGCGTCCGGCCTCCCATTTCGAATGATCCTGATTTTCTCCGGCGGCAGGCCCCAGCGCACATAAACGTCACGCAGAAACGCGCTTGGAGATACGAACTCGTCGACGGCCTCCAGATGCGTCTTGATGAACCGCTCGCGCAGACGCATGTCGTTCGGCTTTGCTTCGGGCAGGCACTTGCACAGTCCTCCCGACCCAAGCGCGGCACAGGCTTCGTCCGGGCTTTTCATCAGGACGCCGTCGTTGGCGCAGATCGCGTAATAGTCGTGCAGCGTCATAACGATGCGCACGTCGGGCAGCACCCGGCGGATAAGAACCGGCAGTTCGACACCGAACAGCAGCAGATGGTGGATATGGACCACATCCGGCCGGAAGCTTTCCAGCAGTGTCCGCATGTCCGGTACAAAGGCTTGCAGATCGATCTGGCTCATGTTGAACCGGTCGAAATGACCAGCCCACATCAGCAACTCGTCACCGCTGTCGCTGATCGCCTGAAAGCTGGTACCGGGATGCGGCTCGCGGTGCAGGTGGTTGGTCGCCCCCACAAACAGCGACTGGTGCCCGGCCTTGCGATAGGCCCTTGCCAGGTCAAGCGCGACCGTCTCCGTCCCGCCGGGGTGAAGATCCGGATGATTATGCGCGAAGACAAGGATCCGCATCAGGACACCCCCCGCGACGTTTTCACGGCAACGAAAAAGTCCTGGTAATGCGGAGCCCCGTTGCCGCCGCGCCAGTGCCCGAACCGCTTCAGGGCGATTTCGAATCCTGCCGTCTCCAACGCCCTGTCGAGGAAACCATCATCGAAGGCAACCGCTGCGAGCGGCGCTTGCGGGTTGCCGTACCAGGCAGGCCCTTCGCCGTCGCGTCGGAACACGACACGCGGGATCAAGCCTTCCCCGCGGTCCGGCGCAATCACGAAAGCCGACAGAAACAACCTGCCTCCCAGCTCCATGAGGCGCGAGATTTCGCGAAAATAGGGCAGGATCTCTTCCGACGGCAGATGGGTGACCACCGATGTCATGATGGCGAAATCGAACGAACCGTTGGCGAACGGCAGGGCAATCTCCGTGCCGCGGATATAGCCGTCGGGATTGTAGAGAGCGTTGGCGATATCGAGATGCATGAACCGGAAATTGGGATAGACCGACCCGATGTTGCGCGTGCACCATTGAATGCCCGCCGATGCCGGATCGATACCCACATACCGGGCGGTGTCCGGATCCAGATACTGGGTCAGGGGCACTGCCATCCGGCCAATGCCGCAACCGACATCAAGCACCCGCTCATGCGCGCGCAAGCCCCCAAGGTCGATAAAGTGACCCAGAAACTCCGTGCCGATGGCAAGATAGTCACCATCTCCGACGAAGTTGTCCTCGCTCGGGGGAACCGGCAGGAACCTGTTACGGCCGATGTAACCTTGCAGGTCTGCAATCCGCTCACTGCCGAGTGGGGATGTGACCAGACTGGTGGCATCCTTGATGAGAACCGGCGAATTCATGCACTCAGCCCTTTTTCACGCCGCTCCGCAGCTTCCATCAGGGCAACGATGTCGTCCTGCCAGCGGGACTGGTGGAGCCAGCGATTGTATTGAGAGGCGACACCGCGCGTGTAATCTTCGTTCTTGCGAATGGAAACACGCTCGAAGTGGTAGAGTTCGACGTCGCCCAGATAGTAGATCTTGCGATTCAACTTGCGGAGTTTCAGGCACAGGTCGCTATCTTCGTAGTCACCGACGATGAAGTCCGTCGTGAACCCTCCCACCGTCTCGAAATCGGCTTTCGACAGAACGAGGCAAGCACCGGTTACCCCCGGCACCTCGCGGGAGGTGCTGGCTTCCGGAAACTGACGCGGGAAACCCTTGTAGTAGTGATGGTTGAACCAGCGGCCCTTGTCGTCCTGGATGAACTTCAACCCGGCATGCTGAATGGCGTTGTCTGCATAGAGCAGCTTGCCGCCTACTGCCGCTACCTGCTCGTCCATCATCAGGCTGGCACACAGCTGTTCGAGCCAGCCGGCCTCGACCGGCACGACATCGGAATTGATCATCGCCAGATAGCGCCCGCGCGCCGCTTCCGCACCTGCATTGCAGGCAAGCGCATAGCCGCCGTTACGTTCCATCACGACGAGCCGAACGGGAAGGCCATAAAGAAGATGGAACCCGGCGAGCAGGTCCTCCACATGGGTTACCTGCTCCGGAGAATCGAGCACGAAAATAACCTCGGCGTTCTCCGCCAGCCAGCTGTCGGCGGAAAACGCTGCAAGCTGCGCCTTGATGAACTCGAACACCTTGTAAAGCGGGATCACGATCGACACGGTCGGATCGGCAAGCGGTTTGCCGAACAGAACTTCGGACGGTTCACCGACTGATTGCCGGAAACGCGACTGGATATCGGACAAGACATTCGACAGGCAGGTCGCCAGAACCTCATCGCTCGCATGGCGCGGTGTCACGACGGAAAGCGCCTTCGCCCTCGTGTCGGGAATGTCACCCGGCTGCGGTGGCGGCACCAGCAGTTCCCGCTCCCCCGATGCCAACCGGACTTCGAACCGGGGCTGCAGATTGTGTTGAAGCGCCCTGCCGACCGGCGCAAACGCGACAAAGCGCTTTATCGCGTAACCGCCCTGGGTTTCCGGCAGAACACCATCGAACGTGTGTAGTTCAAGCGCAACCGGACCGGCGTCACCGGCAAGAATATCGAGCCCCTGATAGACACGGGCGGGATCGCGCAGCCAGCCCCCGACCAGGACACCGGCTTCGCAGGCGACAGCGGTTTCCACTGCACAGAAGGAGCCGGTCTCTGACAGCGAGCCATGACGGCGCGCCGGCAAGGGATCGCTCACCTGCAGGTCCCGTATGGCCGCACGCGCCTCATCGGATTTGGCGCCGATGTCCGACACCAGGTAGTCCCGCACTTCCGGCAGCTTGCGCGAATTGGTAGCCCACCATGCACCGACAGTGCGCTTCACGTTGTCGGTAGCCAGTTTCCGGATCGCCAGACCCCAGCTTCCGGACAGCACCAGAAAGCCGTTGGCAGGCGGCTGCGGCATGTCGACCGCACCGAGGAACAATCTGCTCTTGCCGCCATTGTACGGCGTGTTGCACGTTCCGCTATCCAGCCGCAGAACACCCGTATCACCGATCACGACCGCTGTTTTGATGTCGGTGCTGTCGCTGTTGATGAGAGTTTCCAGCAACCGGACGGAACCGATGCTCGCGACAGCATCCACAACCGGCGGTGCATCGTTGACGGAGCGCAGCAGCTCTTTTGCAAAATTGACGAAACTGCGGGAGCGCCCCAGCCGGAACATGCCGGACCAGGCGCTCAGGAAAGTCGTGACGAAAACGGCGCAGGCGGCCTGACTGAGCCCGTTGGTAATGGCAAAGGCATCGGCGGCAGGACCAGGCTTTGCGGCGTCGACAGAAAGCGTCGCCTCGGACCCGACCGCGCCGGCGCTCAACTTCAGACTGAGCCTGGTTTTTTCCTTCAGCGAAACAGCCCATACGACTCGCGACCGGCCATCAAGCCGGTTCAGCCGGACACTCGCAATGGAGCCGAAGGACTGCCCCCCCTGCTCCACAAGCCGGGGCGCAGCATTTACCTGATGCGCCGGATCCCAGACAAGAAGAAGAACCTCCGGCGTAAGTTGGAAATAATGCGGGGACTCAAAGTCCGCCTCGGCGTATTTGCCCAGGGTCTCGAGCATCTTTGTCCATCACTGTTCTAAGGCCTGAGTTGCGGACGGCCACAGGCCAAAGGCCGGTACCCGGGCACACGGACGACCGCGTGCCCGGGTGCGGGATCATCAGGAAACGACGATGTAGCCGTCAGGATTGTCCTGAAGATCGTCGGCATCGACGTTGTTGAGCGTGACGGTATCGCCGTTGCCGAGATCGATGACCGTGTTGTTGCCGACCTGGGTCGCCCGTGCGGCGACATCGGCAGCAGAGGAAACGCCGGTATCGTTGATGTTGCTCGAGATCTGCACCAGATCGCCGACCTGGAAATCCATGACGATGTCGTTGCCGCCACCGCCGGAGAACACGAAGACATCGTGGTCGCCACCACCGAACATCAGATCGTTGCCGGCGCCGCCGTCAATGATGTCGGTTCCTTCGCCACCGAAAATGATGTCGCCGCCGGCACCACCTTCGATGTAGTCGGAGCCCGCTCCGCCGAAGATGGTATCGCTGCCTTCACCACCAAGAATGACGTCTTCGCCACCTTGCCCGAAAATCTTGTCGGCACCCTCTCCGCCGACGATCAGATCTCCACCTCGGCCGCCGAAGAGGAAGTCGTCCCCTTCATTGCCGAGCAGAACATCCGATGAGCCCAATCCGAATATGAAATCCTGAGCATTTGTACCTTGCAGGAAATCCTGAAAAGCACTGCCTTCAATCGTGGCCATGTAGCTAACTCCTGAAGTTCGCCTCGTTACATTTGACGCCCCGCGAACCGCGGCACACCGCACTGCACAAACCCCGTATTTTTGCAGCGCGAGAAGTACAATACACAATTACTAATCTCTTCAAAGGGACGAATAGTGAAAAAAATAAGGCAATATTTTGAAGGAGATAAACTAATTCTACTTTTCATTTAATAGTAGTTCGAAAATACAATTCCTTTACGTTTATTTTATTTCGAAATTCAAAATAAAATCAATGAAACCACATGATCCCCCATAGATTGAAATCCAATTTCTGCGATTTTTCAGATGCTTGAAACCGCCCGCACTTCATGCCGAAACAGCACTCAACCGCCTCGCCGGGAAATTGAACGACATGGTAGTTTTGCAACGCACTAATCGCGTTAAAGGTGCAATTTTCGCACTGCACCAGGAAAATACCCCCACGCTCGGAATGGACCGGGGCTTCGAAAAAGCAACGGGCGGTCAATGCCACCCGTCGTTAAAAAAATTTGTTGGAGCACAAAAAAAAGCGCGTCAGTCTTCCCGGAAAGCTCGATCAAGGCTTTGCGTGATCGGCTCGAGCAGGTAGTCCATTGCCTTGCGAGCACGCCGGATAATCAGGACTTCAGCCGGCATGCCCGGGTAAAGCGTCAAGGCGGGCTTGCCATCCAGCTCTTCGGAACGAACCTGCGCGCGCACGATGTAGAAGGCCGCTTGTGTCTGGGGATCGACGGTCTGGTCGGCAGCGACATAGGTCACCTCCCCTCCCAGCGGGCTGGTGTTCTGCCGGTCATAGGCAGTCAGTCGGATACGCGCCTCCGAGCCGACACGAACGGTATCGATGTCGTTCAGGTTCATCCGAACCTCGACAAGCATCTTCTCGTCTCGCGGAACGATATCCATGATCGCCTTGCCAGGCTCGACCACCCCTCCCGGTGTCCGCATCTCGATGCTGGAGACAATACCGGCCTGAGGGGAATGGACCACCAGTCGGTCGAGGACATCCTGCGACGAGATGATCTGTTCGTTGGTGAGGTTCAGTTCAAGCTGAGCCTCGAGGATCTTTCCGGCAATGTCGCTTTGCCATTCCTGTTCGGCCTGCAACAGGGCAACTTCCGCACCCTGGCGCGCCTTTTCCGCACGCGCCTTCTGGGCCTCCAGCTCACCGCCGTCGCCAATCATCTCGCTCAGTTCCAGCTGAACTTCGCTAAGCATGGCTTTTGACGTGAACCCTTTCTTCTCCAGACCACTGAGGGCGTCGACACGCTCCTCAAGCAACTTTCGCCGGTGCCCGGTGGCTTCGATCTGGGCCTGATTGGCCTCGATCTGCGCCACATATTGCTCCATCTCCTTCTGCTGAAAGGCGATCTTGCCCTCGTAGACCTGACGGCGTTTTTCGAACACCCCCTGTTCGGCCGCCACCACTTCAGCGATCAGGGGCTCGCTGCTGTTCTTGAGCTCTTCCGGAAATACGATTTCTTCCGACAGGTCCCGCTCGGCCCTGAGGCGGGCCAGTCTCGCCAGCAAACTGGTCCGTTTGCCATGGAGCTGCGCCAGCTCGGCACGTGCGCGTGTGTCGTCCAGCTCCACCAACGGCTGGCCGGCATCCACGAAATCCCCTTCCTGCACGAGCAACCGGCGCAGGATTCCACCTTCCAGATGACTGATGGTCTTGCGCTTGCTGTCGACAATCACCTTGCCGGTGGCAACCGCCGCACTATCGAGATCGGCGGTAAATCCCCAAAGCAGAAATCCACCAAAGCCGATCGAAACGGCCAGAGCTGCCGCCAGAAGTGGTTTGCGCAAGCTTGGCGGGCGCGCATCGTCCGCCTTGAGGGCGGCCATCCAATAAGCCTGGCCTGTTCCGGTCGCCGCCTCGGACGAAGGTGTGGCAACCGGCGGCTTTGCCTGCTCGGAACGCTCGCTCATGCCACTTCTCCACTCGTCGGCAGGGCACGGGGTGCGGCAGGTGCCGGCAGGCGCCTGGAAATACTGCTGACGACATCCGTCCGGTCACCGAACTGGCCGATCCGGCCATCTTCCAGCACCAGTATCTTGTCGGCCGCCTCCATGATCGCCGGTCTGTGCGCGATGACGATGACGATAGCGTTGTCCTCCTTTGCCTGCGAAATAGCACGCAACAGGGCAACTTCCCCTTCCGTATCCAGATTGGCATTGGGTTCGTCGAGCACGAGCAGGCGCGGCCGTCCGAACAGCGCACGCGCAAGGGCGACACGCTGCTTTTGTCCGCCTGACAAGGTGTAACGGTTGTCACCCACGGGCGTATCGTAGCCGAGTGGCATCCGGCCGATCATCTCGTGAACGCCTGCAGCACGTGCCGCATCGATCACCATCTGAGGATCGGCATCATACATGCGCGAGATGTTGTCCCGAACCGTTCCATCCAGAAGAGACACCGACTGCGGCAGATACCCGACCATCGCACCAAAGGATGCCCGCTCCCACAGATAGGCGTTGTGCCCATCAAGAAAGACGCCGCCCGTCGTGGGCTGAAGAACACCTACAAGCAGACGGGCCAGAGTCGACTTTCCGGCTGCCGACGGGCCGACAATGCCAAGAACGTCACCGGGTTCGAGCGTGAACGAAATGCCCTTGATAACAGGCACCGGTGCGTTGGGCGGCGCATAGACCAGCTTGTCGATCTTGAGCGATCCCTGGCTGGGCGGGGTCGGCACGGTCTGGCGAAGCGAGGAGTGGTTCTCCAGAACCTCGCGCACCCGGCCCCAGGCGGTTGATGCGAACACCCACTGGCGCCAGTTTTCCGTGAGATTGTCGAAAGGGGTCAGCAAGCGCCCCATCAGGATGCTTGCGGCGATCATCGTGCCGGCAGTCACCTCTCCCTTGATGACAAGATCCGCGCCAAGCGCCAGAACCGCGATCTGCATGCCAAACCGGAGGCTTCGCGTCAGCGCGTGGATTGCCTTGCCGCGCCGGCTTCCCATTGCCATCAGTTCAGTGGCATGGAGCTGCCCCTTGCGCCAACGGCGCGTCAGGGCAGGCATCAACCCCATTGCCTCGATCGTCTCTGCGTGACGAAGCGTGGAGGCGATCGTCGCGACATTCTGCAAGTTGGCGGTGTTCGCTTCCTTCAACAGCGAGCGTGTCGTCATGTCGGAGAGAAGGTTGAGCCCGATCAGCGTAATTGCTGAAACAACAGCCAGCAGCCCGTAAAGCGGATGCAGGGCAAACAGCACAATCAGGAACAGCGGCACCCACATGGCTTCCAGCGGTGCGCTGATGGCGTTGCTGGTTATGAAGGTGCGAAGATCGTTCAGGTCTCGCAGCACTTCGGAGGCCATACCGCCCCCCTTCTCCAGCGAGGATTTCACGCCTGCCTCGATTGCGGTCAGGTTGAGACGCCGAACCAGTTCGCTCCCCATCACCTGGAAAATCTGGCTGCGGATAAATTCCAGAATCGCAAAAAGCATCAGTCCGCCACAGGCGATGATCAGCAACATTGTCAGGGTATCGAGGCTCTGACTGTTCAGAACCCGGTCATGAACCTGCAGCATGAACAGCGGAACGATCATCTGCAGCAGCGTGATGAACCCACTCAGAAGCGCCGCTGCGGCGAGACCGGTTGCAAAGGTGACTCGAGCCTCTCTTATGAGACGGAACGGATCGATTGCGTCCGGTGTTGTCTTTTCAACCATTCAAGATTCTCCGAAGCCTCAACCGATAGGTGTGTTCGCACGTGCGAAAAAAAGAGCGATTGCCCAGAAAACGACACATCTTTTCCATAGGAATGACGAAAGCATATAGACTAACTTGGGGTATCTAGTGCCTTTAATTATGGCAATCGATTGGCAAAGAGAAGAAATGCAAAAACAAAACTAATAAATGCATCAATGTGCATAGACAGGGAGCAGAATAGCGATGAAATTATTTCGAATTTAGTTCGAATGTAGGTGGGAGTTTGGGGCAAATGCACAAAGTCTTAGAAGACGCAACAAGGGACATGAATGGGCACGTTTCGCGGACTGAACCTATGGTTGAAGAATCCATCAATCATTCAGCATACGGGGAAAGGGAAAGGATCGCGGCTCCGGCGTCGCAAGCGAACCATTTCGAACTCGTAAGAGTCATCGAACGAATGTATCGGCGCTACCTTGACCGCCTCCGCGTCGATCTGATCCGAATAGGCGCGGACGACATCTCTCCCGCCCATGCCATGTTGCTTTTCACCATCGGTGACGACGACCTGTCCGTGCGGGATCTGATGGACCGCGGTCACTATCTCGGATCGAATGCGTCCTACAGCCTCAAGCAACTTGTCCAGTCCGGCTACGTCGACCGAACGGCTTCGGCACGGGACCGGCGCTCAGCCCGTATCCGTCTGACCGACAAGGGAAAAATGCTTTGCAGAGCCGTGAAGGCAGCCGACGAGGTCAATCAGGACCAGATCGTGCGATCCGAACAGGACCTGAAGGCTCTCGAGGAAACATTCGCACTGCTGCGCAAGCTTGAAGTCCTTTGGGCAACGGACCTTCAACAATCCCCCTTGCGTCTGGACGGCACCCGTTTCTGATCGAAGGTTTGGCACATGCATATCGTGTTCGTGCACCGGCATGGGCCCGGGCAGTTCGTTCATCTTGCCCGACGTCTGATCGCCGATGGCTGGACTGCCACGCTCATATGCGAATCTCTGGACCGGCCGGTGCCGGGCCTGCGTGTGCTGCGCTATGCCGGTGGCACCCGGCAGGCGGGCAACGCAGATGGACGGCCTTCCGTGCCCTACATCGAGGCAGGCCGCAAGGTTGCCGATATCCTGCACAAGCTGGACCTGAACGGCCACAAGCCCGACATTGTTATGGGACATATCGGTTGGGGCGGCATGATGTTCGTCAAGGATGCCCTGCCGGATGTACCTGCCATCGGTTTCTGCGAATATTACTTCCAGCCGCAGGGCGGAGACGTCGGGTTTGCACCTTCCGACGAGATGTCACTGCAGCAGCGCCAGACCATGAGGCTCCGCAACGCCATCCAGCTGTCCACTCTGGACCAGCTCGATGCCGGCATCAGCCCGACGGCCTGGCAGAAGAGCCGCTATCCCGCAGAATACCGGTCAAAGATCCTCGTGCAGCATGAAGGTATCGACACGACCCGGGCTCGCCCCGACGCGATGGCCGGATTTCGCCTGCCGGACGGCAGGCACCTGACCGCGGGCGATCCGGTGGTCACCTTCGCGGCACGTGACCTGGAACCCTACCGCGGCTTTCCGCAATTCATGCAGGCAGCAGCACTGGTCGCCCGCGAAAATCCGGAAGCCAGGTTCGTTGTTGCCGGTGGCGACGGCGTCAGCTACGGACGCGCACCGTCTCGTGGCGACACATGGCGCAACCGGCTTCTTCAGGAAACCGGCCTTCCACCTGATCGGATCCACTTTCTGGGCCAGATCCCGCACAAGGATCTCCTGAGCCTATTTCAGGTCTCTGCAGCCCATGTCTACCTGACCTACCCGTTCGTGCTGTCCTGGTCATTTCTCGAAGCCATGGCCTGCGAGGCACCTGTCATCGCGTCCAAAACCGCTCCGGTTCAGGAAGTCGTTCGAGACGGGGTCAACGGCAGGCTCGTCGATTTCTGGGACACGAAGGCAATCGCTGCCGAAGTTTGTTCGGCGTTGCTGTCTCCGGCAGACCGGCAGGCCATGCGCCGGGCGGCACGCCGGACCGTTGTAGCCAGATACGAATTGTCAGCCTGCGTCCTGCGCCTGCAGGCGCTCTTGAGCAAGCTGCCGAACCGTTCGGCGCAACGGCAGTCCCGCCTTGGACCAGTCGCCGGAAGGCGCAACGTGGTGACGGAGTGGAACCGGGTATGAAGGGAATTGTTCTTGCCGGCGGCGCCGGGTCCCGCCTGTTTCCCATGACGCTGGCAAGCTCGAAGCAGCTTCTGCCCGTCTACGACAAACCGATGATCTACTACCCGCTGACCACGCTGATGCTTGCCGGCATTCGAGACATTCTGATCATCTGCACACCGCGGGACCTGAGCGCGTTCCAGCGCGTCCTCGGCAAGGGAAACCGCTGGGGTCTGAACCTGTCCTACGCTGTCCAGAAGCACCCTGCAGGCATCGCCCAGGCATTCCTGATCGCGGAAGACTTTCTGGGCGGGGAACCGTCGGCCCTCATTCTGGGTGACAACATTTTCCACGGCACCGGCCTGTCGGAAAAAATGCTGGCGGCCCGGAGAAACGAGACCGGCGCAACCATATTCGCCTATCAGGTTCATGATCCCGAACGATACGGCGTTGTCGGCTTCGACAGTGCAGGCAAGGCTGCCTCAATCGTTGAAAAACCGGTTGCCCCGCAATCGGACTGGGCGGTGACCGGGCTCTATTTCTACGATGCCAGGGTTGTCGACATCGCCCGGACCCTCACCCCATCCGCACGCGGCGAACTTGAAATCACCGACATCAACAGGGCCTATCTGGAAAGCGGTGACCTCAGCGTCCAGATGCTGGGCCGGGGCTATGCCTGGCTGGATGCAGGAACACCGGAATCGCTCCTGGAAGCAGCCTGCTTCATCCAGACACTGGAATCCCGCCAACGCCTGAAGATTGCCTGTCCTGAAGAGGTCGCATTCTACCAGGGCTGGATCTCAAGAGGTGATCTCGAAGCCCTGGCGAGCGAGATTTCAGGCACGACCTACGGCCGTTACCTGAACTGGATCGCCAGGGAAGCGGCAAAAGCGCAATATGAACCTGCAAGCGCCCTGGCCTCGTGAGAAGCGTCAGAAGCGCGCCGTGATCGAGGCCTGCAGATTGAGGTCCCCGGCTTCCGTTTCTCCTGCGTCCTGCAGGGCAACGCCCGCGATCAGGTTTGCTGTCAGATTGTCTCCAAGAGCATAGTCGAAGCCGGCGCCGACACCGGACAGTGTCGCATTGTCGTCTGTGGCGTGATCGATCCCGAAGCCGATATCGGCAAACAGATAGGCAGACAGACTGTCGTTTGTCAGTGATTGCGGCCAGCTTTCAGGCAGGTTGCCGGCAAGCGGCGAGAAGGACGGCAGACGCAATTCGTTCCGCCAGATGACACCGCTGTCCACGCTGGCATCATCGTAGTTATAGCCACGCACAGCATATCGCCCACCAAGCGAGATCCGCTCCGTATCCGGCAGCACCTGCCCGGCGAGCGTACCCGAGAGGGCACTTACCCAGAAGAACCTGTTCGGAAGAGACGTTGTCCGGCTGATGTCTGCCGCAAGATACGCATAGTCGACCGACTGGACACGCCCGTTGGTAAAGGTCTGCCAGGTGGTTGCCGCATTTCCCTGGAGAACACCTCCCGGATTGGCCTTCACCCTGACATCCACTGCCGTGCGGCCAAGGCGGTCATCGAACGAATTGCTCCAGCCAAGCACCATCTGGAACAGATCCGCGGCACCGTCGGCAACCGCGACGCCATTGAAGAAGGTTGTCCGCTCCAGACGTTTCAGCTCGACGCCCGTGTAGATATCCCCCCAATAGCGCCCCGGCAGGAGATTAGAGACGGCAGACCTGTAGATGATCGGCAATTCGTAGGTGGTGTTTTCAAAGTCGAAAAAGCGATTCGGCGTCTCGCGTGACGCAACCATTGCCGGTGCGATTTCAAGACTTTGCCGGGCCCACGTCGGAATGGTGAGCCTGCCTGCGTGGGACACATAGGAGGGGTAGTCGCCTTCACGCGGAATGACAATTCCCGGATCGCTCCAGATGTC
This sequence comes from Roseibium algicola, assembly GCF_001999245.1. Lineage (NCBI taxonomy): Bacteria > Pseudomonadati > Pseudomonadota > Alphaproteobacteria > Hyphomicrobiales > Stappiaceae > Roseibium > Roseibium algicola. The sequence goes on along the minus strand of NZ_CP019630.1, from coordinate 3,981,136 downwards.
GTCGCTGGCCGTCATCTGGTAGGAAAGCCAGGGGCCGCCCGGAAAGGGAAGACGCGCATTGCCACCCAGAAAATACCGGTCGCGTCCTGTGTCCTGCGATCCGGAATTGGACCACCCCGCAAACACCTGCCACGGCCTGCCTTCATCGATCGTGACTTCGAGGTCGCTGAGCGCAGCATCCTCGCCCGGGCGAAAGACCCCACCCGCCCGCCTGTAGGGGGAGCGGTTCAACCAGCCGAGATCCTCTTCCAGTGCGCGCGCATCGATACGCCCACCGGGGTTGATCCGTAGCCGCGCGCGGATCTCCTCGGCGTCGCGCTCGTCGAGCCCCTGAACCGTCACGTTGCCCGACTTGAACTCGATCACCCTGACCTGCAGCACCCCGCCGGTTATTTCCTGCGGTGGCAGGGTAACGGATACGAACGGATAGCCGGCATCCTTGTAAACGCGGGCTATGGCAGCCTGGATTTCCCCCGCAAGGGCGAGGGAAAGCGGCTTGCCGAGATACTCCGACAGCACGGCATCCAGTGCGGCCTGATCGAAAGCAGCCGCCGGACCGCCGATGCCCTTTGGAGCTCGGCCTGCCACATCGTCGGACTGACCGATCAGATAAACGCCGGCCAGGTCAACGCCGAGTGGTGACCTGTCGGTGGCACCGAAGTCCTGGGGGGCGACGTCCAGCGAGACCGGCTCTCCGGGTTCGGCAGCAGGCAGGTTTCTCTCAAGAGCCTGCTGGGCGAATGAACCTTCGGAAACGAGCGCAAGACCGGCCACCAGGGCCGCAGTTATCGTATGTCTTGTCATGCCGGACTACTCTGCTGCCGCACTGAGCCAGCGACCGAACGAGCGGTTGCAGGGGTGAACGGCACCTTCGCCGCCGACGACGCCCGGCTCGCAGGCAGAGGGGTTGTCTTCAAGTGCCTCGTCGGCATCCGGGTTCTGCAACCGGTTGCGCTCCAGCACCTGCTGGCGGGGATCGGTGGAGGACTGTCCGCTGCCGGAAGAACCAGACGTTTCGGAAGGACTTGTGATCGTCAACGTGCCATCGACGCTGACAATGTCGTAGCCGAACTGATGCGAATAGAAGCTGTTCCCAATGGCATAACTTCCGGCCGCGGTTGCCGTGACGGCGGCACCGCCATCGAAACTTCCGAGGAGGCTCGCTCCGGCAGACGACAAGGCATAGGTGAACCCGCCGGAATAGACCGTTCCGTCATATACTTTCGACTTGTCGTCACCCGTTACCGTAATTGCGGTCAGGAAACCTCGCAGGAGCGGAGTTGTCTGCCCCTCGTAGATGCGCCAGGTGTTCGCCGTGCCGCCCTGGTCGTCAATTCCAAAACCGGCTGAAACGAACGTGTCGATCTGCTGCATGGCACTGCTGGTCACACCGGAAACATTGGTGACCGAACCGCCAAGCTGATTGCCAACTGCATTGTTCAGCCCGGTAGTCTGTGTATCCCAGACACTGTTGGTGAGCGTGATCGTCCCTGCGTCCATTGTGCCGACCAGGCCGCCGCCGTTCACGCTTGCGGAGACGGCACCGGTTGCGTAGGAACGGGTAACGGACGCCCCGTCAAGCATCCGCCCGACAAGGCCGCCGATCTCATTGGCACCAGAAACGTCCCCGGTGGCGTAGCTGTCGGAAATGCTGCTGACCGTCAGGCCAGCGAGCCCGCCGGCCGTGCTGCCGGTGTGGATCACGTCGCCAGTCGCAAAGGACCTTGTGATTGGCGCTCCGAGGGAGTGGGCAACCAGCCCACCGAGACGCGTCGCGATGCTGTCGGAACTTTGCACCGTTCCGGTCGCATAGGAGAGATCGACCGAACCCGAACCAATGTAGCCGATGAGACCGCCTGCGCCATATGGTGTGGTGGTACCACCCGTGTTATCGGCAAGGAGCGTGACAGTTCCGCTGGCATGAGATCTGGAAACGTCAACATTCGACGCCCGGCCCATCAGTCCACCGATGTCATAACGGCCACTGACGTTGCCGGAAGCGGACGAACGGGTAACCTGCGATGCATCAGAAGTCTGGCCGTCACCGATAAGGCCACCGGCAGCATAGGCCGTGGTGGTGACATCCGCCGAGGAATGTGTGTCGGTAACGGAATACTCCGACGCCATTCGTCCGGCAACGCCGCCGACATTACCTGCACCTGTCACCGTGCCGCCAACCGAAACATCCGATACCGAGACCTTGCCACCAACGGCATTGCCGATCAGCCCGCCAACACCGATCCCTCCCGCGATGTTGACGTTCCTCAGTTTGAGATCATGAATGGAGATATCCTGACCATCGGCTCTAACGACGCCAAACAACCCGATCGTGTTGAAGTTACCTGTCGAGGTCAGGCCGTCGATCGTATGGCCGCCACCGTCGAAATTGCCGCGAAGGCTTGTCGACGCAAAGCCGGAACCACCGTTCCATGCCGCTGTTCCCGAAGCGTCGATATCCCGGGTCAGCACATAGTTTACCGGCGTGGTTCCGGAACCCGACTGTATGCCCTGAAGACTGTAGACATCGAAGATCTGGTACGGGTTGGCCTGCGATCCATCACCACCAAGCGCACGCACAAAATGACCGCCCTGAATATCGAAATCCCGGGCATAAAAGTCCGGCAAACTGCTGCCGACCTGCAGCCAGGCGGTATCGGATTGGAAATCGTCGACATGGATATCACCCGTCGCCGTTGAAGTGACATTAGTGGCGCTGCTCGTCTGGTCCACACGCAGCTTGCCGTTCGCCGCGGTGACGGAGCCGTTGATCTTGATGGAGGCGTTGCTGGCGTCGACGTAGAGAGAAAGCTGGTTGCTGTTAGACCACGCGACATCGCCGTTCACTGTCAGGTCACCGTCATGGGCCCACAGGATGGCGTTGCTGTCGCCGACCGAAAATGTGCCATTCGTTGCAACAGTCAGGTTGCCACCGGCGTAAAGATTGTTGTCGAGATTGAAGTTGGACGTCGCATTCAAATTGAAGTCGAGACTGTTGCCATTCTGGTCGGTTCGCACAACCGCCGACGTGATGCGCAGGAAGTCGAGATCGGTGTCGCTGAACGCGCCGATGGTCGTGTCCAGACCGGTGACCACGTCCGTCGTGGCCGCTGCAACGGTATTGACGTTGAAGGCATTGCCCCAGATATCGGCTCCGGAGACGCCGGTCGACGTTACTGTGTCGGCGAAAGTCGCCGCTTTGGTGCTTTCACCGTCCAGATAGGCCAGTGCCCCGGCGGAATTGAGCGACCCGGCCGTGGTCAGGATGTAATAATACCCGTTTGCCCCGGTCACAGCACTGCCGACAAGATTGCCGCCGGAAAGCGCGCTGACATTTGCTCCGGATTGGGCTGTCGTGCCCGCGTCACTGTAGGCCATGCCTGAGACCGCCTCGGGTGTGGCGGCATACTCCCACTTGAAATAAGGGAAAAGTCCGCTGCCAGTGCCCCAGATGCTGCTGTCCAGGGTAAAGCTGCCCAGGGTCAGGGATCCCTGCATCTGGGAAGTGGTCAGGCCGCTCGTGTTGGTCACGGTGGGGGTATAGGAATTCGTGTAACCAATCACCTCGGTTTGTCCGGTCGTTTCAGTATCCCAGGCCGAGTCGGTTATTGAAACGCTTGAGTCGGAGACTTCAGCGACCAATGCGGCTGCATACCCTTCAGCCTCTACGAGACCCGTAACAAAGGAGTTCTGAATAACCGTGTTCCTGTCGGCCGTACCGATGAGCCCTCCAGCCGCGGCGCCGTTTGTACCGAGCACCTGACCGGCAAAATACGAATTCGAGATCGTAAGGTCTTCCGCGTACCCAACCAGTCCACCAGCCTCCCGAAAGCTCCCTGACGAGGTGACTGTCGCCGTCGAATAGGAATTTTCGATCCTGTTGTCGTTGTCGTCTGTGGTGCCGACAAGACCACCGACCTGCCCTCCGGTTATCGATCCAGTCGAGCTGGAATTCGATATTATCAGCCCTTCACCCATAATTGCGACGAGGCCGCCGGTAGCACTGCCCCCATCCGTCGTCGTGACGGAAACATCGGCATGAACATTGGTCATGGTCGACTGGTCGATGTTGCCGAAATACCTGGCCACGACGCCTGCGCCCCAGGAATTCGCCTGAACAGTTCCACTGACAGTCACATTCGACATGTTGTGACCGTGATAGTTCCCACCGCCTGTGTCGCCTACCAGAATTGCCGTCTGGTTGTCGCCGGTAACAGACGCGTTCGTGAGTGTGAGGTCCTTTATCTCCAGGTCACGTCCAGAAGTGAAATAGTTGTCTTGCCAATAACTTATGAGTGCGACATTACCTTCGGAAGGCCGGTTGATATAGAGGCCGTCTATCGTATGTCCCTTGCCATCCAGGCTTCCGGAAAAGGAAACAGGGTCAAAGCCAGCACCGTTATTCCACGATGATGTCATCGACGCGTCGATATCGTTCGCAAGCTCATAGTAAAGGCTGATATCGCCGGACCCGCCACCACGCCTGTCACTGGTCGTGATCCCTTGCAGGCCATAAACGTCAAATAGCGCATAAGGGTTGGAAAAAGTGCCATCGCCACCCTGCGCCCGGATGAAAGTGCCGAATCCAACACTCAGTGCGTTCGTGGCAAAGTCTGGCAGGCCCGTGCCGACCTGATCCCAGACACCCCTTGTGAGAGCGAAATTGTCGACATCGACCGCGCCGGCCGCTCCCGTCGAGATCGTGCCGACAGCAGCCGTGCCGCTGTTGCCGTAGGCCAGCAGGGTCAGCCCACCGTTCTGGCCGTCAATGGCCGCATTGATCGCGATGTCGTTATAGGCATTGAGCGTGAGCCTGTTTGTGCTCGTCCAGGTGATGCCGGAATTGATGGTGATGTTGCCGTCGCCGGCACTCTGGTTGCCTGGACCGCTTGCAGACGAGTTGGTGGTCTGCAGGCTCACGTTGTTGCTGGCGAGGTTGGAAGAGATCGTTGCAGCCGCCGCCGCATCGACCGTCAGGTCAACCGGGTCGATCAGCCAGAGTCCGGTCTGACCGCCTTCAGACGAGGTATCGACCGTGATGCCGGTAAAATCGATCGTGTTTCGGGCAGACGTTTCGACAAAGCCACCTTCACCGCCCACGCCGCCCCTAGCGCTCAACGTTCCGGAAACACTTGCCGTGTCCTCGGCATACACCACGATTTCACCACCCTTGACGCCGCTTTCTTCCGCCGAGGCGTCGAGCGTACCGGTGATCGTGATTTCTCCGCCCGTCACCGTGATAGCGCCACCCTCGGTCGCCGGCTTTGCACCCGGCACCGGAACGTTCTCCGCCAGTCTGCGCGACTTGAGCTTGCCACTGACCTGGACCTTGCCCGTATTGCCCGCCGTCAGGAATATCCGGCCACCGGAAGTGCTGACACCGGTTGCCTTGACGACACCATCCGTGTTTCCAGCCAGCGCAAAGACATTGCCGCCATTCGCGCGGATTTCAGCGTTGGCCGCCGCGATGGTTCCGGAATTGAGTGCTTCGGTATCGGCTCCCCCAAGCTTGACCGACAACAGGCCGTCTGCATCGGCGATGTCTTTCATCAGGACTTCGTAGCCAGCGGCAAGGGCTGCGGTGCCGTTGGGCGCTTCAAGCGTGCCACTATTTTCAACGCGGCGCGCAATCAGTGCAATGTCACCCTGCGCTGACCGGATAGTGCCCGCATTTACGACTTCGGCACCGCTCGTGCCGGAAAAGGTCAGGCCGCCGCCATTCAGAAAATCGCTGTCGGTAACGTCCTGCGTCGAAGCGACAAACGAACCACCTGTCGACACAAGGCCGCCGCTGCCAACCGCAACTCCGGCGGGATTGACGAGAAACACGCTGCCCGTCGCGCTGAGGCTGCCATCGATACGGCTCGGCACATTGCCCGTGACCCGATTGAGCGTGGCACCGGCGCCGTTGTCGAAATGAACCTGATTGCCGGAGCCGATGGAAAAGCTGCCCCAGTTCACGATACCGGCATCGCTTGATTGCTTCACATCAACCCGTGAACCACCTTGCGTAATGGTTCCGTTGCCATGCGTGAAACTGCCCCCTTGCGGCAGGGCATCGCCGGAAAATGCTGCGGTGGGGACAAGAGCTGTCGTCAGCAGCAGAAATGCGGCAAGGGAGGCTGTCCGGTTAGAGCCGGATGGAATGGCAGGCTCAACCGGTGCGCTTGAAACGCCGGTGCTTCGGGTCCTGAACGCCATTTGTATCAATACTCCCGCTGTTGCGTCGTCTTGTGCCCACGACGGTCAACATTGGTGTAAATACAGATGGCGAGATATCGAATTCCACCTACCAATACTAATCAATTCTGACAGATTCTGACGAGACTTGCTTCCTTTGGGTGACACCTGCCTGAAATCGAAGCTGCCGCAATCAAGGCCTCGAAACTGTTACTTGAACAGGCAGGCCGCTTCCGTCATCACAAGCGCATGCTCGATCTCAAGACCATGTTGCTGCTGGAATTCGCGACAACCGCTTTCATGTCCGTTGCCTGGCTTCTCGTCTGGTTCGTCTGGCGTCAGATCTATGAGCTGAAGGTCATTGCGGCCGGCTTCTTCGCCATTGCGATTGGTTTGTTTCTCTATTTGCAGCGCGGTCCGGACCCATCGCTCATTCGCGTCGTGACGGACAACATGGTGCTCAAGTTTGGCCTGGTCCTGTGGGCCGACGGCCTGGCGCGCTTCCTCGGACAACCACGTTTTGTCGGTATCAGCGCGTTCTGTCTCGCGGCACAGCTCCTGTTCTGGATCTTCGCCGTTGTCTATGACCCGACAGACCTCGGCCTGCGCATTCATGCCTCCACTGCCTTCACGGTGGTGATGATGGCACTGATGATCCGGACGCTTTACCGCGACCGCTCCCAACCCCCTTTCCTGCGCTGGATCATGATCTTCCTGCTTGGGGAATATTCCGCCGCAAGTCTGCTGCAGAGCGCACTCGTCTATATTCAGCCATCGACGGTTGCCAATCCGGTGATGACCAACATCAACACATGGTACTTCTTCCAGGGACACATCTTCATTGTCGGCTTTTTCTTCTGTCTGATCTTCATGGTGGGCATGCGCCTGTCCATGGATTTGCGCGACCGCAACGCCGCGCTTGCGCGCGAAGTAACATTGAGACGGCGCCTGGAGGGAGAACTGTCCGCCAGTCTGGAAGGGGAAAAGGCCGCCCGCCAGGACCAGCGCCAGTTGATGCGCATGGTCAGCCATGAGTTTCGCACCCCCCTGGCCGCAATCCGCTACGCTAGCGACATGCTCACCCTGATGCTGGAACGACCGCAACAGGCTGTCGCCCAACGTTTGAAAAGCATCGACGAGGCCGTTTCCCGCATGACGATGCTGATCGATCGTTTTCTTGCAAGCGAGCGGCAGGATGAAGGTGTGCTGAAGATCGAGCAGGTAGATTTCCCGGCCCTTTATGAGGACGTTCAGCGGCACTTCGACCATGCCGGCCTTGGCGAACGCCTCAGACTTCATCCCGTTGCGCCGATGCCGGCATACCGGGGAGATACCGAGATGCTCCGCACGGTGATCGTTAATCTGGTCGACAACGCGCTCAAATACTCACCAAGGGACGCCGAGGTCGAGATCACGATAGGGGCCCAGAACGGTGATATCGTTCTGGAAGTGAAGGACCGCGGGATCGGCATTCCGGATCGGGACCAGGCGCAGATCGGCAACCGCTTCTACAGGGCCTCGAATACAGGCGGAACCGGAGGCAGCGGGCTCGGCCTGCATTCCTGCCGGCAGCTCGTCGGCTATCACCAGGGACATCTGGATTTGAGTGCAAGACAAGGCGGCGGCACGATTGCCAGAGTTTTCCTGCCGCTTCCCGGATTTGCGCGAGCGGACTCTGAGACCATGCAGGAGGAGGAACCGGCATGAACAGGATTTTGATCGTGGAGGACGAAAGTGCTCTTCGCGCCGACCTGTTGGATTATATGCGTCTCAACGGCTTTCAGGTCAGCGGTGCGGGCGGCGCGGCCGAAATGTGGACCGCGCTGGATGACGCGGACCGACCGGATGTCGTGATCCTGGATGTCTCGCTGCCGGATGGAAACGGCTTCGACCTTGCAGGTGACCTGAGGGCGAAAATCAATTGCGGCATCATCATGCTGACCGCACACGGAGACAGCGAAAGCCGTGTCCGCGGGTTCGACAGCGGCGCGGACATCTATCTCGTCAAGCACACCAGCCTCAGGGAAATACTGGCTGCGGTGCAGAGCCTCATACGCAGACTGTCCGGTGCTTCTTCGTCAGAAGGCAACAGCACGGCAGAATGGGTGCTGGACAATGTCTCCTGGAAGCTTCTGCCACCGGACGGCGACGCCATAAAGTTGACCGCAACCGAAAGGATCTTTCTGGAAGCCCTGGTCTCCAATTCCGGCGCTCCTTGCGCCCGGGACGATCTTTCCCGGCTTCTTTCCAATCGCCAGACCCAGTTCGACAACCGGCATCTGGATGCCGTCGTCAGCCGCCTCAGGCGCAAGATCCAGGATCAGACCGGGGTGGAATCGCCCATCAAGTCTGTCTATGGCGTCGGGTATTCCTTCAGCGCCGCCTGCAAGATGGACAGCTAGCCCGGTTTGTCCCGCTCAGGCCGCCGGACACGCGGCGGAACCCGAAGGGTCTGGCACCCTCGCCGTGCATATTTCCGTCGACGTTCGGAATTCTGATATAAGGTGCCTCCAAATGAGGCAATCCGGGATGTCAGGCGCAATCAGTTTTCAGAAAATATCCGTCATGCTGGCCGTCATTGCGATGTCCTGCCTGGCGACACTCCTGCTGTTGACTGCCGCAAACGCGCGGGATCTTCGTGTCCTGACGTCCTTTCCGGACTATTTCACGAAGCCCTTCGTCGATGCGTTTTCGAAGAAGTATCCGGCGATCAACGTTACCGTCCTGAACAAGAACACGGTCGCCTCGGTCGAGGAAATCCTGCTGGACAACCCGCGCGGCTTCGACCTGTTCTGGTCATCGTCACCGGAGGCCTTTTCCCTTCTCGAGAAATTTGGCCGCCTGCGGGAACGCTCACAGGACAGCAGCGAGACCTTTGTCGATTTCGCCTATTCCGGTGTCGGCTGGTGCTGGATGGAAGACTTTGAAGGCAGGCCGCCCACAAGCTGGAACGATCTGCTGGACGCACGCTTTCAGGACAGGCTGGCCATGTCCCACCCTGCCCGGTCAGGGTCCACGCACATGCTGCTGGAAGTCATCCTTCAGGACCGCGGCTGGGATCGGGGCTGGCAGTATATCTTCGGCCTGTCCCAGAACCTCAAGACCATCACCGCCCGCAGTTTCAGTGTCATAGAGGGGCTCAAGCGCGGCCGCTTCGATGTCGGCCTGTCGATTGATTTTCTCGCGCTGACGGAAGCCGACGACGGCGTCCGCTTTCAATATGGTCAACCGGTCATGATGGCCCCTGCCCGGATTTCCGTTCTCAACCACGGTTCCGCCCATGAGGAGGCGGGCCTGTTCATCGATTTCATGTTGAGCAAACCGGCGCAGGAACTGCTGACACAGCCCGACATCCGCAGGATTCCGGTGGACACCACTGTTCGCGAACAATCCCTGAACCAGTTCCCCAGGGAAGTGCAGGCTGCGCTGAAATTCAGCTGGTCCACCTATGACCCCAATCTTGCCGAAACCCGGTATCAGGCCGTCAACGACCTGTTCGACATCTTCATCACCAGAAATCTGGTTCAGCGCAGAAACCTGTTGCGGCGCCTGGAAACTTTGAGCCGTCAGGCGCCTCCCGATCTCGTCCCTTCGCTGATCAAGATTAAGAAGAAGCTCAACCAGCTTCCCGTGTCCGAGATCGATGCCGTACGCTCGGAACGCTACCGGGACGCACAGGAGGAAGGCGCGAACTCGCTTGTCGGAACCGGCGAAGAATGGAGCCTTGCCACTTGGCGCGTTGCCGCCAGGGAGCAACTGGCGGAAGTCGATGCCATGCTGACCGGGCTCGAGGCAAGCATCCGGAATGGTCTGACTGTCAATGACTGAGACGGCAAACCGCGGGCGCGGCACGATATGGTTTCGATTGCTGCTGTCCATCCTCACGATTGCCGCGATCACCTGGATCATCCTGGCCATCGGCGTGGTCTTCTTCACTCAGGCACGCAGCGATTTTGGTGAGATCACCGAAAAGAGCATTCCGGAAATCGCCCTGGCATCCGAGCTTTCCGAATATGCGACGCGGCTGGCCGTCATCGCGACCGAGATTGCCGCGCAGACCCGGGAACGCGAACCGGAAGCCATGCGCGAGGATGTGGAAGCCGCAAGCCAGGGCATCTCGGGCCTTCTGGAAACAAACATCCTGAGCGACACGAAAAACACCGCGAAGATAATCGAGGCGAAGGAAACCTTGAGCGACAAGCTCGGCTCCTTCCTGCAGGTCTCCCGGGATCTTCAGGCAATCAACAGGTCGCTGGAACACTACCAGGTGGAACTGCGCTGGCTGCAGATCGATATCCAGACCGAAGTCGCTGCCCGCATTCAGGACCTGTCCTTCAACATCGACAGCCTGTCGTCCGAAATGGTCCGCTCGCAGTCGCGCACCGACCGGGTCGCGGCTGCCGCGATCATCCGGCAGGAAACACTGCTTCGCGAACAGATGCAGACAATCGGGTCAAGCACGGCGACGGCGATTACCTTCCTGCTGCAGGCGCTTTACGTCGACACGGCGGAAAAACTCGCGCAGCTTGAAGATCTGAATTTCGACGCGCTTGAAAACCTCCAGGGCATGCTGGCGGAAGTCCCGCAAAAGGCCGACACCGAAACGCTGGTGTCCTCGCTGGAGCGTCTGCAGGCCTTCGCCTATGACGAAACGGGGGTCTTTGCAGGATCGCGTGACCGGATCGAGCTGCAGCAACAGGCACTTGGCGACCTCAGTACCGCACAGGCCGCCGTCGCAGATCTTCAGGCAGCCCTGGTCGAGTTGGGCAGGGAACGCCGTCTTGCCGCCCTCACCTTTACCAATCAGGCAGCCGAACGGCTGCGCATTGCCTCTCTGCTGCTGGCCGTCGCAACTGTCATCTGCGGCGTCATCTGCGCCGGCATTCTGCTGTTTTATGTCCGCAACCAGATCGTTGCCCGACTGCACCGGCTGGCAGAAGCCCTGATCGAGATCGCTCAGGGCAATCTCTCCACGCCGATCCCCACACGCGGCAACGACGAAATTGCCCGCATGGGGGCAGCGACGGAGATCTTCAGATCCTCCGTAGTCGAACTGAACAGAACCCACGAAAACCTGCAAAAGGAAATCGTGGAGCGCAAACGCGCCTTCGACCAGTTGAAGCAAACCCAGCGCGAACTTGTTCAGGCCGGCAAGCTGGCGGCTCTCGGCCAGATGTCTGCGGGCATCAGTCACGAACTGAACCAGCCGCTCGCGGCCATGAAGCATCACCTGCACAATCTTCGACTGCTGCTTGCCAAGGGCAAGAGCGAAGCGGTCGAAGCCAAGGTCGACGTCGTTGAAAACCTTGCCGAGCGGATGTCGCGCGTCATCAAGCACCTGAACGGCATTGCCCGCCGTTCGGACTACGCGGTCAAGGACCTGACGCTGGATCAGGCCCTGGAACCTGTCGTATCGCTGTTCGAGCGGCGCCTGGAGGAAAGCAGCGTCGCGCTCAAGGTCTCCGATGCTGCCGGCAAGCTAACCCTCCGCGCGGATCCCGTGTTGCTGGAACAGGTCCTGATCAACGTCATCGGCAACTCGGTCGACGCCATCGACATGAAAGCGGCAGGCGGCGGTGAAATCCGCATCGAGGCAGAGCAAACCGGCGGTGACGCGACCATCCTGATCGCCGACAACGGCATCGGCCTTCAGGGGCAATCGGCAACGCAGCTGACCGACCCGTTCGTGACCACCAAGGAAGTCGGCAAGGGTCTCGGTCTTGGATTGACCATCTCCTTCAACATCATGCAGGACATGGACGGGCATCTGGAACTTGCGGAAAACGACCGGGGTGGCGTAACCGTTCAGCTGAGGCTGCCATGCGCGGCACAGAACAAGGTGGGGCAGCTTGAGCACTCGGTTTGAAACGGGCGAAATCGTTCTGGTCGACGATGATGCGGATCTGCTGGAAGCAATGCAGGAAACGCTCGAGCTCGCCGGGTTCAGCGTACGTTGCTACGCCAACGCCAATGTGATTGCCGAACAGATCCAGCCAAACTGGAACGGCATCGTCATCAGCGATATTCGCATGCCCGGCAGAACCGGCATGGAGTTTCTGCGCCTGATCCAGGAAACTGCCCCACAGGTCCCCTTCATCGTCATTACGGCACACGGCGACGTAAAGACCGCGATCCAGGCGATGAAGCACAACGCCTATGACTTCATCGAGAAATCCACCGAACCGCAACACCTGATCGACACGGCCCGCCGGGCACTTGAAAAGCGCAGGCTGCAACTCGAAAACCTGGCGCTGCGGCGCAAGGTTCAGCGCATCCGCGATCCTCAGGGTGAGTTAATCGGCAGTTCGCAGGTCATGGCTGACCTGCGGTCGACGATTTCGCGCATCGGCCCGCTGAATGTCGATGTGCTTCTGCACGGCGAAACCGGCACCGGCAAGGACCTGACCGCACGCTGTCTGCACCAACTGTCCCCGCGCGCGCCGGGGCCGCTTGTGACGATCAACTGCGGTGCCGTCACGGAGATGGACATCGACCGCGAACTGTTCGGCTTCGAAACCGAAAACGGATCCTTCCCGGGGCGGATCGAACGGGCGCAGGGCGGAACACTTTATCTGGATGAACTTGATTCCATGCCCAATGCGCTGCAGACGCGGTTTCTGCGTGTACTGGAAGAGCGCAAGATCACCAGGCTGGGCGGCAGCGATGCCGTCCCGGTCGACATCCGCGTCATCGCCGGCGTGAAGACCAATCCTGCCGCCCTCGTTCACGATGGCCGCCTGCGGGGCGATCTCTATCACCGGATGAATGTGGCGACCCTGTCCCTCCCGCCGGTGCGTGAACGCGGCGGGGATGTCATCGAACTGATGGAACACCTTCTGGATCAGGCCTCGGAAAACCACGGCCTGCCGCTTCCGAAACTGTCGCAGCGCCAGAAAAAGCAGTTCCTCACCTATGACTGGCCCGGCAATGTTCGCGAAATTCGCAACATCGCTGCACGGCTTGTCATCGGCCTGGAGGCTGACCTGCAGATAGGCAGCGGCCAACCAATTGAGGTCTCCACAGGCTATGAGGCAGCCATGACCGCCTTCGAAACCGAGCTCTTGCAGAACGCTCTGCTACAGACCGGTGGCCGCAAGGCAGAAGCCGCCGAACTGCTCGGTATCCCGCGCAAGAGACTTTACCTGCGCCTGAAAAGCTGCGGCCTTGCGGAGGAAGACGGGTCATGATCGACACGTTGAACGTGTCAATTTTGACACAAAAATACCAATAAATTCAATAATTTGACTCGAAAATTTCGCCAGTGATAGCGTTTCTTCGCTGAACGAACAAGGGGCTGGATCACCCCCTTGCGTCAGAATGGAGGAGACATAATCCAATGAGGAAATTACTGGGCCTGACGGCACTGGGACTGCTGGTGTCTGCCGGCGTGGCGAATGCTGCCGACAAGGTGGTCGTCGTGACATCCTTTCCGAAGGAACTGACCGATGCATTCGAAGCCGCCTTTGCTGCATCCAACCTTGACTACGAGCTGGAGATCCTGAGCAAGGGAACGTCCGCGGCTGTCAAATACATTCAGGAAACCGCCGGAAACAACACGTCCGACCTGATGTGGGCATCCGCCCCCGATGCGTTCGAAGTGCTCAAGGGCAACGACCTGCTTGCCAAGGTCGAAATCAACGCCGAAGGCATTCCGGAAAAGATCGGCACGTACCCGATCAATGATCCCGACGGCTTCTATTACGGTTTTGCCGCATCCGGTTACGGCATCATGTGGAACACCCGCTACCTGCAGGCCAACGAGCTGGAACCGGCAAAGGAATGGGAAGACCTGGCCAAGCCGGAATATTTCGGTCATGTCGGCATGTCCGCACCGTCCCGCTCCGGCACCACGCACCTGACGGTCGAAACGCTTCTGCAGGGCGCTGGCTGGGAAAAGGGCTGGGCCGACTGGAAGTGGATTTCCGGTAACATGAACACGGTCACCGAGCGCAGCTTCGGTGTGCCGGATGGCGTCAACTCGGGCAACTTCGGCCTCGGCGTCGTTATCGACTTCTTTGGCTTTTCGTCCCGCGCGTCCGGCTTCCCGGTCGACTTCGCCTATCCGTCGGTCACTGCCGTTGTACCTGCCAACATCGGCGTCGTGAAAAACGCTCCAAACCCGGAAGGTGCAAAGGCGTTCATCGAGTTCGTGCTGTCGCCGGAAGGCCAGCAGGTCCTGTTCGATCCGGCCATCATGCGTCTGCCGGTCAACCCGGCTGCGTACGCGACCGCACCGGACGGCATTCCGAACCCGTTCGAAGGCGACGATGTGAAGGCATCGGTCAACTTCGACGCCGACCGCTCGGAAAAGCGCTACAACGTCGTCAATTCCCTGTTCGACGTCATGGTCACCTATCGTCTGACCGAGCTGCGTGAAGCCGTCAGGGCCGTGCAGCTTGCCGAGATTGCGCTTGCCGACAAGGACAATGCGGAAGCCAAGGCACTGATCGCCGAAGCACGCGCACTCATCGACGCTACCCCCATCACCGAGGAAGAAAGTCTCGACCCCTCCTTCGCCGCCGTCTTCCAGCAGAAACGCAAGAAGGAAAGCGACGTCATCGAGGGTCGCCAGGCAGAAGTCGAGCAGCAGTGGGATGCCTTCGTGGTCGAGAACTACGCAAAGGCCAAGGCTCTGGCGGAAAAAGCCGCCAGCCTCTGACGGAAAACCAAAAACAACATCACGTCGAACTTGCCGCACCGCCCGGAACAGGGAAGGTGCGGCCTCTTCCCCGGAGTCCATAGCCGATGACTACGAGCAATGCAGCGACTGCGCCTGCAAGGCAGTGGCGCATATTTCCCGAGCTGTCCGGCACCGCAATTGCGGGCGTCGCGATCGCCATCTTCCTGCTGGCGTTTCTCATCCTTCCCGTCTTGAAGGTGACCTATGTCGCCTTTCAGGATCCCCACACAGGAGCCCTGACGCTCCAGAATTTCGGCGATTTCTTCCGCTCGTCGCTGTTCCGCAGTTCCTTCGTGAACTCCTTCTACGTCTCGGCGATGTCCGTGGTCGTGGCAACGGTTATCGCCCTGCCGCTGGCCTATATCACCACCCGTTTCAACTTCGGTGGAAGCGCGCTGATCCAGAGCATCGGCGTCATCCCACTGATCATGCCGCCCTTCGTCGGCGCCATCGCGATGCAGCTTCTGTTCGGCCGCAACGGCACGGTCAACCTTCTGCTGTCGCAATACCTTGGCTTCAAGATCCCGTTCATGGAAGGTCTGAACGGCGTCATCTTCGTCCAGTCTCTGCACTATTTCCCGTTCATCCTGATCAACCTGTCAGCGTCGCTCCGCAACATCGACAAGGCAATGGAAGAATCGGCGCAGAACCTCGGCTGCACGGGCTTGCGCCTGTTCCGCCGAATCGTGTTCCCGCTCGCCATGCCCGGTTACATTGCCGGCGCCGCGCTGGTGTTCATCAAGGTCTTTGACGATCTCGGCACCCCGTTGCTGCTCAACGTCAACAACATGCTGGCCCCCCAGGCCTATCTGCGCATTTCCTCCGTCGGCATCAGCGATCCGATGGGCTACGTCATTTCCTTCATCCTGGTGGCCTTCTCGGTCTTTTCGCTGTGGGCGTCCTTCCTGTTCATGCGGGGCAAGGATTACGCCACGGTTCAAAAGGGTGGTGGCGGCCTTGCCCGGCGCGACCTGTCGCGCGGCGAGAAGATCGTTGCCTATGGCGTCGTCGTCTTCATCCTGCTTCTGGTCCTGTCGCCGCATTTCGGTCTGACGCTGCTTGCGTTCGGCACGATCTGGTCGTTCAGCCCGCTGCCGGACGGCTACACGCTGGCCAACTTCGCCACCGTGTTCGAACAGTCCCTGCAATATGTGGTCAACACACTGATCTATGCAGGCCTTGCAGCCGGCTTCGACATCATCCTGGGAACGGCAATCGCCTACATCGTGCTGCGAACCGGCATCAAGGGCCGCAAGATGCTCGACTACATGGCGACCGCCGCGCTTGCCGTACCCGGCGTCGTGCTCGGCATCGGCTACCTGCGCCTGTTCCACAGCTTCGAGGTGCCGGTCATCGGCAAGCCGCTGGCGTCCTGGTGGGTCATCATCGTGATCGCCCTGACCGTGCGCCGCCTGCCCTATGCGCTCAGGGCCTGCATGGCCGCGCTTCAGCAGGTCAGCCTGTCGCTTGAGGAAGCAGCGGAAAACCTCGGCGCCTCCAAGGGCCGCTCCATCCGCAGGATCGTCGTTCCGCTGATGGCCGGGGGGATCCTCGCCGGTTTCGTCACCAGCTTTGCGACTGCCGCAGTCGAACTGTCGGCAACCATCATGCTGGTCTCCACCAGCAACGACGCTCCGCTCTCCTACGGGATCTACCTCTACATGCAAAGTCCGTCCGGCCGGGGTGCCGGGGCGGCACTCGGCATCCTCGCCGTCGTGATCGTCGGCCTGGGGACGTACCTGTCGAACCGCATCATCGAGAAGGACCGGGCCCGCAAGGCCGAAGTCCGCGCATCCCACTGAGCGTTCAATTTCGAGGAAACACTTCCAATGACCAGAAAAGCAGTCGAAATACGGATTGAGGACCTGCATCTCTCCTTCGGCACCACCGAAGTGCTGCGCGGCGTCAACATGACCATCGAACCGGGTGAATTCTACGCCTTCCTTGGCCCGTCGGGCTCCGGCAAGTCCACCCTCCTGCGTGCCATTGCAGGCTTCGGCCCGACACCCAGAGGACGCATTCTCATCGGAGGCCGCGACATTGCCAAGCTTCCGCCCTGGAAACGCAATGTCGGCATGGTGTTCCAGTCCTATGCCCTTTGGCCTCACATGTCGGTTCGTGCCAACGTCGCCTTCGGCCTTGAGGAGCGGAAAGTCGCGCGCAAGGACATCGGTACCCGTGTTGAATCGGCGCTGGAACTCGTCGGCCTCCTGCATCTCGCCGACCGCATGCCTTCCCAGCTTTCCGGCGGCCAGCAGCAGCGCGTGGCTCTCGCCCGCACCGTCGTCGTCGAGCCGGATGTCCTGTTGCTCGACGAGCCGCTGTCGAACCTTGACGCCAGCCTGCGCATCCAGATGCGCCGGGAACTTTTGTCCCTTCAAAGGAAGCTGGGCCTGACGACCATCTTCGTCACCCACGACCAGGAAGAGGCCAACACCACCGCCGACCGAATGGCCGTGCTCGACGGCGGTGTCATCCAGCAGATGGGCACGCCGCAGGAACTCTACGACACGCCGGCAAATCTGTTCGTGGCAAAATTCCTGGGAACCGCAAACATCATCGACGGCACACTTCAGCGTGGTAACGGTGGAAATACCTTCAAGATTGCCTCCGGCGAAGTGCTTCATCTCGGTGCAGGCAGCCCCGACGGATCTTCGCTCGTGCTGCGGCCGCAGAACATCGAAATCGTCACCGACCAGAACCACCCGGACCTGATTACGGGCAAGGTCAAGCACCGGGAATTTCTCGGTAGCCAGACGCGCTACCTGGTGGAAGCAGCAGGCAGTGAGCTGATCATCGATCAGAAGCATGTGGGCGGTGTCGACTGGTACGAACCCGGCATGGAAGTGAAGATGAGCGTCAACACCCGGAACGCCGTGTTGCTCTGACGTTTTTCGGCATCTGGCCTGCACGGGATCGTGCCGGCCTCCTGCCCGGTGCAGGTGTCTTCACGCCATTCAGATCCGGTGCCCGGTCCAACCTCCTCTCACCCTTCTCCCTGCGGGCGGCCGCCACTGCCGGCTGGGAGGAGCTGAAAGCCCAAGGTTCGGGCGCCGGGGCCCGTGAGCGTCAGTTCACGGGCCATCTTTCGCAGAAACACTTGCCAATATGACGCAAGGTCAAGTTTTTGATATCGGAATCGCGATACAGGTCTCGCACTGCGAAGAAAATCGCAACGCCTTTCAAGCAATTCGGCGGATCAAAGAAGGTTCCGATGCTCGGTGATATTAGTCAACTTTGGCTAGGCACTTGCCTCACCGATAAAACTGACCTGGTCATAAATAGTTTGGTAACAACTACCACCTAGCTTTCCCGGATTACTCCTGTGGCGGCATGGAGTTCAGTGAACCACTGAAACTCGATTCATGGGGGAAACATGAGAGCCGCCGGCAATCTTCCGATATCGATGAAACTCGCCATCTGCATGGCTGTTTCCGTTCTGCTTACAATGTCCGTTGCGGTTGTCGGCTATGTTGCGACGCGCCAGATGGGCGGGGCAATTCAAACCTCCCAGACAACAGGCTCTGCCCTGATGTCCATGGCCCAGCTGAACCGCCTGAAAGCGCGTTACGTCGAATCCGGCGATCCGGATGACGTCTCCGTTGTGAAGGACAGCATGACCGACATCTCCGCGACGCTGTCCGTTCTGCAAGCCGGCGGAGAAGACGTTGCCTCGGCGACCGGCAACATTGCGGCATTCTCGACTGCTTTCGACACCCTGGTTGCCTCCGAGGAAGAAATCGAACGCAAACGCCTGCAGATGACGACATCCCTGGAAAACCTGATGGCGATCGGCCACAGCGTTGCCCAGACGGCAGCGAAACGCGAACAGAAACTGGTCGACGAGCTGCAATCCTTGAGAACAAGCGGGGAAGCAGCCAGTGAACTCGCGCAGGCAGCAACACTTGCCAGCGCCCACTCCATGCAACTCAAGCTGGATCTGGAGACACTGTTTCGACACCCGGACGCGGCTCACATGAAGGCGGTCAGCAAATCCTTCGGCAAGTATTATCTCCTGATCCGCAAGCTGACGTCCTCCGCAACCGTGTCGGAAAACCTGCAGCCCGCACGTGACCTTGCCGAAGGCGCCAACGCCATGCGCGCCCTGCTCTCCGCTGTACAGAAGGATCCGTCCCAGGCGCTGTCCAGGAGAGACGCCCTGACCAAGGGCTTTGACAGCCTTGCCGGACTGACCGATGCCGTGCGCAATGACCTTGGCCGCGCCTTCAAGACGGCCCACGGCGACATGCTGGCGATCGAGGGACTTGCCCGCTCCGCTGTTGCCGAAGCCAAGGCCGGCGACGACTTTGCTGCCGAAGCCCGGGTGTTGTCAGATGCGTTCTGGCAGTTCCAGGTCAACCGGTCGGATCTTACCCGCAAGGCAGTGCTCGACAGTATCGCGGCCCTGCAGATGCAACAGGAACAGGTGTTGTCCACCATGCTGACGGGAGCCGATGCGGTTGCAGCGCGCACCGCAATCGAAACCCTGGGCAGTGCCTTTGCGAAACTGTCTTCAGCGATGGCAGATTTCCGGGTTGCGCTTGCTGCTGCCGACACTGCCGAGACAAAGTTTGCCGAAGGCATTTCCGCGCTCAACGAAAGGCTGGAAACCGGTGCCGCCAGTACGGAAGCAAGGTCGACACTCATCCTGTTGGCGGTGTCCGCGATCGGGCTGGTGTTCGGCATTGCGGCGGCAGTTGCACTCTGGTTCACCGTTGCCCGCCCCGTGTCCGTTCTGACAGCTGCCACCCGTCGTCTGGCTGACGGCGAAGTCGATGTCACGATCGACGGTGCGGTCACGCGCGACGAGGTTGGGCAGCTCCGTCAGGCACTCCTGATTTTCCGTGACAGCCTGCTGGAAAACCGCCGCCTTGGCGAAGAACGGATGCAAAGCCAGTTGGCCAGTGAGGAGCGCCAACAGCATATAGACAGGCTGGTGGCCGGGTTCCGCAATGACATTCAGGACGTCCTGAAGAGCCTGTCCGAAAATGCCGGACAGATGCAGGACACAGCCCAGTCGATGACGGTGATTGCCGAAACGGCATCTTCCCTCACCGGCAACGCCACCGGTTCCTCGAACGAAGCCTCCGGCAACGTTCAGGCAGTCGCGGCTGCCACCGACGAGATGGCTGCCTCGATTGCCGAGATCGCCCGGCAGGTGGAAACGTCAAGCCAGATCGTCAGCAACGCCGCGGACAACGCCAACCGGACAAGCAGCAAGATCACCGGCCTGGCGGAAACCGCACAAAGCATCGAAGGCGTTGTTTCCCTGATTTCCGAGATTGCCGAACAAACCAACCTGCTGGCGCTCAACGCCACCATCGAGGCGGCTCGTGCCGGGGAAGCCGGCAAGGGCTTTGCCGTTGTGGCGGCCGAGGTCAAGTCGCTGGCAACCCAGACCGCAAGAGCGACAAACGAAATCGCCTCGCAGATTGCGGCCATGCAGGCGTCCGCATCGGAAACGGTTACGGCCATCGGCGAGATCGTCGCGATAATGCAGGACGTCTCGGAGTGCACCAGCGCGATTGCCGCTCCCGTTGAGCAGCAGGGCTACGCAACAAACGAAATCGCGCGAAATGCCGCCCTCGCCTCCAATCGAACCATGGCGGTCGTCGAAGACATGTCCAGCGTTTCGGACGCGATCGGGGACACCCGGAAATCCGCAAGCGATGTTCTGAATGCCTCCGACGACCTGAACCAGCAGACAGCACGCATTCGGTCGACCGTGACGACATTCCTCAACGAAGTGGCGGCAGCCTGAGATCAAACGCCTGCCGGGCGGGAGCACCTACTGCTGCCCGCCCAGTTTCCCCCCTGTAAAACCGGTTCGACCCGAACGGACCGCCAACATGACACTTAAAAAGACAATCCGATGACCCATCCGAAAATCATCTTCATGCGCCACGGCGAAACAGAATGGAACCTGATCGGCCGTGCGCAAGGCCGGCTGGATTCTCCCCTGACCGCAAAGGGACGCGAGCAGGCGACCCTCTTGGGAAAGATCCTCGCCCGCGAACTGGTATCAGCCGAAGGTTACGACCAGATGGTCAGCCCCTTGGGCCGAACCCTGGAAACCTCGCAGTACCTGCAGCAGAACTTCGACTTTTCGCCGGTTGAAACCGACCTGCTCGTCGAAATCGATGTCGGCGGTCTGAGCGGCCTGACAAGGCCCGAGATGTTCGAGAAGTATCCCGAACACATGAACGGCAAGCCCGGCAACACCTGGTATTTTGATGCGCCGGGTGGTGAGACACTGCAGCAGATGCGTGAGCGTGCCGGAGCCTGGCTTGCAGGCCTGACGGGACCGACAATCGCAGTGGCCCATGGCCAGATCGGCAAGGTTATTCGGGGTATCGTTCTCGGTCTCGATGACACCGGGATCCTCAGCCTCAAGGAACCGCAGGGCGTGGTTCATGTGCTTGAAAACGGACAGGAAACGGTCTGGAGCTAAAGACTGCGGGCGTGCCCCCGTTCTGCACGCCCAGCACCTTCCCCCGCGAAAAATACAAGACCAAAACCGGAAGACAGGACGAACCCGTCACTTTGGCAATGGTCTTCCTCCATTGACGCTGTGGACAGGAAACCGATGCTGCAGCTATACAAAGGAGAGTAATCAGCAAGAACTCCTTTATTTCATTCACTTAGCGGGGGCTACAAGTGAACTATTTGCTGCCAGCACATATTATTCGATTAAGCGTCATTTTGACGGCCATCGTATTTCTTCAAATAATTTTTAGTACAGGATCCGCCTTTGCGGGTAAGCGTGTCGCGCTCATCATCGGCAACTCGAATTACGAGCATATCCAGTCGCTGAAAAACCCTGAAAACGACGCCCTTCTCATGGCAAAAACCTTGGGCGATGCCGGTTTCGAAGTGAGGCAGCTCATCGACGGCAACTACAGGGATATGAAGCGGGAACTTCTCGAGTTTGGTCGCACCTTGCGGGATTCGTCGATCGAAGCAGGCCTGATCTACTACGCCGGGCACGGTGTGCAGGTACGCGGGGAGAATTATCTTATCCCGGTGAACGCCCTTCTGGCGGATGAGGACGAGGTCGATCTTGAGGGCATCAACGTCAACGACTTCCTCAAGGTGATGAACTCGTCCAGCAGTCCGGTGAACATCGTCGTACTGGATGCCTGCCGCAACAATCCCTTCAAAGGCTCTTTCCGCTCGGCCACCCGTGGCCTTGCCCCCATCGATGCACCCATGGGCACCCTGATCGCCTATGCGACGTCACCCGGGCAGGTCGCGATGGACGGTTCCGCCGGAAATTCCCCCTACACGGCCGCCCTCAGCCGCGCCATTGAGACCAGCCCCGGCGAGCCGATTGAATCCGTCTTCAAGCAGGCCAGGCGCGATGTTCTGGCCGAAACCGCCGACCGGCAGGTGCCTTGGGAAGTCAGCTCGATCACCGGTGATTTCTACTTTTATGAAGACGGTCCGCTGCCAGACGATACCGCCGGAGAAGCCGGCAGCCAGGGCAGCCTCGACGTCGCCTACTGGACCGCCATTCGCGACAATCCTTCCGTCTCGGAACTGCGCGCCTATCTCGCCCAGTTTCCAAACGGCCTTTTCGCAGGTGTAGCCGCCAACCGTCTGAAGGACCTCGAAGACAAGCCGCAGGTCCAGGCAAGTCTTGCACCGAGCGAAGCCGAGCAACCGATAAACGAAGCTCCGGTTCCGTCCGACCCGAAGGAACTGACGAGGGCCGTCCAGGTGGAACTCAACAGGCTTGGCTGCGACGCAGGTTCGCCAGACGGTGTCTGGGGCCCGAAAAGTGGCCGCGCTCTCGACACGTTGAGGAACGAAGCCAAGCTTCAGCTTGCGTCCTTGTCTCCCAACGCGGCTGTCCTGAAGAAACTCCGGCAGCTCGACGGCAGGTTATGTCCGCTGACCTGTTCCGCCCGCTACGTATTGAAGAACAACGAGTGTGTTCTGAAAACCTGCCCGGCCGGACAACTGCTCTCTTCAGCAGGGCAGTGTTACACGAAGTCGAAACCCAGTCCCCAGTCCTCCTCATCCGGAGGCAACTGCTTCACGTTCAACGGCCAGCAATATTGCGACTGACCTGGCAATGCGGCACACGTGCTCGAGTTTCAGATGATCGGGGCAAGATGGGGTCGATAAAAACTCTGGCAGCCAGCCTGCTTCTTGCGGCCGGCTTTGCAGGAAACGCAAGCGCGGACGACATGTCCGGCAAGACGATAACGATCGACATCACCATGCCGATCTGCGGTTTTGCCGACGGCACACAGTCCTGCGTCTGGGAACACAGTGCGTGGTTCTATCTCGCCGCCATCTTCTTCGCCGGGAACGATGACCTGTTCTATTCCTTTTCGTTTCACTCGAACTTCGAAACGGAAGGCGTCCGGATACCAACCGGCACGGGATCAGGTGAGAGGGTCAATAAAACCAAATCCGGCGACCCCATCGTCCATTTCGTGGATGTTGAGCGGCTCTCGGCAGACCGTCTTCATGCAGTCCACACCATGGAAATGGTTGAAGACGGATACATCCGGAAAAACGCATTCACGCTGGAAATGAACGGCAAGGAGTGCCGGATCCTGGAGTTCAGGCAGGAGCACTTCTCCAACACCCAGCTCAAGTACGCCTATGGAAAGCCGACCTCGCTGATTTGCAAGGTTCAGGACGGTCCGCAAACCGATGTCTATGGAAAGTGACGGCATGGACAGCGCACCGGCAGACCCGCCACCACAGCTCGAAACACATCCATCTACATCGAATTTCAAGATCCTCCAGATGGAGGACATTTTCCCGGAAGGAGACTTATTGTGAAGAAGATTTTGTTCCTGGCATTGACGACCTCAATGCTGGGCATGGCCGGTTGCCAGTCGACGGCACCGGAAGGCGCGCCCCCGGCCCAGAGCTCCAAATCAGCTCCCGCGACCTTCGATCTCGGCAGCAAGAAGATTTTCCTGACCTCGAATATCAAGATCGAGCAGAAGGACTATTATTCCAACACCAACAAGGGTTCGTTCACCGAAACCAACAACCGCACAGGCACCACGGCCGTTCTGATCCGCCAGAACGGCGACAATCTGCTGGTCGCCGATCCGGACAACCAGGCGGGAACCGTGTTTGTGAACGGTAAAAGCGTCAAGACCTCCGGCAGCATCTCCGGCAAGGGCAGGACCAACTGCGTCAAGCTGGAAATCGAGGAAGGCTACAAGCGGAATATCTGTTCGCGCTACACCTACAGCAACGGCATCGTCGAGATTTCCGAAGAGGAAAAGGACCCAGCCGAGGACCGCACCACAAAGCGGACCTACAAGTTCGCCTATGACGGCAACAGCTGCCGCTTCATCAGTTTCTCGGAGTTCTCGAACGCCAAGAACGGCTATTGTGACGGACCCTGCCTTGGCTACTACGGCGGCAAGACCAAGTGGCGCTACACGCTCAACAGCACATCGACTTCAGGCAACTGCAGCATTCGCTGATTGGACCTGACGCGTTGCCCCGGGCCGCCGCTTTCCGGCTTGCGTTTCCCGGGGCACTCATCCTCACCTGACGGATATTATGGCCGGAGCGCAACGCAGCCAATGCCTATCATTTGCCGCCACTCCCTTCCGGCGTGGCGCGCTTGCCGGATACTTCACCACGCACCCGAAACCCTGACATTTCCCTGATATTTCGCGACAGTTATCGTGCCGTGCCGCGTTATCGAAACACGACCAGCCTGTCGCAATCACAAGCCAGCTTTTCCTGACGATTTGAACCACCGTGTCGTGGCGCTTATGCCGCCATGACGCAATTACGCTATTTTGCCTGTCGATCAGTCGCGATACTGCCGCCACGAAACGGAAATCCGGTGCAGTCGCACGGACCGGACGCAGGCGGACTGCGCTCCGGTCGATGAAAAAGGAATGAGACATGTCAGCATTTCCTGACAAGGCACAGATCGTCATCGTCGGTCTCGGCGGTATCGTCGGCGCGTCGATCGCACATCACCTCATCGAACGCGGCTGGACCGACATTGTCGGCATCGACAAGTCCGGCATTCCGACCGACATCGGTTCGACGGCCCATGCGTCCGACTTCTGCTACACCACCAGCCACGACTACCTGTCCGTCTGGACCACCCAGTACTCCATCGACTTCTTCGACAAGATGGGTCACTACGCCCGCGTCGGCGGTCTGGAAGTCGCGCGCACCGGCGACGACACCTGGATGGAGGAAATCAAGCGCAAGGTGACCTCGGGCAAGGCCTTCGGCACCAATGTGCGCCTCGTGACTCCGGCCGAGATCAAGGAAAAGTTTCCGCTGATCGAAGAGGACATGGTCCAGGGCGGCATGTGGGATCCGGATGCAGGTCTCGTCATCCCGCGCTCGCAGACGGTTGCAGGCAAGCTCGTTGATGAAGGCGAGAAGACCGGCAAGCTGAAAGCCTTTGCCAATACCCCGGCCCAGTCCCTTATCGTCGAGGACGGCCACATCAAAGGTGTCAAGACCCACCGCGGCACGATCATGGCTGACCATGTCATCGTCTGCGCCGGTCTGTGGGGCCGCCTGATTGCCGAAATGGTTGGCGAAGACCTGCCGGTAATGCCGGTCGACCACCCGCTGACTTTCTTCGGCCCGTACAACGAATTCGAAGGCACCGGCAAGGACATCGGCTATCCGCTGCTGCGCGACCAGGGCAACTCCGCCTACATGCGCGACACGGGCGATCCCAAGACGGCCGAAGGCGGCCAGATCGAGTGGGGGTACTACGAACCGAACCATCCGCGCATGTGCCACCCGCGCGATCTCCTTGAGAAGGATCAGGCCCGCCTGTCCCCCTCCCAGCGCGATCTGGAAATGGAACAGGTCATGGAGCCGCTCGAGCGCGCCATGGAGCTGACCCCGATCCTGGGTGAGATCGGCTACAACGAAGGCCATTCCTTCAACGGCCTCCTGCAGGTTTCCGCGGCCGGTGGCCCCTCCTGCGGTGAAAGCCAGAAAGTCCGCGGCCTGTGGTACTGTGTTGCGATCTGGGTCAAGGACGGACCTGGCTACGGCAAGCTGCTGGCTGACTGGATCACCGATGGCCGGACCGAAATCGACCATGCGTCCATCGACTATTCGCGCTTCTATTCCCACCAGCTGTCCGAGAAATACATCGAGGACCGCTGCTACGAAGCTGCGCAGAAGATCTATTTCCCGGCGATCCACCCGCGTGAGCCTTACCTGACGAGCCGCAGCGTCAAGCGGTCCCCGTTCTACGACCGCGAGGTTGAACTCGGCGGCCACTTCATGGAACTGGGCGGCTGGGAACGTGCGCATGGGTATGCCGCCAACGAGCATCTGCTGGAAAAATACGGCGACCGGGTTCCGGTTCGTGAAAACGAATGGGACAACCGCCATTTCTGGCGCGTCTCCAACGCCGAGCAGCTCGAACTCAGCGAGAACTGCGGCATCATCAATCTGTCGCACTTCTACATGTTCGACGTCGAAGGCCCGGACCACGTGGAACTGCTGGAGTGGCTGTGTGCCGCGAAGATCGGCGGCGATGCCAACATCGGCAAGGGTATCTACACCCACTTCCTAGATGACGAAGGCAACGTGCGTGCCGACCTCACGGTCTTCCGCATGGCAGACCGCTGCCGCATCGTCGACGGGGCGGACGCCGGTCCGCGCGACTATCACTATGTGAAGCGCATCGCCGAGGACAAAGGCTTCGACGTCACGGTGACCGACGTCAGCGAGCAGTACACCACCATCGGCATCTGGGGCCCGAACGCCCGTGAGAACCTGAAGAAAGTGGTTGCCGATCCGGCAGCACTCGATCCGGAAAACTTCCCGTTTGCGGGCATCCGCCAGATCGAGATCGCCGGCAAGTCCGTCATGGCCCTGCGCCTGTCCTATGTCGGTGAACAGGGCTGGGAACTGCACATGAAGTACGAAGACGGCCTGGCCGTCTGGGACGCTCTGCGGTCCACGGGTGTCATCGCGGTCGGCGTCGAAACCTACGCCAACTCGCGCCGCATGGAAAAATCCCTGCGCCTGCAGAACGCCGATCTTCTGACCCAGTACAACCTCCTGGAGGCTGATCTGGCCCGCCCGAAGGTCAAGGAAGCGGATTTCCGCGGCAAGGCAAAACACGTCGAGTACCGGGAGCGGGACAAGCAACCGGCCATGCTCTGCACGCTGGTGATGCTTGAGAACACAGATGCAAGCGGTGTCAAACGTTACCCGGTCGGCGCGATGCCGGTGCAGGATCCGGACACGGGCAAGACGCTGGTCGACAGCCTGGGCCGTATTTCCTACACGACCTCGGTCGCCTATGGCCCGACCATCGGCAAGAACATCGCTCTTGCCTACCTGCCGCAGGAGTACTGCCAGGTCGGCCGCAAGCTGAATGTCGAGTATTTCTCGGAAACCTACCCGGTCGAGGTCGCCGGTGTCGGCTATCAGCCGCTCTACGATCCGGAAAACCAGAAACCACGCTCCTGATGACCAAGGCCCGTGACAGGCAACGACTTGCCACGGGCTGACTTCAGATCACAAGAACAAGCTAAAGCCCCATCTCACGACCCAAAAAAGCGCCGCTCGTCGGCGCTTTTTCCTTTCGTGGCACGCGCGGCGGCCTTAGCCGCCCCGCATGACAATCCCTTCGTCGACCCATCTGTCGAAAACGCCAAGCGCAGCATCCGCAAACGCCTTGTCGTTGATATGCGCCGAAACCTCGGTCGTCTCGATGCGGCCTGGGAAGACTGTCCTGACTTCGTCGATGAAGGCCGCCAGCCCCTCCGGATCGTGGGCTTCCTCGCCCTCCTTGTCCCAGGCCTCGATACCGCCAAGCGGCAACAGGAAATGGGTCGGCCCTTTGGCCGCCTCCAGCCGGTCGGCGAGTGCATTCGCCCACTGACGGCGCTCCTGCGGGTTGAAGACGGAGCTCTTGATCAGACGATTGTGCTCGTGAAACGGCCTGTCGGCATATTGCGCCGGGATTTCCTGCCAGCCGGCAAAATCCACCAGATCAAGCGCGCCCGGCGCCACGATCTGCGGCGTGCCCAGCCTGCCTGCATTCTGCAGCCGGTCCGGCCCGCTGCTGACCAGCGACCCTGCCAGGAGATTGCCGAATTCCTGCAGACAGAAATCCATGACGCAGCAGAAGGCTCCCTCCCGCGCCAGGCTTTCAAAAGCCATGCCGCCCATGCCGGTGGAATGGAAGACAGCAACTTCGTACCCCCGGTCTTCGAGTGCCGGTTTCAGAAGCTTCATATAGGACAGGCAACTTGAGCCAAGCGATGTCATTCCGACCAGCGGCTTTGAGCGATCCGGCATCTGCGCGGCCCTGGCGGCACCCAGCACGGCGCCCGCGGCCTGCGCCAGCGACGACTTGCAGATTTCGTTGAGGCCATAAAGGCCACCGGCCCACAGGATCATCTGGATATCGGGCGCCAGCCGTTCCGGCGGGATCAGAGACGAGAAGCTGACCGTGGACACGATGAATTTCGGTACGCCCATCGGCAGCGCCTGGGCACAATCAAGTGCCAGGTCCGTCCCCATGGTTCCGCCAAGCGCGATCATGCCATCGATACGGCCTTGCGCATAAAGGTCGGCAACAAGCTTGGCCGCACCCTGCGCCATCACCTGAAAAGCCTTGTTCTCGTCGCCTTGCGCAATCACGTCCTCAATGGACATGCCGCCCGCCCTGGCGACCTCATGCTTGGAAATGCCGGTCGGCATCGCAGGATCACCCAGCACGCTGACATCCATCGTCAGCACCTCGCCGCCCTGGGCGCGTATAGTCTGCTCTATGAATTCCAGTTCGGCATTCTTGGTGTCGTAGGTCCCGATGGACAGGATTGTCTTGGTCATGGATATCCTCAGAGCTGGATCCAGGCTGTCTTCAGGTCGACATACTTGTCGAGCGCGTGCAGCGACTTGTCGTGGCCGTTGCCGGACTGCTTCATCCCCCCGAGCGGGACGGTCATGTCCGAGCCGCCATAGGTGTTCACATGGATGACACCGGAGCGGATGCCGGAAATCATCCGGTGCGCCCGGCCGAGTTCAGACGTCCAGATACCGGCGGCGAGACCATATTCGGTGCCGTTGGCGATCCGGATGGCCTCGTCCTCGTCCTTGAATGCGGTTACGGCCAGTACGGGCCCGAACACTTCCTTCCGGGCAATCGTATCGCTCGGCTTGACCCCGGTCATGACGGTGGGCGCCATGTAGTAGCCGCCGGTCTCCGTCAGGATCCGCTCGCCCCCGGTGCAGCGCTCCGCGCCCTCGGTTTCTGCTGTCTCCACGAACCTCAGGTCGGCTTCCAGTTGAGGCAGCGAATGCACCGCGCCGATCTGGCTGGAAAGATCCAGCGGATCGCCCACCTTGAGCGCTTCCGCTTCCTTGCAGATCGCGGCAACAAAATCGTCGTGAATGTCCTCCTGCACCAGCAGGCGCGATCCGGCGACGCAGACCTGCCCGGAATTGCGGAAGATCCCCGCCGCCGACACCTTGGCTGCTTTTGCCAGATCAGCCGCATCATTGAAGACAATGTTGGGGGACTTGCCGCCAAGTTCCAGATAGCAGCGCTTCAGGTTGGATCTGGCGGAATATTCAAGAAGCCTCCGCCCTGTCGCACCAGAACCGGTGAAGACCAGGATGTCGACATCCATGGATAGGGCCAGGGCTTCGCCGACAACGGCGCCGGGGCCGGTCACGACGTTGAAGACACCGTCCGGAACTCCTGCCTCCGACGCCAGTTCGGCAATCCTGAGCAGGCTGAGCGAGGCTGATTCCGCCGGTTTCAGCACGATGGAGTTCCCCATGGCGAGCGCGGGAGCAATCTTCCAGGCGCCGATCATCAGCGGGAAGTTCCAGGGAACGATGGCCCCCACGACACCGACAGGTGCCCGGTGGACAAGCCCCAGCACATTGTCTGCCGTCGGCGCGATCTCGCCATAGATCTTGTCGAGCGCTTCGGCGTAATACCGGAAGGTCCCGGCGGCCGACAAAGCCTCGGCCTTGAAGGCCATGTTGATCTCGGTGCCGTTGTCGCGCACGCCGAGAACAGCAAGCTCAAGCGCTTTCGCCTCGATCAGGTCAGCGAGCTTCAGCAGCACCTTCTTGCGATGCGCCGGAGCGGCCTTCGACCAGCGGCCATCCTCGAACGCCTTGCGTGCGCCCTTGACGGCAAGCGTCACATCGGCGGCCGTTCCGCTTGCGATCCTTGTCAGCGGTTTTCCGTCGATGGGGGAAAGCACCTCCAGCGTCGCCCCCTCCCGTGACGCGGCAAAGGCCCCGTTCACAAAATGCCCCTGCTCGGCAACGGGCTGGTTGCGCAAAACGTCGATTGCGGCCTGGTCAAGCATCTTGGTTCCTACCCTTGCTGGGTTGAGGTTTCGGAAGTGTCCTCTTCCCGATCCCGCCGCGCCTTTTGCTCGCGAATGACCGTACGTACGTGCAGGACGAGAATGAGAATGATCGCTGTGAAGAGGATTGCGGCGATCGGCCTGTCGATGAAATCGAGCGGGGAATTCACCCGCGCCATGGCGCTGCGAAGTTTCACTTCCATGATCCCGCCAAGCACCATGCCGAGGATGATCGGCACAATGGGCAGGTTGAGACGCTTCAGCACCAGGCCGAAGACGCCGAAGCCGGCGGCAATCGCGCAGTCGGTCACCGAGTTGCGCAGCGAGAACACACCGACAAAGGAGAGCGTCATGATCATCACACCCAGGAAACGCGTCGGGATCTGAATGATCTTGAGCAGCAGCCCCGTGGAGGACAGGAGGAAGATCAGGACGATGATATTCAGGAGGATCAGCGCCAGATAGAGCGCGACCACAAAGTCGAGTTGCCCCTGGAACAGCTGAGGCCCCGGGATGACGTTATGAACATAGAACACCGACAGCATCATTGCCGTCAGTGCTTCTCCCGGAATGCCGAGAGCAAGCAAAGGGATCATCGCAGCACCGGGAACCGCATTGTTGGCAGCTTCCGAAGCGATCAGCCCTTCCGGTGATCCCTTGCCGAAAAGGTCCGGGTCCTTCGAGGATTTCTGCGCATAGGTGTAGGACAGGAACTGGGCAGTGAATTCGCCCACGCCGGGGATCATGCCCATGAGAACACCGAAGCCGGAAGAAACGGTCGCCACCCGTTTGAACGCGAACAGCTCCTTGAGCCCGGCAAAGAGATTGCCCTCGACCTTGGCCGATCCGGGTTGATGTTCCTTGTCGACCAGCAGCAGCAACGCTTGCGAGATCGCAAAGAGACCGAGCACCACCACGATGAGATCGACACCGGAGGTGAGCCAGCTCTGGTCGAAGGTGAAGCGCTTGGTGTATTTGGCAGGCTCCAGGCCGATGGTGCTCAGGAAGATGCCGAAACAGGCCAGCATGCCGGCGGCAAAAACCTGTCCGCGGTGCGCAACCACAACCAGGATGATGCCCATCAAAGCCGCCAGGAAGATCTCGCGGCTGCCGAAATGCGGTGCGATCATCGCCAGCACCGGCGAGAGGACGATCAGGCACAGGATCGAGAACATGCCGCCGAAGAAAGAAGCCGAATAGGCGAGCGACAGCGCCCGATGCCCTTGCCCCTTCTTGGTCATGGGATAGCCGTCATAGGTGGTCAGCGCATTGACCGCCGTACCCGGTGTGTTAATCAGCACCGCCGGAATGGCACCGCCATACATGGATGAGCCATAGACTCCGAGTAGCAGGGTCAAGCCGACGATAGGTTCGAAGGAAAAGGTTGCCGGCAGCAGGATCGCGATGGCAACGGCAGCTCCGACACCAGGAATTGCGCCGATGATGACACCACCGATGGAGCCGATCACCAGGGCCGCAAGAACGTCCCATTGGGCAAGCATGGACAGGCTGGAGAGGATCAGTTCCATTCTCGCCTCACAGATAGGTCAGGGCAAAGGCGCGGATGCCGTCAGGCAGCGCCTCGTAGATATGGCCGGCGGGAACCTTGACCTGCAAAAACGCGCGGAAGATCACCACCACAGAAATGC
The DNA here is from genome assembly GCF_001999245.1 of Roseibium algicola. Classification (NCBI taxonomy): domain Bacteria; kingdom Pseudomonadati; phylum Pseudomonadota; class Alphaproteobacteria; order Hyphomicrobiales; family Stappiaceae; genus Roseibium; species Roseibium algicola. The sequence goes on along the minus strand of NZ_CP019630.1, from coordinate 3,949,307 downwards.
TGAAGGCAACCGCGGCACCCAGGTTGAGAGGCGTTGCCTCGCCAATCCGGACACACAGAAACAAGGTGAAGGCGAGTGTTGCCGGCAGGTAGCCGAGTTGCGGTACCAGGAGCACGTAGATCAGGAAATAGGCCACGAACTCGAACGACTTCATCCAGAAGCCGACCTCGCGCCATCGGCCCGGAATGCGCTTGGAGCAAAGCGAACCAATGAAATGCAGGCTGGCGAACAGCACCATGCCGCCGATAGCGACTGTGGGCCAGAACCTTGGCTGTGCGAACCACTTGGTCCGCTTGGCCCAGACCGTCTCACCCGGGATCTGCGACAGAAGAAATAGGGAAAATGCCAGGAACAGGATTGCAAACACGATGTCGCCGGGCCGGCGATAGCGTTTGAACAGTTCCTGCAGCGTCTTGATGCGCGCCAAGCCGAACCCTCCTTGGAACCCGAAAGCAACCGGCCGGCGCGAGATGCGCCGGCCGAAATAGTCGCCTTACTGTTCGATCAGCTCGGAGATTTTCTGAAGCGCCGCCGCATCAGCCTCGATCTGCTGTTCGGACTGAACCGGGTCCTGCCAGTAGATCAGGACGCCGGTCTGGCCGATCAGCTCGAGCGCCTGCGGCGACTTGAGCGCAGCTTGCGCAGCTTCGGAAATCTTGATCCGCGCATCTTCGGGAACGTCCTTGTGAACGAACAGCCCGTTCCACAGCGCAACCGACAGATCCGGGTTGATTTCCTGCATGGTCTGCACGTTCGGCGTCAGGGACGTCCGTTCCTTGCCGATGCTGGCCAGGATCTTGACCTCGCCGAGGCACGGCTGGATCTGCTGCAGTGTCGTGTTGATGACGTCGACATCGCCGGAGGCCAGCGTGTTGCAGTTCAGCTCGTCAAAAGCCGCTTCGCTGGCAAAATCGAAGCCGGAGGTCTTGGCGGCAGCGAAGGTGATCTGGGTGGGCGGCAGGAACGAACCGAAATGGCCGAGAGCGATCTCGTTTTCCTTGGCGTAATCAGCCAACTCCGCCCACGTGGCGTAGGGCGCGTCTGCGCCAGCGGCAATCACGAACGGATAGGTCATGAAAATGCCGATCGGCTCGAACGGGTTCGGCGAAAGTTCGGGAATTCCGATCTGCGGACCACCAATCGGCACGTCGGTCACGAAAGAGCCGACCGTATAACCGTCGGCAGGCGCCGTTGCGACTTCCACTGCACCAGGGAACGGACCACCGCCGCCACCCGGCTTGTTCACGACCGCTGCCGGCACGCCGTACATTTCCTGGAACTTGTCCGCGATCAGACGGGTCAGCACGTCTTCCAGGTCCCCCGGAGGCCACGGAACGATGAACGATACAGGCTTTTCCGGATATTCAGCCAGAGCGGCCGTTGCCGACATCAATGTCGCGGCCGTCAGGGCGATCACTTGCTTCTTCATTTCAACAGTCCCTTTTCTGGTCAGGTGACAGCCGGACTTTGCGCCGGTCTTGGTCATTTTTTATTTGCTTTGTTAATTATTGTGATCTTAAATAACAAGATGTCAACCTTCAATCGAAGCGCTGACGCTTTTGTTTACCTCGCAAAACGGTTCAAATAACAAACCATCGGTTTAAAAATATATTGTTTCAAATGAAACTACATGTCAACATCGTCCCGTCGAATGCCGGAGCTTCAATCCGGCACCTGCGGGAAAGGAACTGCTGAAGCATGGGCACGATCACAAAAGCGCTGAGCCTGCTGAACCACTTTTCCGCCAGCCGTTCGGAAATCGGCCTGACCGAGTTCCGCAACCTTTCGGGCCAGGACAAGGCAACGGTTCACCGGCATCTGACCGAACTCACAGCCAACGGTTTTCTGGAGCAGAACCCGGGCACCAAAGGCTATCGCCTGGGTCCCGCCATCCTGCGTCTTGCGGCAGTCCGCGAACGACTGTTCCCGGCAAGAAGGCTTGTCGCTCCACTGGTGGAACAGTTGGCTGGAGAACTCGGGGAGCTGGTTCATGTCTCCTTGCGGGAAGGCAATCATCTGTCACCGCTCTATCATCATGACGCACTCATTCACGGCACGCGGGTCTATTTCGACGAAGCTGAATTGCTGCCGCTGCACGCAACTGCCTCCGGTCTCGCAATGCTGGCCTTCGGTCCGATCGATCTGCTGCCGAAGCTTCTGAAGACGAAGCTCAAACCCTCCACCGGCTACACGATCACCGATACCGAGCTTTTGAAACAGACAGTCGAACAGGTTCGAAACGACGGTATTGCCTTTATCGACCAGGGTTTTGAAGAGCACGTCTCTTCCTTTGCCTCGCCGATCTTCGGCGACTTGCCAGAGGCAGTCGGCACCATAGCCGTTGCCGCCCCCACCGTTCGCATGACCGATGAGTTGAAAGCAAAAATCCGAATTTCCCTGCCGATCGCGGCGACGGAAGTCACTGAAAAACTCGGCGGCGTTGTCCCGGTCGATTTGAGAAGGATCTGGCGCGATGCCGCATGACACGAAGGCTCTGGTGCTCGATTTCGGCGGGGTTGTCACTCGCACGATGTTCGAGACCCACGATCTGACCGAACAGGCCCTCGGGCTCGCCCCCGGCAGCCTGACCTGGCGTGGCCCGTTTGATCCGGCAACCGACAGTCTTTGGCAGGCAATGCAGCGGGACGAGATTTCCGAACGCGACTACTGGCAGCGGCGCACGCAGGAAGTTGCCGAGCTGACAGGCAACAGCTGGACGAAAATGGCGGACTTCGTGAAGGCTGCGCGCGGCGCTGATCCCGATGCCGTCATGCGCCCGGAAGCCCTGGCCGCAATCGAAATTGCCCGGCAGGCAGGCTGCAAGCTTGCGATCCTGTCCAATGAGCTGGACCTTTTCTACGGTGCGGACTTCAGGAAAAAGCTCGCTTTTCTGGATGATTTCGACGTTATCGTCGATGCCACCTACACCAGGATCCTGAAGCCGGATCCGCGTGCATATCAGCTGTGCCTGGACGAACTCGGCCTGCCCGCATCCGCCTGCGTCTTTGTCGACGATCAGCTGCGCAACATTCGCGGCGCGGAGACGGCCGGTCTGCAGACGGTTCACTTCGACGTTCTTTCCCCCCGATCTTCCTATGACCAGGCACTTTCGTTGCTCGGCCTGCCAAGTTTATTCCAAGGAGACATGACATGAAGGATTCCAACTTCCTGAAGGAAAACAACGCCCGCCATGTCTGGCATCCGATGGCTCATCCGGCCGACAGCCAGACCAATCTGCCGACGATCCTGACAGGTGGCCGCGATGTTTTCATCACCGACGTCGACGGGCACGAAGTTCTTGATGCCGTCGGCGGGCTGTGGAACGTCAACCTCGGCTACTCCTGCGAGCCGGTGAAACAGGCAATCTCCGACCAGCTGAACGCCCTGCCCTACTACTCGATCTTTCGCGGCACATCGAACGACAAGGTCATCGAGCTTTCCTACGAACTGGCCGATTTCTTCGCCCCGGACGGGCTGACGCGCGCCTTCTTCACCTCCGGCGGCTCGGATTCGGTCGAAGTCGCCCTCAAGCTCGCCCGCCAGTATCACCGCATTCGCGGCGAAGCCGGCCGCACCAAGTTTCTCAGCCTGAAGAAAGGCTATCATGGCACCCATTTCGGCGGCGCCAGCGTCAACGGCAACGGCAAGTTCCGCAACGCTTACGAGCCCCTGCTGCCGGGCTGCTTCCACATTCCGGCTCCCTACACCTACCGCAATCCGTTCAACGAGAGCGATCCGGCGAAACTTGCCCAGCTCTGCGCAGCCGCCCTCGAAGACGAGATCGCCTTCCAGGGAGCCGGCACCATTGCCGCCTTCATCATGGAGCCCGTCCTCGGCGCCGGTGGTGTCATGCCTCCCCATCCGAGCTTCATGCCGATGGTGCGCGAGATCTGTGACCGCAACGGCATCCTGCTGATCTCCGACGAAGTCATCACCGCCTTCGGTCGCACCGGCAGCGAGAGCGGTGCGCGCCACTGGAGCGTACAGCCGGACTTCATGTGCACGGCAAAAGCCATCACAAACGGCTATTTCCCGTTCGGCGCGGTGATGATCGCCGGGCATGTGGCCGAAGTCTTTGAAAAGGACACCAGCGGCATCGCGTCCATCGATACCGGCTACACCTATTCCGGTCACCCTGTCGGCGCCGCAGCCGCTCTGGCTGCCCTGGCCGAGATCCGACGTTTGAAGGTCCATGAAAATGCCGCCGCACGCGGCAAGGAACTTCTTGGTGGCCTGAAAGGGCTCCAGGAACGTTTCGAGGTGATCGGCGACGTGCGCGGTGAAGGACTGATGTGCGCCATCGAACTGGTCTCCGACCGCGCCAGCAAGAAACCTTCGGCAAAGGATGTCCCGCTGAAGCTGCAGCAGGCCGCCTATGAGGACGGCGTCATGATCCGGGTCTCCGGAAACAATGCCATCTTCTCGCCGCCGCTGATCGTGA